>NZ_CP091786.1:1866700-2177816 GCF_022024015.1 Prevotella sp. E9-3
TCACCGGCCAACACGCCTGCACGATCGGAAGGTCCGTTCTTAATCACATTCTGTACGCGAAGCGTGTCTTTTCGAATCACAAACTCAATACCTACACCCGAAAAAGAACCACGCAGGTCGTCCTCGGCTATCTGTTTGTCTTTTGCCGAAATATAAACCGAATGAGGATCTAATTCAGAAAGTAATTGAGGCATAGCTTTCTCTACCAAATCATATATGTTGACCGTATCTACATATTGGTCATCGACTATATGTAGCAAGTTGTTCAGCTTGTTGGTACCTGAATTGATGATGTTGAGTCGGTTGCCCCCAAAATGGTTGGCATAGAAAGTACCAATCAGAATACCTACAGCTGCGCTCAATGCCAACCAAAGCGGAGAAAAATGTTTTTGCTTATCCATAGCTCTTCAATATAACAATTACTCTATAAAAGAGAAGAATTCCTTAAATTTTAATCATTGCCAAGGTAAACAACTTCAATACCAGCTCTTTCAAGCAAGTCGATGCCATCGGTAAGCCGATATTTCTCACCGTAAACCACACGTTTAATGCCTGCCTGAATAATGAGTTTGGCGCACTCAATACAGGGTGAAGCTGTAATGTAAATGGTTGCACCATCACTATTATTATTGGAACGTGCCAGTTTCGTTATAGCATTGGCCTCGGCATGTAACACATAAGGCTTTGATACATTATTCTCGTCCTCACAGATATTTTCAAAACCTGTTGGAGTACCGTTGTAACCATCGCTGATGATCATTTTGTTTTTTACGACCAAAGCCCCTACTTGCCTTCTCTTGCAATAGGAATTCTCTGCCCAGATGCGGGCCATACGCAGATAGCGTTCGTCGAGTTTAGTTTGTTTTTCGATTGAGTCCATTTCTTTCCAGTAATGCATCAATGGTAGGTTCACTACCACGAAAACGTTTATATAAAGTCATTGGATGTTCAGTTCCTCCCTTGGACAAAATATTTTGTCGGAACCGGTCGGCTGTCTTTTGGTCAAAGATTCCATTTGCCTTGAACACACTAAAGGCATCCGCATCGAGTACCTCAGCCCATTTGTAACTATAGTAACCTGCAGCATACCCACCAGCCATGATATGCGAGAATTGTACTGTCATACAAGTGTTAGGTAATTGCTTGCCAAGAATGGCCTTTTTCCAGGCTTTCTTCTCAAAAGGAATAATATTCGCATTAAAGGGTTTCTTTTGGGTATAGTAAGCCATATCCAAAAGACCGAAGCTTACTTGACGTAAACAGGCTGTAGCTACCATAAAATTGCGACTTTTCATTATTCGATCTATTAATTCGTCTGGCAAAGGTTCGCCTGTCTGATAATGAAAAGCAAAAGTACGGAGAAACTCTTTTTCCACAGAATAATTCTCCATAAACTGAGAAGGTAGTTCTACAAAATCCCACCAAACATTGGTACCGCTAAGACTTTCAAAACGAGTATTAGCAAACATACCATGCAAAGAATGACCAAACTCGTGAAGGAAGGTTTCAACCTCACTTAAAGTAAGTAAAGCAGGTTTGTCAGCCGTTGGCTTACTTAGATTCATCACCACACTCACGTGAGGACGAACATTTTCTCCTTTTTTATCAATGAACTGCCCCTGGTATTCAGTCATCCAGGCTCCTCCTTGTTTACCTTTACGTGGATGGAAATCTGCGTAGAACACAGCCAAATAAGAACCATCCTTATCAAACACCTCGTAGGCTTTTACATCTGGGTGATAAACAGGTATTTTCTTATTTTCCTTGAAAGTAATACCATAAAGGCGGTTGGCAAGGCCGAATACTCCATCTATTACTTTCGACAATTCAAAATAAGGACGAAGCATCTCGGCGTCAAGATTAAACTTCTCCAATTGAAGTTTGTGAGAATAGAACGCTGAATCCCAAGGTTTCATCTGATACTTTTTCCCCTCCATTTTCTGCGCCATCTTTTTTAGTTCCTCGCGTTCTGTTTCGGCTGTAGGAAGATAGGCATCAATAAGGTCATAAAGTAGTTTATAGACAGACTTCGTGTTACCTGCCATACGACGCACCAACACATAATCGGCGTAAGTCTTATAGCCTAACAATTGAGCTATCTCACGGCGTAGATTTATGAGTCGCTTACATATTTCCAGATTATTTTCTGAATTGTCGTGCGTACACATAGTGTTGCGGGCCATATATAGCTGTTCTCGTAATTTGCGCTGAGTACTATATGTCATAAAGGGAGAATACGAAGGATAGTCGAGAGTAAAAATCCATCCGTCCTTGCCTTGCAAACTAGCCTCTTGAGCAGCTGCAGCTATAGCACTATCGGGAAGACCGTCTAATTGCTTTTCATCAGTAATATGTAAGACAAAGGCTTTTGTTTCTTTCAATAAGTTCTGAGAAAATTGGAGCGATAGCATTGAAGCCTCTTCGGTAAGTTTACGAAGTTTCTCTTTACCTTCAGCATCAAGCAAAGCGCCACTACGCACAAATCCCTGATAAGTGTTTTCGAGCAACATACGCTCTTCAGCTGTAAGTTTGCGATGATGGTGATGAACATATTTTATACGTTCAAAAAGCTTCTCGTTAAGACGCACATCATTTGCATGCTGAGTAAGAATGGGTTGCATCTTCTGTGCCAAGGCATCCATTTCATCGTTTGTTTCGGCCGATAAAAGGTTGAAGAAAACGGTAGATACTCTATCCAACAAATCATAATAGCCCACTGAGTCATCATCTTTATCAATTATGGTATTATCGAATGTCGGCTTGGCTGGATTGTTAATGGTTTTCTCAATCTGTTCGTTATCACGACGTATTCCCTCCATAAATGCTTCTTCAAAATCCTCCAAACGAATACGATCGAAAGGCACTACATCGTGAGGAGTTCCATAAGGAACGAAAAAGGGATTTATTCTTTTTTTAGATATTTCGTTCATTGTAAATTTAGCTTTCTCTTTATAGCGTGCAAATTTACGAAAAAAATCTTTTACACATACACCAATTTATAATATTTAAGGAAGCAATCTATTGTAAAATCACATTTTTTGTATATCTTTGCAGCCTAAAAGCAAAAAATAACATCAATTATATGAACGTTTTAGAACTTAGCGAACAAGAGATTCTCCGTCGTCAGTCACTCGACGAATTACGAAATATGGGAATTGATCCCTATCCTGCAGCAGAGTATCCTGTAACAGCATGGAGTACAGAAATCATTAATAATTTTGTGGATTTACCAGTCATCGGAAAAGACGATGAGGGAAATGATGTACGCGAAACTCCAACACCTGAAAATAGCCGTATGGTAAGTATTGCTGGCCGAATCATGAGCAAAAGTATCATGGGAAAGGCTGCATTCGCTAAACTTCAGGATTCTAAAGGGCGCATTCAGGTTTATGTTCAGCGCGATGCCATTTGTCCAGGCGAGAACAAAGACCTTTACAATATTGTTTTCAAGAAGCTCCTCGATTTAGGAGATTTCATCGGTGTAAAAGGCTATGTATTCCGTACAAAAACTGGTGAAATTAGTGTTCATGTAATGGAATTAACCGTTCTAAGCAAAAGTCTTAAACCACTTCCAGTAGTAAAGACTGATGCCGACGGCAAGGTTTACGATGCATTTGATGATCCTGAATTACGCTATCGTCAACGTTATGTTGACTTAGTGGTAAATTCCGGCGTAAAAGAAACTTTCCTGAAGCGTGCTACTATTATTCGCACTATGCGTAGCATCCTCGATGAAGCCGGCTATACAGAAGTAGACACTCCTATCCTTCAGAATATTGCAGGTGGTGCATCTGCTCGTCCATTCATTACTCATTTCAATGCCCTGAATCAAGACATGTACATGCGTATTGCTACAGAGCTCTACCTGAAGCGCCTTATTGTAGGCGGCTTTGAAGGTGTTTACGAAATGGGCAAGAATTTCCGCAACGAAGGTATGGACAAGACTCACAATCCGGAGTTCACATGTATGGAACTCTATGTGAGCTATAAAGATCTGTTATGGGGTATGACTTTTACAGAAAATATGCTGGAAAAGATTTGTACTGCCGTCAATGGAAAACCAGAAGTGGAAATAGATGGAAAGGTTATTTCCTTCCGTGCCCCCTTCCGCCGTTTACCGATTCTTGATGCTATCAAGGAAAAAACCGGATTCGACTGTGATGGTAAGAGCGAAGATGAAATTCGCAATTTCTGTTTGTCGAAAGGCATGGAGGTAGATGAGACAATGGGTAAGGGAAAACTAATTGACGAACTCTTTGGCGAATTTTGTGAAGGTACCTTTATACAACCAACTTTCATTACCGACTATCCTGTTGAGATGAGTCCTCTGACAAAGATGCACCGTTCAAAACCTGGACTTACCGAGCGTTTCGAACTAATGGTAAACGGAAAGGAATTGGCAAATGCATATTCAGAACTAAACGACCCTATTGACCAAGAGGAACGCTTCAAAGAACAGATGCGACTGGCAGACAAGGGGGATGATGAGGCTATGATTATCGATCATGACTTCCTTCGCGCTCTACAATACGGTATGCCCCCCACTTTTGGTATTGGTATCGGTATCGACCGTCTTGTAATGTTGCTCACTGGAAAGTTTGCTATTGGCGAGGTTATGCTATTCCCCCAAATGAAACCTGAGAAGAAAGCTCCACAGAGCAGTATTCAGGAATGGGCTGCTATAGGAGTGCCAGAGGATTGGGTTTACGTGCTGCGAAAAGCAGGTTTCTACCTTATCCAAGATATTAAAAACGAGAAATCACAGGGGCTCCAACAAAAGATTGGCGAAATCAACAAGAAATACAAGCTTGGATACGAAAAGCCTTCATTGGAAGAAGTTCAGAGTTGGATTGATAAAGCTCAGGCCTAAAATCTAAAATATCTAATTTCACACGCCGAAGTGTATAATTGTGGAAAAATAGCCATCATTGGCGGCGGTTCATGGGCAACTGCTATAGCCAAGATTGTGGTGGGACAGACTCACCACATAGGATGGTATATGCGACGCAATGATCAGATTGAGGATTTTCGCCGATCTGGTCATAATCCGTCCTATCTGACGAGTGTTCGTTTCAATATAGATGAGATTTATTTCGATAGCGATTTAAATCGAATTGTCCAATTGTACGACACATTGGTGTTTGTTGTTCCCTCGCCCTATCTGAAAAATCATCTGCGCCGACTGAAAACCCGTCTTAAAGACAAGTTTATCATTACGGCTATTAAGGGTATTGTACCTGATGAGAACTTAGTTTGCTCGGAATACTTTCATCAAATTTTTGATATTCCATATAACTACTTAGCCTGTTTAGGTGGACCTTCACATGCTGAAGAGGTGGCATTAGAGCGACTTAGCTATCTGACTGTAGGCTGCTTAGATCAAGAGAAGGCGCAGGCATTTGCTGACGTACTGACAAGTGGTTTCATCAAGACAAAAACCTCGACCGATGTAATAGGCATAGAATATTCTTCAGTGCTAAAGAATGTTTATTCAATAGCAGCAGGCATCTGCTCTGGTTTGAAGATGGGCGACAACTTTCAAGCTGTATTAATGTCGAATGCTGTTCAGGAGATGTCACGTTTCTTACAGAGCGTACATCCCATAGACAGAAACGTATATGATTCCGTTTATTTAGGTGACTTGCTTGTCACAGGTTATTCTAATTTCTCACGAAACCGCGTTTTTGGTACAATGATAGGAAAGGGCTATAGTGTAAAATCAGCCCAAATGGAGATGGAAATGATTGCCGAAGGTTATTTCGGCACGAAATGTATGAAGGAAATTAATCGCCATTTTCACGTAAACATGCCGATTCTTGACGCCGTTTATAATATTTTATACGAACGTATCAGTCCACAAGTTGAGATAAAACTTCTCACAGATTCATTCCGATAATAACGAATAAAGGCTCCAATGTTGGAGCCTTTATTCGTTTTATAATTTGACAGACGAGATATCAACTAATCCATTAATAATTGCATAAATAGTAAGACCTGCAGGAGAATGAATTTGTAACTTGCGGGCGATATTACGTCTATGAGTAATGACCGTATTTATAGAAATGCACAAATGATCAGCAATTTCCTTATTAGCCATTCCCTGCACAAGTGCCACTATCACATCTTTTTCACGGTCACTTAATGCTTCATTGGACTGACCATTTCCCTTAAAGACCATATCACTTATATTGCGAGTTACTCCATTCTGCTTAGTAAGTTGTTCAAGACGACGAATGGCTGGAACAAATATATAGTCTTCGACCATTGAATGCTGATAAAGCCACTGTTCGTTGTCGTATATATCATGAAGAGTAGCTGTAAGCATATTATTGTGAAGGCCATCGTTAGGGAGATACTTAATAATAAGCAGTTTTAACTCACGCAATTTCTTGTCGGCAGCACCATGATGCTTTGAGAATGTTTCAATACTGTATTCATTTGGAGTCTTACCAGCAAGTAAAGCACGAACATATGGGAAGAGTGTTTTTTGTTCGTATTGCATATGACGACGGATTTCATGAGAATACTCATCATAAAGTCTCAAGATGAGTTGCCCTAAAGAATCTTTCTCGTTTAAACACTCAGTTAGCTCTCGACGGATGAACGGTAACTGAAAATCAAGATAATAAGCATGACTAGCTTCTAAATAGTGAATTAGTGTAGGAACCGACAAACGTTCATCAGCGTAAACCTGTTTTTCATTGCTGAATGTACGCTCATATTCTCCACTTCCATTAATTGTAAAATTCACTACAGAGAGGAAAGTATAAGTATCAACACCGTTTGATTCACACGTTTCCTGTACTGTTTTATCGCCAAAACCAAGCTGAATGCCAAACGCTCCCAGCATCTGAAGCAAGTCATAATTATCACGTATGAGCGAGATCATCTTGTCGTCAGCTTCATACATTTTTTGATTCTTCATGAAGTAATTGTAATAGTTTCTGACTGCAAAATTAATCAATTAATATGGAAAATGGCACAAAAAAGTAACACATTATCATTCATTAACTGCTCCACAATAAGGACATTTTCCTAAAGTATGTAATTCGTGACCACAGCGTCCACAACGAAAAACGGTGCCACAGGTTCGGTAGTAACGCGTCAAAGCGAATACTAAATAGACAACATAAAGAAGGTAGCCAACGTAGTATAAAGTAGTAAGACTAAATAAAACGTAATTGACAGCACATACGCCTGCAAGACCTAAAAAATAGAAAAATGCCTCACCAAAAGGCAAACGACGCCGAACATCATCAAAAGTGGCAATAGCAACTATCACCATAGTCCACACTGAGGTTAGAAACAATCCCAAATGAAAAGGAACAGCAAAAGGATTCAACGTAGGGTGATAATAATAATGCCGCCAGGATTCAGGTGCAAAAAGTTGGATAGAACCATATAGCATGGCCGATGTAGCCACAAGTAAACACAATAACGTTGGATAAAAAGTCCCAATATCATTAAAATGAACCATCTTTGCTCCAAGCCTTAACAGTTTACGAAAAACAAATACTGCAAGCACAAGTACCAGCAGATATAGGAAAATGAGCAGATGAGTATCCGAGAAAAAGTCAATAAATTGAGATATTGGTGCATCTGGTGCCACTCCTTCAAGAAGTTGCTTTTCTCGAATCCAGCCAATTGTCGATTCGTCTCGTGCAACCTGAACCCATATTGAATCAATACTATCTGAAGGCATTGTGGTAATATCAGCCACCACTATATGATTGTTTCTTACTAAATGCAACGAATCTACATTCAGTCCATTAACATATTCTGTGGGATGCTGAGCAATAAGCAAAAGCGTATCAGTCTTAACAACAAAGTTGAAGTTCTGACTATAGTGATGAGTTGTATAGAAAGAAATTGAATCAACTTGTCTTTCCGTAAGACTCCACGCATCAGAAGTATAAGGGCCTTGATAATAACATGACACAAAGGTCAGAGCCAGGAATAATAGACTAACGACTTTCTGCATAAACATTCATCTGACAATTACGGCAATCAAACTCCAAAGGGAACTTTCGACCATCTGATAGTTGTAAAGACAAAGGCTCATGCCATTGTGGATGCTTACCTCCATTCTTCACACAATAGCCCAATGCGTATCTCAGACAATACCTACATTGCATAAGCAAAGGATGTGCAGGAACTTTTAGTTCAAAAGCATTTTCAGTATTTTCCAGACCTTTTGACCGATAGAAACTCTCTGAGCGTTTGTTCGATATATTATATAGGTATGAAAGAGAATATGTGGGAACTCTTACTCCATCCTTACACCTTATATTATTTATACGCGCACGCGTACGTTTGCTAAAAGCATCAATAGCCAAACGACGAAGTTCAGCAAGTCTGCTACTTGGTATGAAAAAATTAAAATCATCAGGCATACTTACATGTGAACATGTATATGGCGTATCCCCCAATTTCGTCAATTGCCTAACAATATTCTCACGTTGACTACTTTTTGCAATCTCATGAGGATGACTGATCGCAGCCATTTCATTTCCATCAATAAATAATGAGAAACCTTCTTGAGTCTCATGAAGAGCCATCGTTATAGGAATCTTTCTCTCAGCAGTAGGCTTTGACAATAATTGATCAAAATACTGATCCTGACTCCTATAAAGTTTCATTCCTGGTCTAAGTGCTTCAGGCATTTTAAGAGGATAAAGCATCAATTCAAGATGACCACTGAAATGCCTGCTTTCTACCCTATTCACTCTAAAGCCCTCCAACTGACGACGATCATTCATAAAACAAAGTCCGTCACCATTCACAAGTTCAGTCTTCCCCTCAACACTAAAAGCCCTTGTCCCTTTAACAGACTTTACTGTCCCGACATACTGTCCAATAGCTTTGGGTGTATCGAATGAAGAAATATCTGGCTGACGCCCGAATGCGAAATAATCAGTATAACCTCTATTAAAAGTTCTGTTTAAGTCAGGCTCAAACTGATAAACGCAACGACCTTTCGATAGCCTGCGATACAAATCTGGATGATTTGCAATTAAACGATTGAGTTGCTGACTATAGGCTGCAGTGACGTTTTTCACATACGTCACATCTTTTAGTCTTCCCTCTATCTTAAATGAGCAAGCACCTGCTTCTGCCAGTTTCTCGATATTAGCAAACTGATTCATATCCTTCAAAGACAGAAGATGACGTTGATTCTCAATCAAAGTTCCATCAGCATCAACAAGATCAAACTTCATTCGGCAAAACTGTGCACACTCTCCTCTATTAGCACTACGTCCAAAACAGTATTGAGACGCATAGCACAAACCTGAATAGCTTACGCAAAGGGCACCGTGAACAAACACTTCCAACTCAACTTCTGGAACTTTCTGATGAATAGTCCGAATCTCGTCTATAGATAATTCTCGTGCCAATACAACTCTTTGAAATCCGAGAGAGTGCAGCCATGCAACTTTTTCAGCAGTACGATTGTCTGTTTGAGTTGAGGCATGAAGCGGAAGAGGACAATTATCCACAAGACTCATATCCTGAACGAGAATTGCATCTACGCCAACTTGTTTAAGTTGGGCCAGCAAATCCTGAGTATCCAGCCATTCATCGTCATAAAGTATTGTATTGACAGTAACATATACTTTAGCATCAAACTGATGAGCGTAAATACACAATTGTTCTATGTCCTCAACACTATTGCCTGCTGCAGCACGTGCACCAAATCGAGAAGCTCCAATATATACGGCATCAGCACCATGATCAATAGCTGCTTTCCCACCAATTAAGTCTTTTGCCGGCGCCAGAAGTTCTAATGTTCTCATCCAATCTTTGTTATATCGTATGGAGTTTCCTGATATACGTAATAGTTTATCCAATTATTGTAAAACAAATTAGCATGAGCACGCCATGAAACAATCGGCTTATTATTTGGGTCGTTATTCAGATAATAATTGCGTGGAATCTCAACATCGTTACGTATATCCTTATCACGTCGATA
Organism: Prevotella sp. E9-3; assembly: GCF_022024015.1. Lineage (NCBI taxonomy): Bacteria > Pseudomonadati > Bacteroidota > Bacteroidia > Bacteroidales > Prevotellaceae > Prevotella > Prevotella sp. E9-3. The sequence continues at coordinate 1,876,671 of NZ_CP091786.1, forward strand.
CTCATTATCAAGAGTATTGGGTGAATACTCCATATGCCCTGTTATATAAAATTCTCTACCGTTACGAGCCATTACAATACAAGCCCCACTTTCATCAGAGTCTGCAATAAGCTGTAGCTCAGGACAAGCAAAAATATCTTCCTTGTGAATTTCAGTATGACGGCTATGAGGCATCATAAACATATCATCAAATCCACGGAATATTGGCAGATGTTCTACTAATTTGCGCTGAGAGAAAATGCCAAACATCTTTTTCTGTAAAGGATACTTTGGAACACCGTAATGATAATAAAGACCAGCTTGAGCTGCCCAGCATATATAGAGCGTACTCGTTACGTGAGTACGTGCCCAGTCAAAGATCGTTGTTATCTCATCCCAATAGAAAACGTCTTCGAAATCCATTGTCTCAACTGGCGCACCCGTGATAATCATTCCATCAAACTTCTCATCGCGCATAGCCTCAAAGTCGCGATAAAACATCATCATATGTTCGATTGGAGTATTCTTGGGCGTATGGCTTTTCAATTTCATAAAACTGATGTCAAGCTGCAGAGGCGTGTTCGATAATAAGCGTATAAGGTCAGTCTCTGTAGTTATTTTAAGAGGCATCAGGTTCAGAATGACAATCTTCAATGGGCGTATATCTTGTGAATGCGCCCTTGTATCATCCATCACGAATATATTCTCTTTCTTGAGAATATCAATTGCAGGTAAAAGGTCTGGAAGTCTTAATGGCATGTTAAATGTATCAGTGGATAGAAGTTATGTTAGCCAAAATAACAGAAATATTATCTAGTCCTCCAGCTCGTTCAGCGGCTTCACACAGTTTCGAAGCAGTAGCACCAGCATTCAACATATTCTCAATATCAGAATCAGACAACATATCAGTCAATCCGTCACTACAAAGCATATAGGTATCACCTTCGGCTACATCGGCGGTAAAATCCATAATATCAATGAAACTGGTCTTACAACCACCGCCAATACAATTGGTAATGATATGTGAATGTGCATGCTGACCAAGCATATTACTAAGTGAATGATCTACTGTCAGCTGTTTCAGTTCTCCATTACGCAATCTGTAAAGACGACTATCTCCACAGTTCATCCAATAGAACTCATGACAATAAAAAACAAGTCCAACTAAAGTTGTTCCCATATTCACATACTGTGCATCGCTACGTCCCTTTGACTCAAGGATGTTGTTCATACTTGTCAACCACTCATAGATAGACTCATTAAAGTCACCGATGCTGAGACCTAAAGGAAGATCGTTGAAAAAGAACTGCAAATTGTGAAGTGTATCACTACTTGCTACTTCCCCTCGGTTATGACCACCCATTCCGTCGGCCAAAGCCAGTAGATAACGATCATCTGAAGAGAAAGAAGCTTTCAATTCTTTTGCATCATCGCGAATAAAATGGTCGCCCACAAGCAACATGTCTTCATTATTGTCTCTTACACATCCTACAATACTGGATGCAGAAATATTATACTCAATCATATGTTATTTAGTTTTCGTTCTATACAACTTTCACACTCACCTGCAGATTAACATTTGCAATAGTAAGAACATCGCCATCGCTAAGCGACATTTCAACATCAGGTTGTAGTACGCGTCCGTTCAATCGGGTACCATTGGAAGAATGCTTGTCTGTTATACTCCAGCCCGACCCAGCATTATATCGGAGCTGAGCGTGAACGCCCGATACATACATATTCCCTTGGAAATAGTGTGAATAGGGTCCTTGTTTTCTTCCAATCACTGCACCATTTACACCTTCCATTCGTATATTTAACGAAGTATTGAATAATGAAAGTGACATGATAGACGAAGATGCGTTTGACATAGGACGCATAGAAACAGACGGACGTGCAGACAAAGACATAGCTGCTTGAGGCCCGACTGAAATGGATGTCGAATAAGACGTACTTTCCATTCCCTCCTGTTGTAGCTCTTCAACAGTATGCATCAAACCGCCGCAGTTAGTACAACGGCGCCCTAAACCTACACGACCACAACGATTACAATATCGCAACGCATGACCACATTGGTCACAATATGGTGATCGATCGTCTATTTCTTCTTTACAATTCGGACAAATTATCATATGTCTTTAATATCTTCAGGTTGAATTATTTGGAACGTCTCCTTTGTTACCTGTTCAGGAGGCAGCTGAGAGACTCGCATTGACAACTGCTGGATAGTAGCATCAAGAAGATTACGCATCTCACGAGCGTTGCCAAAATTATTATCCTTAGTGATAATCATCTTACTAATCACATCCAAGAGTTTAAACTCAGCTGCAGGTGACAATGTGTATTGTTCCTTCTGAGCCATACTTTTGAATATTGAAAGGAGTTCATCCTCATTATAATCATCGATGTGGAGTTTATGAGTGAAGCGGCTCGCCAATCCAGGATTCATATCAAGAAACTCTTCCATCTTATCCTGATATCCTGCAGCTATGACGACAAACTTTCCTCTATCATCCTCCATACGCTTCATCAATGTTTCAATGGCTTCTTTGCCGTAAGTGTCATTTTGGTCAGACAAAGTATATGCCTCATCTATGAATAAAACTCCACCCATTGCTTTGTCACACATATTATTGACAATCTTTGGAGTTTCACCCATATATTTACCTACTAAAGTAGCTCGACTTGCTTCAACGACATTCGAAGTAGAAAGAATTTCCATAGACTGGAGGACTTCACCCATTTTTCTTGCTATTGAAGTTTTACCAGTTCCAGGATTACCTGTCAGAACAAAATTCATTGCCATCTGTTGAACACTACCGGCCCCCATCGCAGCACGTTGCTTGATAAACATACTCTGTACAGCAAGACGACGAATAGCATTCTTAACTGAACGCATTCCTATGAATTCATCGAGTTCGTTTAGTACATCATCAAGTGGACGAGCCGCACGACTCTGGGTAATTGGAAGATCTTCTGCTGTAATACGGAACATATCCTCCTCTTTAAAGTCAGGATTGTTCATCAGAGTAATCAGTCGCTGGCTCTGTTTCTCAATGGCCTCATCAAAAATTCTGCGAGCTTCACGAGCATTACCAAAGTTTTTATCCCTACGCAAATAAAGCTGTTCAAACTGCCTATGAATAGCCTGTTCTGTAGAAGCATCTACAGTAAACTGCTTGGCAGAAGCCATATTCATGAAAATCTGTGTGAGCTCATCTGGTGTATAATCATCGAAGTGAATAGTCTGCGTGAAGCGGCTCTTCAATCCTGGATTAGTATCGATAAAGTCATGCATTTGGTCAGTATAACCTGCCACAATACATACGAACTTACCACGATCGTCCTCCAAACGCTTCAAAAGCGTGTCAATTGCTTCTGCACCAAAACTATCACCATCATTTGATTTTAAAGTATATGCTTCGTCTATAAACAGTACGCCACCCAACGCCGTATCAATCAACTGATTTGTCTTAATAGCTGTCTGTCCCGAATAGCCTGCAACCAACTTAGAACGATCTGCTTCTACAAGTTGACCACGGGAAACGATGCCCAGCGTTTTGAATACATTGGCCATAATACGAGCAACAGTTGTCTTACCGGTACCAGGATTGCCTGTAAACACATAATGCTTTCCTTGGAAGGTATTTGTCTCGCCACGTTTCACCTGAAGTGTGAGGAAAGAAGCAAGGTTAGAAATTTCCTGCTTCACTCCACTCAGTCCAACGAGACCGTCAAGTTGTTTCAAGCAATCATCCAAATTCACATCTTTCGGAGCCTCGTATGGAATGTCACTTTCGACAAATGTCATGAGTTCTTCATTACTCATTTGTGAAAGGTCGTTCTGTTGTAAACGCTGTGCTTGCTTCTTACACATCTGATCAAACAGCGAACGCATTGTACGACCGTTAGCGAAGTCTTTACCACGCGACTCATACATTTCAGTAATTAACTTACGAGTTAACGCTTCAGCTTCAGGGGTAAAGATATACTTTTTCTCCTTTGCAAAGACTGTCATAATCTGATACAGCTCATCAGGAGTGTAATCGTCTATGTTGAGGAAATAGTTAAATCGGCTATGCATTCCAGGATTTACACGGAACAAATTCTCCATCTCTGTCCGATAACCTGCTGCAATGACCACGAACTTATCGCGATCATCTTCCATGCGCTTCATCAGTGTTTCAAGTGCCTGTGCACCCTGAGCGTCACGGTCGCCAGTTTGGCTAACAGGTGCCAGTGTATATGCTTCATCGACAAACAGAATGCCACCCATTGCTTTATCGCACAAGCGATTGACAACCTTCGGCGTTTCACCTTGATACTGACTAACCATTTGAGAGCGGTCAACTTCGACAACGTGCCCTGAATCGAGATAGCCTATTGCTGAGAGAATTTCACCAAGCTTACGAGCAATAGTTGTCTTACCAGTACCTGGATTACCCGTAAGAACGATGTGCATTCCCATCTTCTCTTGTTCGCCCAAGCCACGTTCCGCACGCTGAATACTATTTTGTACAGTATAGGCAATTTCCCTTACAGCCTGCTTCACCTCGTTCATACCAATGTAATTATTGAGGTCGGCCAGAATTTCGTCAAGTGAGCGTTCCTTTGGAACATAACCCTTGATATCGTCTATCTCTACCTGTTCGGCATTGCTACCACGACTGATGAAAGAAGTGAAGATATCTTCTGCAGTCTTCATTGCCAAATGAGCATTTCCGAATGTATCGTCCTTTATTTTTATCTGATACTTAAAATAGCGTTCCAACTGTTTATCAGCTTCAGCCGAGAAGTTCAGGATGCCATACTTCATCCGTAACTCCATCTTGGCTATATCTGTCAATTCATGATAGTTGGGCGTCGGTAGTCTGAAAGTGTATTTGAAACGATTGGTTACTGCCGGATTGCTTTCAAGGAAATCGTCAAGTCCCTTTGGCAGTCCTGCCATCACAACGATAGGATTGTCATTCCATTTATCCATCTCGACAAAAAGTTTGTCAAGAGGATTTACCTGATTAGAATATTTATCTGGCAGAAGTTTCTGAACATTGTCAAAGAAAAGAATTCCATCGCTGGCGTTCTTAATATTCTCGTCCCAATTATCAACGAAACGATTATAATCAACAGCATCGACAATAGTAAGTTTTGACTTGGAAATAATCTTATGCTGATAGAAATACTCTTTCAGTATTTCCGCCAATGCTGTTTTACCGGTACCTGTTTCACCAATAATTATTGCATTCACAGAGAGTCGTACAGTAGCAACATCCTTTCGCGAACGAAGGAATGTGTAGGTGTCAACGATTGTTTTAAGTTGATTCTTTAAATCGTCGAGTCCTACAAGCTTGTCAAGCACATTCTGTGAAACGAGAGGAGTTCCACACCAACGGCAGAATTTTGCAATATTTCTATTTTCCTTATGACAATTCTCACAAATCATTGTGTAATTTCTTCTTGAACATTTTCAATAACGGTTTTTACTGCCTCGCCCTTACCCTTAAATGGATTATTCATATTTAATAAGTGTGGGCTAAATAGGCAGAACTCACCTATCAGTACGATGAACATAATACTCCACATTACGAAATGGAGAACAGATTCACCCGAAATACTTCTTATCTGGTTGGATATATCATCTAATAATCCGAATTTTGTACTCTTATAACGGAAAGATTTTGTCTTGAATGTGTAATAAAGAGGTTCAAGCAGAGACGTATTGATATCTTCTGAATTCAAAATCTCACGAATAGCCTTAGCACTGGTTTTATCATCATAGCTAAAATCTGTCTTATAGCATACAAATACATAGACTAGTGAAACTAAGATGAAAGTCGCTACAAAAAGTGATGGATAATGAGCATCAACATATTTGAATAAATAAATAGGTATCATCGTGGTTGCGCCACCAATTAATCCAAATAATGTTGATAAGAACGTACCATAGCCATTAAGAAATGATCGTACGCCTACAATTGCTGTTATACAACCGCCAACAGGTAATAGCATTGTCCAATATGGATGCTCAAGAAGGGTACTAGTATTGTCAATTCCAAATATGAGCAACAATCCTATCCATATAGCTACTAATGTATAGAAGAAAAATTGTGCAGACAATTCTCTGCCGTGAGCCATTCTCCAGTCACGACGAACATCCTCAATGCGTTCCTCCGTATCTTTTTGAGCTTTAACAAAACGCTTGTAGAACATCTGCTGTGCATCTAACGATCCCAATTTCAAGACCCATTCTTTCAATGTATTTTCATAACTATATTCATCTGAAAAGTCCTGATGTGGATTTTCATGATAAAATGTAGACAACCATTGTGATAGTGAACCTGTACGCAGCTCGTTACGAATGCTATTAGCTAAACTTTTGTCGTCTAAGTCTTCAACTTTTGAAAGAACCTTTCCGTTAGGGAGTTTATACTTTGGAGTTGCACCAAGAATAGCACAATAGCGATATAATGCCGTATGAAGATCGTAGGCACTAAGACGTTCACGGTTCTCTTCGGATGTCAAATCAAAGCATGAATTAGCATCTGCTGTTTCCTGATACCATCCATGTAACTGAGCGAAATAGTAGAAGCGGCCTTGTGGATTGATAAAATCATCCATCTCATTCTTCAAATCATCAATGTTCATATGCTGAACCTTCTGCAGATGAGCTGAAAGTATCTCTCCAACAGCTTGAGGAGTATTAGCTTCCTTAAGGTCGTATGCCGCATCACGGTCCATATTATATAATACCTTATAGGCAAGCGCCATAGAGAATGGCTGATTCTGAGTCAGAATCCTAAGTGACTCACAGGCCATTACGTCCTCATGACAATACATCCATGAAAGCAGACGACCGTCAATAAGTGAGTGCCAATCATCATCCTGAGGTTCTGATACACCAAAGGAATGAACGATTTCCTGCATATTTGCAGAAGGTTGATTTGATAAGAATGGTACGTCTGGATCAATTTCATATACCAAGCGCATTACTGCCACATGAGGCAGAGCATCAGGAGTGAAATAGGAACGAAGTCTATCAACATCTGCTTTCGTTCTTGATTCCAACCATAAGAATAGATGATTGTTTGGATTCTGAAGCTCCATTGCATATCTTTCCTTATGGCTAAGCAACGAAATTGCAATGCTATGTACATCATCACAGGCCTCATTATTAACATCGTAATATGGATATTCCAAATCCATGGCATAGATAGAAGCCATGAGACCTGCCTCTTGATCAACAGGGAAGCGATTGGTAATAATATCCTTTACAAGTGCCGAAAGTTTCAGGTTGCCACAGGTTTCGAGCCATGCTGTAATACGTCCATTGTAAAGGTAATTAATAGCAAGCTTCTTATTTTCAAGCAGCATTGGAATAAGCTCGCGAAGGTTATCGGCAACAAGATTTCGGTCAGGGTCAACAATAAAACTCTTGTAACGCAAGAAAGGCGATGACATGTCAATGGGCACATCTTCACCAAGAAACCAACGTTCAACCTCTTCATATTTCCATCGACTCTGTGGATTCACACAAGTAAGGCCTTGAACAAGGCGCTTTACTCTGGGGGGAAGTTCGTTGAGCCTAGGCAGACGACCTTCACTTTTTTGGCGCATCATCACTCGTTCATTCGAACTCATTGGATTTTCGCCCAGCCACAAAGCAAAAAGAGTCATACCAAGTGAATAAAAATCAGCAGCAGGAGTAATCTCAACCTCGCCGTCTATTACATCGGTATACATTTCAGGAGCAGCGTATATTGGGGTACGAGCCTGGGTAGTACGGAATACTTTTCCATCGTTCTCCAACATTGCAGAAATGCCAAAGTCTCCCAATACCAACTGAGTATGATTTTCATCACGGAAGAAGAAGTTTGAAGGCTTTACGTCTTTATGAAGAATATTGTTCTGATGGCAATAGGCAAGAGATGCTGCAGCCTGAAGAGCTATGCGACGAAACTTGTCTATATCCCCCTGAAGAGCAAACTCCTGAAATGTCCCACCCTTCAAGTATTCCATCAGTTCATAATAACGATGTTTACCATCCACATATGTCTTTCCAAAATCATACAGTCGTACAATCATTTCAAACTGGAAATTGTGAATGGTCTGCATCAACTTTCTATTGATGTTATAATTGGGATAATAGACCTTTAAAACCAGCTCTTCATCACGGCCTTTCACAAGGAAAATTTGAGCTTCTCCAGATGTTTCGCTCAATGAACGGACTAAAGGGTAAAAGGTTCCTTTAATCATGAATCCTTCTTGTGCCCCGTCATTCATAACAAACGGTTCATCGTCTGGAAGTAAATCAGGTTGATGAGTAATAGCAGCATCAGCCGTTCCTCCTGTTATCTCAGCCGGATTATCTATAACAACAGTGCGCTCAGCAACAAGGGTACGGTCAGCGACAACTGTACGATCGGATAAAAGAGTTCGGTCAGCTACAATAGTACGATCCCCTGCATCAATATCGTTATTGCTAGTTGAACTATTCCCAAGAACTGTTCTGTCATTCATATCGTCTATAAAATCACTCATGACTCAAGTTTAGTTATCATCCTTGATTTCCTGTCTAGAACCACGTCCCAAAACTACCCACTTACCTCCCATTTGCGGTTTAGCACAACCGCAAGGGCTGCTATGCATAGCATGCTTCCAATTACAAACCCATGCCAACCTTACACCAGCAGGTTTTTGAGCCATAGCATAATTCCTTACATAAGCTGGAGAAGGATTGGGAGGGGTTTCCATTTTGCTAAGCAGTTCGGAGAGACGGGCAAGCTTTTCATTCTTTTCTTTCTGAAGCTCTTCTTTTGATTTTCGTTTATTTTGAATTTCAGGAATAGCAGGAGTTGTTACACCCTCATCCTGAGCAAGAAGTTTCAGAACACGTTCACGAAACATGTTTGAATTCTTTTCACGTATAGAATCGCGTTCTGACACGATTGGGTTCTCCAATGACAAAGCATCATATTCACGAGCCAGTCTTACCATTTCACGGTATTCCGGCATCTGTCTCATCTGTACCATCAATTGGCGAGCATCATCAGTTAAAGGAGTGCCGCATTGCTTGCAAAATGCAAAATCATTCAAAGTGTTACAGGTAGGACAAACTATACCTCCACGAGGAGAACCACACTCAGGACAAAAAGCATCCTGAGGGGCAAATTTTGCACCACAAAAAGAGCATACATCCGGACGTACGTAATGATGACAAACTTCACAAAAGTCTGCATCAGAATCAAGAGGACTGCCACAACTGGGACATGACCCACCAAGTGAATTATTTGCTATTGTTTCGGGTTGCGCCGAAGTATATGCCATTGAATGCATATTTCCTTGAGACGCACCCTCAGCACTCTTTTGGCGTTGGCCTTGAGCTGAGGATAGTGGTATTTCGTCAGTCATAAAAAAGTTATTTTAGCTAAAAACTGATGCAAAGATACGAAAAAACAAATAATAATTACGAAAAAACCGCCACATTTTTTGCGGCGGTTCCTATTTTTTTTTATGATATTGTTCTACGTTGTCGTTTACATACAACAATAAGAAGCCATCACTCATGCCTTTTGCAATTCTCAGGCAACATGAATATAGCTCATATAACAACTTATTTACCAAAGAGATAGGCGATTTTCCTTTTGAATATACATTTTGTTTTCGGGTGTCACGCCAAAGGCTTCATACCAGGCATCTATGTGCGGTAAAGCACCATTTACACGCCATCTGCCCAATGAGTGAGGATCACTCTTAGTAAGGTTACGAATTTCTTCATCAGCAATGTTTCCAGCCCATACACCAGCATATGCAAGGAAGAAACGCTGCTCTGGAGTAAAACCATCTATATCTGACAGGGAGGCTTCTTTGGTTGCATTCTTAAAAGCAGTGAAAGCGACCTGAAGGCCACCGTGGTCAGCAAGGTTTTCACCTAAGGTTAGGCGACCATTGGCGTTCAAACCAGGAAGTACTTCGATAGCCGAGAAGAAGTCTGCATACTTATCTGTTCGTTTTTTGAAATTCTGTCCATCCTGTGCAGTCCACCAGTCCTTCATGTTACCATCCTTATCATACTGACGGCCCTGGTCGTCAAACCCGTGAGTCATCTCATGACCTATTACGACACCAATGGCCCCATAGTTGAAAGCATCGTCAGCCTCCATATCAAAGAAAGGTGCCTGTAAGATTCCAGCAGGGAAACAAATCTCATTTGTAGTAGGATTGTAATAAGCATTTACAGTCTGAGGATACATATACCATTCGTCACGATCAACGGGTTTTCCTGCTTTAGTTTCAATTTCATACTCTTTCCAGAAACGATCGCAGGCCATCATGTTCTCGTAATATGACTTTTCGGGATCGATAGTAAGTTTAGACATATCGGTCCACTTGTCGGGATAACCAACCTTTACATAGAAGGTGGAAAGTTTGTCGAGTGCATTCGCTTTTGTGGAATCGTTCATCCAATCTTGGGCAACAATACGTTCAGCAAGAGCTTTCTGAAGATTGTGTATCAGGTTAACCATACGCTCTTTGGCAGCAGCAGGAAAATATTTCTCAACATAGATACGGCCTAATGCCTCTCCCATCACGCCTTCCACCTGACGAACACTGCGACGCCACAGAGGATGATCTTCTTTACGACCGGAAAAGACTTTTCCAAAGAACTCAAAATTAGCCTGTTGTACTTCACTACTCAGTTTACCAGCTGCATCGAGAATTATATCCCACTCCATATAGTCGCGCAACTGATCTGGAGTCAAACCTGCAACAATTTTATCTGCTCCTGCCATAAAGTCAGGCTGACCAACGATAAGTGTTTCAAAATATTTGCTTTCCAAACCTGAAGCATTCATTATCTTCTCTAGCTTCAGATGAGGATAGTTACTTTCAAATTCTTTGAGTGTGGTTTTGTTGTAGTTTGCCTGAGGATCACGCAACTGAGTTCTAGAACGAGACACCTTAGCGAGTTCAGTCTCAACACTCATAACGTTCTGCATCTTTGTATCAGCCTGTTGAAGTGAGTATCCAAACAACTGGAACATACGAACAATATGAATTTTATACTCTTCACGTATATGAGAGGTTGCTGAATCATTCTCCAAATAATAGTCCTTTTGACCTAACGAAAGACCGCTCTGACTAATATTCAAAATATTGTTCTTGGCATCTTTCTCATCGGCAGCAAGACCTGCACTATACACACCCGTGAAACCAAAAGGAGCCAATTCCAACTGAATCTCAAATAATTCATCAAGAGTCTGAGCAGCTTCAACACGTTCAAGAAGGCTCATTACTGGTTTTATTCCTTCTTTATCTCTACGCACAGAGTCCATAGCTAGTTTGTAAAGGTCTGACAATTTCTGTTCAGAAGTACCCTTCTCGTAATCACGCTGCAACAATTCGTCTAGGATTCCATTAATACGCTTATTGTTCTCTTCGGCAAGAACATCAAAACTTCCATAGCGAGAATAAGCCGCAGGAAGCGGATTCTTTTCCATCCAACCACCACAAGCAAATCGATAAAAATCATCACCTGCTACAGCTGTTGTGTCAAGATTGCTCAAGTCAATGCCTGACTTCAGCACTTTGTCACCTGAACATCCCATAAGGGTAGTCATAAAGGCAACTACAAAAATAGTTTTCACTTTCATTTTTAGTCTTAGTGTTACTAATTAGTATAATTAAAATTTTAACAAATAATTGATTACGATTTTAACAGCTCAAGGATCTCAGATAGCTTTTCCCATCTTTCAACTTCAGCATCAAGTTGCCTGCGGGTATCTGTATATTCTGTCACCAAAGTCATATCGGATGCTTTCATCGGATCACATAATAATACATCAAGTTCTTTCAACCGTTTTTCCATCATATCAACTTGACGCTCACTCTCAGCAACATCACGTTCAGCTTTTTTAATACGTTTTTGATGTTCTTTGTGCTCAGCATAAGAAACTTTTGGAGAACTCTGTTCCGACTTTGAAACCGCAACGTTAGAAGACGTACATTTCGTATCTGTTCGAATGGAATCTTCTTCATTGTTTTTAGATTGTTGTTGAAGTTCATCCAAAGACGATATCTGCTTGGTTTTCAAAAAGTCATATATTCCTCCAATATGCTCACGAACCATTCCTCCACCAAACTCATAAACTCTACTAACCAAACCGTCAAGAAACTCTCGATCATGACTCACAATAATGGCGGTTCCATCGAAAGCCTTGATTGCTTCTTTCAAAACATCTTTCGAAGGCATGTCCAAATGGTTAGTGGGCTCGTCCAATATTAACAGATTAACAGGTTCGAGTAATAACCGTATCATGGCTAAACGGCTACGTTCGCCACCACTCAAAACTTTTACATACTTATCCGAAGCCTCTCCACCAAACATGAAAGCGCCTAGAATATCATTGATTTTCAGACGCACATCACCTTTTGCCACATTGTCAATAGTCTGGAAAACGGTGAGACTCTCATCTAGTAGTTGAGCTTGATTTTGTGCGAAATAGCCTATCTGAACATTGTGGCCAACCTTTAAGTTGCCATCATATGGAATCTCGCCCATAATACACTTCACAAGCGTGGACTTTCCTTCACCGTTCTTGCCCACAAATGCAACTTTTTCGCCTCGTTTTATAGTAAGATTAACATTCTTGAATATCTGATGACTTCCATAAGCTTTTCCTACTTCATCACAAATAATTGGATAATCACCAGAACGCAAGCAAGGTGGAAATTTCAGATGAAGAAAAGAATTGTCAACTTCATCGATTTCGATTGGAACTATTTTTTCCAGTTGACGTAAACGTTGCTGTACCTGAACAGCTTTGGTCGCCTTGTATCGGAAACGTTCAACGAAATCGCGAATATCGGCCATTTCCTTTTGTTGATTCTCATAAGCACGTAATTGTTGTTCTCGACGTTCACGACGCAAAACTACATACTCATCATATTTAACACGATAATCAATGATTTTGCCACATGATATCTCAAGTGTCCTATTAGATACATTATTAATAAAGGCTCTATCATGACTAACTAATACGACAGCACTTGACGACTGAGCCAGAAATTGTTCAAGCCATTGTATTGACTCAATATCCAAGTGGTTTGTAGGCTCGTCAAGAAGAAGAACATTTGGACGTCTCAGTAAGATCTTCGCCAACTCGATTCGCATTCGCCATCCTCCAGAGAATTCGCTAGTAGGGCGTTCGAGGTCAGAACGTTCAAAGCCAAGACCGGTAAGTGTACGTTCTATCTGCGCCTCATAGCTTTCTGCTCCCATCATTAGGTAGCGTTCATGTTCAGAAGTATATTTCTCGACCAAAGCCATATAGTCTGCACTTTCATAGTCTGTACGACTATTAAGTAGTTGTTCCATATGATCAATACGATCTTTAACTTTCTGCACATCAGCAAATGCTTTCTGGGCTTCTTCCCGTACCGTGGTGTTATCCTGGAGAATCATCACCTGGGGCAAATAGCCAATCGTTGTATCGGAAGGAACACTGACAGTTCCTGCCGTAGGGCGCTCTTTTCCACTAAGTATTTTAAGCAATGTTGACTTACCGGCACCATTTTTACCCACAAGAGCTATACGGTCACGGTCATTGATAACAAAGCTTGCATCACTGAATAGGGGCTTCACCCCAAATTCCACTTTTAATCCTTCTACTGAAATCATTTTACTTTACTTCCTCCCAACGTAATACTGAGCCATTTCGACGTGCAGGATCAGCTCCTTTATAATCCATCGAATAAGGGCTACCCGTTGTTGGGCTTTTACCTATATATTGATGTGTGCGCATTGACATGAGCATAAATTCTCCACCAAGATAATCTTGCCAAAGGAATACTTCAGCTTTAGAGGAATCATTTGTGAGCCTGACATCGCCAGGTAAGCCTATGCCCGAAACCCAAACATAGCGCCCATCTTCACACTGGAGGCTCACCATACCCTGCCCTTTGTCGATTAGGCGGAAATGGGTTTGCTGAGAATTATTCCTGGCATCGGTGTCATACATCAATCCATGCAGCTGAGCATGCATCGGTCTTCCAGTAGCAAGATTTATGATACGAAACGTTTTCCCGTATGGAATATTCTGAGACCGATCAGCCTCTGGTTCAACTACAGTAAAGTTGTCAAATTCAGCATAACCGCCATTCTTACCATTCTTATTAAAAGCAAAAAGAGCATGACGAGAACCTTGGAAGGTAACTAACTGATAACTTAAACGCATCTCACAACCTAAATTATAAAAATGTTCGCCATCTACAGAATAAGCATATTCTGCCTTATCGTTATCAAAATCTCCACACATGCGTAACCAAATCTTCCCATGAGGAAGTGAGATGGGTTGATCAATAGTATCATTGTTCACTTGTTCAAACCAACGCAGTAATGTCTGCTTTTCATTCTTCACAATGCCTATCCACGAACAAGGAACATTGATATTGCCCAATCCAGCAACATCACCATTCTTCATACCATTTATGAACAGTTCAACGGTAGTTATGCTAGAAGGTCCTATTACACGTTGGGTAAGAGTATTACGTGCCCACATCAGTTGCTCTGCTGGCATTGTCTTAAGGCGTAAGCGACCATTATTTAACGACCACATTTTCTCTTCAGGGTTGTGGTTCCACTGCCAGACACGTCCTAATTGTTTGCCATCAAAATTCTCACACCTATTATATGGAGCTGAAGGAAACTGTTGCGGAAGTTGTGGTTTGAACCACGTACGCGGAGCGCGGCCTAAATTTCCTTCAAGCCCAACAAATGGCCATCCGTCTTTCCATGTTACAGGCGCCAACGTAACAGTTCTACCAATAGAGTGGAAATCCTGCATAAGCAATGCCCACCACTGTCCATTTTGGTCTTCAACAATACCTCCCTGATGAATATTACTACAAGCCGTAGCATTTTCATCAGCCTTAGGAATTACAAACTGAGAGCCGTCTGGAACGATACGTCCTTTCCATTGAGTCAATGGAGCTGCATGATATCCGAATGTCTCGTCAGCGGTAATCACGCATGTCTCATACGGACCATAGATATTCTTTGAACGAGAGCATAATGTACGTCCATTAGGCTTATAATCCGTAGATATCAAATAATACATACCATTTATCTTATACATGTGATGACCCTCACCAACAGCCGAACCATTAGGAATAATCACACGGTCTGTTCCTTCGACAGGACCACTCATATCGGCTTTCAGTTCGGTACAATGCACCTCACCATAGCCATGAATAGCATATATTTTTCCGTCATCATCAAACAAGACGCTTAGATCGTAAATTCTTCCTTTCATGTTATGATGCTCCCATGGACCACGGATATCCTTTGCAGTATAACATTGAAGTCCTTTCCCATTTATGTTCGAAAAGACGTAGAACTGACCGTTAGAATAACGAATAGCAGGAGCCCAAATACCTTCGCCGTAGATTTCTTTACCGTTTTTCAACGAAAAAGCAGGGTCGTCAAAGTCAAACCGATCAAAACAATATGAGATATTCTCCCAATTTACCAAATCCTTAGAATGCAAAATAACAAGACCAGGGACTGCATGCATCGTAGTTCCTGCTAAGTAATAATCATCTCCAACTCGCAAAATATCAGGATCACTAAATTCGTCGTAGAAAAGAGGATTGGTAAACGTTCCATTGCCGTTATCAGCTGTCCACGATGAAAATTGTGCGTGTACAGGCATCACTCCACTGACACATACAGCAACGGCATAAGCCAACATGATTGTTTTGAATTTCATAGAAAGTAAGTTATAATGCATATAAAGTGCAAAGTTACAAAAAAAAACGATAATACCTATATTAAATTGGATTTATTTTCAAATAGAAAAATCTGCAAAGTAAAAGTTCCTAAATCATTTGTCATTCTCATTGATTCTTTATAACTTTGCAAACTTAAAGAATAATTATTGACAGTATGACTCTAAGACACTTGTATCTGGTACTTTTCTTTTTTTCTTTTGGATTCACGACAAAAGGACAAACCGTTTCTCCTACTGCTTATTACAAAGACAAAGACGGTAATGAGCGAACAGAGACTATGAGCATAGATGATGCACAAGCACCTTTGGATGTAGAATTCCGGGCAAACCCTTCAGGGATTGAAGGTAGAGTACCTTCATACGAGTGGCACTTTCGTCATACAGGACTCTCAAAAGACAATCGGACAAAACGTGAATTGTTTGTACGATATGAGGAGAACACAAGCTACACCTTTGCTGAGTCTGGCGAATACGAAATTGTTTTGAAAACTTTTCTGCAAGACAACACAGGAATCGTAGAGCTTGATTCAGGAGTTATTAAACTGACTATCTCGGAAAGTAAACTAGAGTTTCCAAATGCATTTTCTCCCAATGGTGATGGCACGAATGACATCTATCGTGCTAAGCCAGAATACAAAAACATAATTTCATTCCGAGCAATCATTTTTAACCGATGGGGCCAGAAACTATACGAATGGAGTGACCCTGCAAGCGGTTGGGATGGAAAATACAATGGAAAGGACGTAAAAGAAGGCGTCTATTTTGTACTTGTCGAAGCGAAAGGTGCAGATGGAAAAGAATACCAAATAAAAAGAGACGTTAATTTGTTACGAGGTTTCTCGCCAAAAGAAAACGTAACTGGAGGAAATTATTGATTAAATTAATAGAGACAACACAACAAACAGAATTATTAAAATGTGTAATCATAGCCATCAGGAGATTAATGTATATGGTGCTCGTGTTCACAATCTAAAGAACATAGATGTAACTATTCCAAGAGGCTCACTTACTGTTATTACGGGACTGAGTGGTAGTGGAAAATCATCATTGGCTTTCGATACCATATTTGCTGAAGGGCAGCGCCGATACATAGAAACATTCTCAGCCTATGCACGTAACTTTTTAGGTGGAATGGAACGTCCGGATGTTGATAAGATTACAGGACTTTCGCCAGTTATAAGCATTGAGCAGAAAACGACCAATAAGAATCCTCGTTCTACCGTTGGTACAACTACTGAGATTTACGACTATATGCGCCTGCTCTTTGCTCGTGCAGGACAAGCCTATAGTTACGTTACCGGCGAGCCAATGGTAAAATACACTGAGGAAAAAATCATAGAAATGATCATGAACGACTATGCGGGGCATAAACTCATAATCCTTGCTCCCATTGTAAGATCTCGTAAAGGTCATTATAGAGAATTATTTGAAAGCATGCGACGGAAAGGCTATCTAACAATGCGTGTAGATGGCGAGCTAATAGAGATTACGCGTGGCATGAAGGTGGATCGCTATAAGAATCACGATATTGAGGTTGTCATCGACAAGTTAAGTATTCCTGTTGAAAATGGAGATAAACAGGCACCAACAGACCGCTTGAAGAAATCTGTTTCGCTGGCAATGAAACAAGGTGAGGGACTTATCATGATACTTGACGCTTCTGCAACAGACGGCATGACATCTCCGAAGTTCTTTTCGAAGCGACTGATGTGTCCGACAACGGGCATCAGTTATAGCGACCCTGCACCAAACATTTTCTCATTCAATTCTCCACAAGGAGCATGCCCACGATGTAAAGGTCTTGGAAAGGTTAGCGAGATTGACTTAGAGAAAGTAATTCCTAACCGTAATCAAAGCATACATGATGGAGGTATCATACCATTAGGCAAGTATAAAAACCAACTTATCTTCTGGCAAATAGATGCTATCTTGAAGAAATACGGCTGCGAGATTAAGACTCCAATCAGGGATATTCCTGATGATGCAATGGCAGAAATCCTATATGGTTCTCTTCAAGATGTTCGTATCGACAAAAGTATCGTTCACACCTCAAGCGACTACTTTGTAAGTTTTGACGGTATAGTAAAATATCTTCGCGATATTATTGAATCAGACGATTCTGCAAGTGGACAGAAATGGGCTGATCAATTTATGGCCGAATGTACCTGCCCTGAATGTCATGGCCAACGACTCAATCGTGAAGCGCTATCATATCGTATTTGGGACAAGAACATCGCAGAGTTATCTGCAATGGATATTAATGATTTGCGTCAATGGATTGATGAGGTAGAGAAACATCTTACCAATCAGCAAAGCCAGATAGCCCAAGAAATTCTGAAAGAAATACGTACAAGAATCGACTTCCTGCTACAAGTAGGATTAGATTATTTGTCACTAAACCGTCAGTCTGCATCACTTTCAGGTGGTGAAAGTCAGCGTATTCGCCTTGCTACTCAGATTGGTTCCCAATTGGTCAATGTTCTATATATTCTTGATGAACCAAGCATCGGTCTTCATCAACGCGACAATGAACGACTCATTAAATCACTGAAACAACTCCGCGATCTTGGCAATACGGTAATTGTAGTAGAACATGACAAAGACATGATGCTGGCTGCCGACTATATTATTGACATAGGTCCAAAGGCTGGACGTAAAGGTGGTGAAGTGGTTTTTCAGGGCACTCCTGAAGAGATGCTGAAAACGAATACTATCACAGCGCAATATTTGAATGGTACTCTGTCTTGTCATCCTACTTCAGATGATGGATCAAATGACAAGAAGGGAACTGCTTCAACAAGAAGGCCAGGCAATGGTCTTTCCATAAAAATACATGGCTGTTCTGGTAACAACTTAAAACATATTGACGCAACATTTCCTCTTGGAAAACTAACTGTAATTACTGGAGTAAGCGGATCAGGAAAATCAACTCTTATCAACGAGACGTTACAACCTCTCCTTTCTCAGCATTTTTACCGATCATTAAAACAGCCGATGCCATTTGATTCGGTGGAAGGATTGGAGAATATTGACAAGGTTGTTGATGTTGACCAGTCTCCTTTAGGAAGAACGCCACGTTCAAACCCTGCTACATACACAGGGGTATTCAGTGATATTCGTTCGCTTTTCGTAGGTCTTCCTGAAGCTAAGATACGCGGATACAAACCGGGAAGATTCTCGTTCAATGTTAAGGGTGGACGCTGTGAAACATGTGGAGGAAATGGATATAAGACAATAGAGATGAATTTCCTTCCTGATATCCAAGTACCTTGCGAGGAATGTCATGGTAAACGATATAACCGTGAAACTTTAGAGGTGCGATATAAAGGTAAGTCCATTGCGGATGTATTGGACATGACTATCAATCAGGCAGTAGATTTTTTTGAAAACCAGCCGGACATTTTACGAAAAATCAAAACTATTCAAGATGTTGGCCTTGGATACATTAAACTTGGTCAGCCATCAACAACACTATCCGGCGGAGAAAGCCAAAGAGTAAAACTTGCAACAGAACTTTCCAAGCGAGATACTGGACGTACATTGTATATTCTTGACGAACCAACTACAGGCTTACATTTTGAGGATATACGTATATTAATGAATGTACTCCACAAATTGGTGGATCGTGGTAATACTGTCATTGTCATCGAACACAACCTTGATGTTATCTGTCAAGCCGATCATATCATAGACATGGGACCTGAAGGCGGACGTGGTGGCGGTACTATTCTCTGTGAAGGCACACCGGAGGAAGTTGCAAAAAGTAAAAAAGGATATACACCACGATTCTTAAAAGAATATACACTTTCATGATAACACCATTGAAGAGAAAGTCTCTTCATTTTATTTTTAACAACTTAATTAATGTACAAACCAAATTTTCAAAAGCGTGAAGTAATCGTCTTTCGCAGATTCCAGCGAAAAGGTTACTCTCTTTTCTCATGTTTGGGACGCGAAGTGCTAATCTCAGTACTGAGCGTGGCTACACTTTCTTCTACGAAAGCTGCCACTATCAGCGATGAGACATGGCGCGTTGATTCTACCCAAACAACAAAAGAGATTTGGCTTGGTGATGTAGGTATCACCGGATCACGCGCCCCGCTGACTCAGAGTCAAGCGGTCAGAATGGTAACTGTACTGAGCCGTGAAGATATTCAGGCGGCGCCAGTACGAAGTATTAACGACCTTTTAAAAATGTCTGTAGGCGTTGACGTACGCCAAAGAGGAGCACTTGGTTCCCAGACAGACATTAGTGTGCGAGGTGGCACACAAGAACAAATCACGATTTTACTTAATGGTATCAATGTCTGTGATCCACAAACTGCCCATAATGTAATGGACCTTCCTGTGGAACTCAGCGAAGTTGTGCGTATTGAAGTTCTCGAAGGACCATCAGGACGAACATACGGAACTTCTTCACTTGTGGGTGCCATAAACATTGTGACACACCCAGAACGCCAAAGTAGTTTAGATGTTACCATGGAAGGTGGATCCTACGGTTATGCCAAAGCTGGGGTGAAAGCCAATGTAAAATCGGAAAGATGGAACAACCAGCTAAGTGGCAGTTACATGCGCAGTGATGGTTTCAGTCGTTCTAAGACAGGAACATTGAATACTGATTTCAGTGGTTCTAAAGGTTTCTACCAAGGAGAATACGACAATGACAACGTACACTGTTCATGGCATTTGGGCATTACCGACAAAGGATGGGGCTCCAGCACTTTCTATGCATCACCCAAATGGCAAGCTGACGACCAATACGAACACACAACAAAGCTGTTCTCTGCTCTACAGGCAGAAACAAAGCGTGGAATCATTCATTTCCGCCCTGCTGTTTACTGGAACCAGCATAATGATCGATATGAGGGATATCGTGGACAAAGTGACAAAATGAAGTTCAACTATAACCGTTGTAATGTGTATGGTCTAAACTTGAACAGTTATTTTGACTGGATGTTGGGTCGTACTGCATTCGGAGCAGAACTTCGCAATGAAGACTTAGTGAGTGGTAACCTCGGCGAACCACTACCCTCCCCTCAACATATTGCAGGAACTGACCGTGATTACACGTTGGGTATCAACCGTACAAATATGTCCGCTCACCTGGAACACAATATCCTATTGGAGGGTCTGACAATATCTGCTGGTTTTATAGCCACGAAAAGTACGCAGAGTAATATGGATTGGCAACTCTATCCAGGTATAGATATGAGTTACCGAATTGGTAAACATTCAAAAGTATTTGCCAGTTACAACTCATCTTTAAGACTACCTTCATTTACGGAGATGTATTATAAGCTTCAAGGATATGCTGCTGACCCTCATCTTAAGCCAGAAGAAATGAATGCATTAGAAGTTGGAAGTAGCTATAGTAATAACATTCTCCAAGCTAAAATGAGTATTTATCATCATCATGGCCGAAACATGATAGACTGGATAATGGATACCTCATTGGGACAAAATGCAAGTTGGCAAAGCGTTAATCACACACGTATCAATTCGTATGGAGTTGAAACAAGTCTTGGAATTAGTCTAAAAACTCTTTGGCCTCATCAAAAGATTATTAATTCCTGCGCACTATCTTATAGCTATATCAATCAGGATAAAAAGAATGAACCTGGAATAGTTTCACAATATGCCCTCGAGTATCTGAAACATAAGTTTACTGCAAATATGCAATTAACGCCTATTGAGCATCTTAGCTTAGGAATATATTATCGATGGCAAGATCGTGTGGGACAATACACAGACTTTACAGGACAAGTTCATAATTACAAGCCTTTTGGTTTAGTTGATGCAAGACTAGCATGGAAGACTCAGAAATATACAGTTTATACTGAGGCAAACAATCTTTTAAACAAAAAGAATTATGTAGATTATGGAAATGTTCCCCAACCAGGAATATGGATTATAGCTGGATGTAAAATAAATATCATTTAACAAACAAATTCAAGGGGAACTACTTTCGGGTTGTTCCCCTGATTTTTTTCATTTCATTTTAATCAATATTCGAAAAATATAGTTAACTTTGCAGTCCTAAACAATTAAAAAGAATATGCCAGAACCAAACAATGCGACCCCTCGGCGGCGGACAGCAAAGCCGAATATTGATAACACATATGGACACCTGCAACCTCAAGCTCTTGATATAGAAAAAGCCGTATTAGGTGCACTTCTCATTGACAAAGATGCCTATGCAGTAGTGTGCGAGATGCTATTCCCAGAGAGTTTCTATGAACCGCGTAATCAGATGATATATGCAGCAATACGAGACTTGAGTATGGCAGAGCGCCCTGTAGATATGTTGACGGTTACCGACCAACTGGCAAAGAAAGGCGAATTAGAAAATATTGGAGGGCCAGGCTACATAGCTGAAATATCTTCTAAAGTTGCATCGAGTGCACACGTAGAGTATCATGCACGCATTATTGCACAAAAATTCTTGGCTCGTCAACTCATTTCATTTGCAAGCGTAATTGAGACAAAAGCTTTCGACGAAACGATTGACGTTGACGAACTGATGCAAGAAGCAGAGGGGTCACTTTTTGAGTTGTCGCAAAAGAACATGAAGAAGGATTATACACAGGTAGATCCTGTCATTAAGAATGCCATCGACATGATTAACAAAGCGGCAGCAAATAAAGATGGACTTACTGGTGTAACAACTGGTTATCACAAACTGGATGATATGACGTCAGGGTGGCAAGCCAGTGATCTAGTCATCATTGCCGGACGACCAGCAATGGGTAAAACTTCATTTGCACTATCATTAGCGAAAAACATTGCTTCAGACGCACACATTCCTATCGCTTTCTTCTCACTTGAGATGTCTAATGTTCAGTTGGTGAACCGTCTGATTTCGAATGTATGTGAAATTCAGGGATCACATCTTCAAAGTGGACAGCTTCAGCCCGACGAATGGGACCGGCTGGATAAGAGAATTAACGGTCTGTATGGCGCTCCACTCTACGTTGATGACACGCCAGGTCTGTCAGTCTTTGAACTTCGCACTAAAGCTCGACGACTTGTGCGTGAACATGGTGTAAAGATAATAATGATTGACTACCTTCAGTTGATGAACGCCAACGGAATGCGTTTCTCATCACGCCAAGAAGAAGTTAGTACAATTTCACGTTCTTTAAAAGGTTTGGCAAAAGAATTAAACATTCCTATTCTCGCATTGTCGCAGTTGAATCGTGGTGTAGAATCGCGTGAAGGATTAGAAGGAAAACGTCCGCAACTCAGCGACTTACGAGAATCCGGAGCTATTGAACAAGATGCTGATATGGTATTGTTTGTACACCGACCAGAATATTATCACATATATCAAGATGATAATGGACGTGACCTTCATGGTATGGCCCAGATTATTATTGCCAAACACAGAAAAGGTGCTACAGGCGATGTGCTCCTTACATTTCGTGGAGAATATACCCGATTTGAGAATCCTGAAGATACCCATATTGCTAATAGAGCACCTGCCGATGGAGGGGAAATATTAGGTTCAAAAATTAATGGTATAGATGACCTTAATACTCCGATATCTGATTTTCAGAGTTTTGGAGAAGCGCCTATACCACCAATGACTGAAGGAACTCCGTTCTAGAAACAATTCTAGTTACGACTTTTTTTCTTGCTAAAATTCCTTAATGGGCTAAAAAGAATACCCATTTTTAGGTAGTCTTTCGGGATTATTTAGTAATTTTGCAACGCAAATTTGCTAATAGCAACATTTATTACACATATTTTTGTATTATGATTTATTCAAAGGAAGTAGAAAACATGTGTGTTGTGGCCAAAGGCCCCAACCACGGTCCTGCTCCTATCCCCGAAGAGGGAAAGTGGATTCAGGCCAAAGAGATTAAGGACATTTCGGGCTATACTCATGGTATTGGATGGTGTGCTCCTCAGCAGGGTGCCTGCAAACTGAGTCTGAACGTAAAAGACGGCGTTATTCAGGAAGCTCTTGTTGAGACTATCGGTTGTACAGGTATGACTCACTCTGCAGCTATGGCCAGCGAAATTCTGCCAGGCAAGACTATCCTTGAAGCTTTGAATACTGACCTTGTTTGCGATGCAATTAACACTGCAATGCGCGAGTTATTCCTGCAGATTGTTTATGGACGCACACAGAGCGCTTTCTCAGAAGGCGGTTTGGTTATTGGTGCTGGCTTGGAAGATCTGGGTAAGGGTCTACGTTCTCAGACTGGTACTCTTTATGGCACCGTTGCCAAAGGTACACGTTATCTTGAGTTGACTGAGGGTTACATCACCAAGCAATTCCTTGACAAAGACAATCAGGTTTGCGGTTATGAGTACGTTCACCTGGGTAAGATGATGGAAGCCATTAAAGATGGTATGGATGCCAACGAGGCTGTGAAGAAATTTACTGGCTCATACGGTCGTACAACTGCTGAGCAGGGTATTGTTAAGGCTATTGACCCACGTAAGGAGTAATTGAAAATTGAGATTTGAAAATTAAAGATTAACAAGCAAAAAAGATTATTCCTATGATAAGAAAAGTTTCATTCGAGAGTTATGAGCGTCGCATCAATCAGGTGCTGGCAGCTCTGAAGGAAAACGGCATCAATAGCATTGAAGAAGCTAATGAGATTTGCGAAAAGGCAGGTATTGATCCTTACCAGATGTGTGAAGAGACCCAGCGTATCTGCTTCGAGAACGCAAAATGGGCATACGTATGCGGTGCTGCTATCGCTATTAAGAAGGGTGTAAAGAGTGCTGCTGAGGCTGCCGAAGCTATCGGTATTGGTCTGCAGAGTTTCTGTATTCCTGGTTCTGTTGCTGACGACCGCAAGGTTGGTCTTGGCCATGGCAATCTAGCCGCTCGCCTGCTGCGCGAGGAGACAGAGTGCTTCGCATTCTTGGCCGGTCATGAGTCATTCGCTGCTGCTGAGGGTGCAATCAAAATTGCCGAGAAAGCAAATAAGGTTCGTAAAAAGCCTCTTCGAGTTATTCTGAATGGTCTTGGCAAAGACGCAGCTATGATTATCAGCCGCATCAACGGATTCACATATGTTCAGACACAGTTTGATTACTATACCGGTGAGGTAAAGGTTGTGAAGGAAGTTCCCTACTCTGACGGACCTCGCGCCAAGGTAAAGTGCTATGGTGCTGACGATGTTCGTGAAGGTGTTGCAATCCTTTGGAAGGAGAATGTTGACGTATCAATTACTGGTAACTCAACCAATCCAACACGTTTCCAGCATCCTGTAGCTGGTACTTATAAGAAGGAGCGTGTATTGGCTGGTAAGCCATACTTCTCAGTTGCTTCTGGTGGTGGTACCGGTCGTACACTTCACCCTGATAATATGGCAGCTGGTCCCGCATCATACGGTATGACTGATACTCTGGGTCGTATGCACTCAGATGCTCAGTTTGCTGGTTCTTCATCAGTACCTGCACACGTAGAGATGATGGGCTTCCTTGGTATTGGTAACAACCCAATGGTTGGTGCTACAGTGTCAATTGCTGTAGAAATTGATCTTGCATTAAACAAGAAATAAACATCAATATCAAATAAGTTTGGCCTCAAATTCTTAATGGATTTGGGGCCTTTATTTTGAAGAATTATCGAAATTAAATTATTTTTTGTACCCAAATACAATGATTGTTGTATTAAAACAAATAACAAAACGACATATATGAATAGATTCAACAATATATCAGACGATTATCGACGGGATGAACTAATACGTGTAATTGAACATTCTGTAGAAAAATTAACCCTACAGGAACTAGAAGCACTATATTATGATATGAGTACTAAAAACTATATCAACGATTAACATGAATAAAAAAGGAACACATAAAAGCCAACAAGGAATGGCTTGAAGCGAAAGCAAAAGAAGACGGAGTAAAAAAAATATCCAAAGGGATCTACTTCAAATTTTTACGTGAAGATATGTCGTTTTTAACGATAGCATCCGAGCCCTTTAGCTGTAGAGAGTGAATCCAAGTGAAAATCATATATGAGATTTTCCTCATCTATTAATACAAATTGTTTCTTTCCTTGAATTTCGTCTTTTGGATTTTCCCAAATAATCTTTTTGAAATGCAGCGTATCGTCTTTTACTTTAGGCGTGCGCAGTAAACAGTTTTCAAAATAATAAGCAAAATTTACTGAATCTGCAGCTAATTGTTGCCCCATAAGTTCATCATCAGCATAGCCAGTAAGAATACAATTAGTACACTTGAGCGTTTCAAGCGGATAATTATATCCGTTATATTTGTTGTAGAAACGGAGTCCTACCCCCCTATCGGCTGCGAAGGGATAAAACTGAGCAATAGTGCACCCATCAAGTAATACTGCTCCACCGTAAGCCAACACACAATCACCTAAAGTATTAGAAATCTGACAGTCCTTTAATCCCACATAAGAATTATAAACTTCCAATCCATTTCCCTTACAATTATGGATGATACATTTTTCCATATAAATGCGTTGATTGCTTGACGACAATAAGGCGGAATCGCAGACTATACCGTTCATAGCATTTCTCAATTCTGTACACTTTAACTGATTGTCCGCTGATGAACCATAGAAATGAATTCCTTTCCACTGACCACTTATACGATCGTAGGGCAAATAATCAAACATATGGTCTAAACGATCGCCACGAAATGTCACACTATCCGTTTGCAATTTTCCATACACTTCGACACCTGCTTTATCGTGGAAATATAGAGTCGTATTCTGTATAATGAGCTTAGCGTTTTTTTCGACCTTGATACCACCATAAACGACAATAGGTCTTTTTGATTGGATTATGCTATCATGACTCACTACAATATCTCTCAGCATCACCGCATCCCACGCACAACCGTTGAGTACTACATTCTGCTCTACCCCACTTTCTAATGTAAACACCAGATGGTCAGTAATAATTCTAGCGATATCACTATCTCCTAACGGAGCAGTCTGTTCAATAAATATACGAATGCTATCACCTTTTCTAACTTCAAGGTCATTTGTTACGGAGCCTAAAGAATTATCCAAATAACTACCATCTACATTTACACGAAAACCCGTCTGATTACCATGTTTCAATCGAACAGATGAAATACGCAGACCATCAGATGCATTATTATATGCCCAAAGTGTATATGTTGAAGACCCCACAGTGGAAAACACTGTATCCATTATTACAGTGTCTTCTGAAAATGTTAGTTTTGCGGAAGGATTCGTTGTGAAGGAATCATTGTCCGAACATGCTAACAATAGAGTCGTTATAAGGAAATAGTAAATCCGTTTCATCGTAATGATAAAACGGATTTACTCTCTAATTATTGTGTATTCCAACCATGTTTCTTATTATCATAGTTGGGAAACTCTAGATTCTTACTTGCCAAAATAACGCTTCAGCAATCCTGCGAATCCAGCACCATGACGAGCCTCGTCTTTAGCTGCTTCGTGAACCATGTCGTGAATAGCATCAAAGCCCATAGCCTTAGCTTGTTTGGCCAGTTCAAACTTATCAGCGCAAGCACCTTCTTCAGCAGCAGCACGTTTCTCCAGATTGGTCTTAGTATCGAAAACGACCTCACCAAGCAGTTCAGCAAACTGAGCAGCATGCTTAGCCTCTTCAAGAGCATAACGGTTGAATGCTTCAGCGATTTCAGGATATCCCTCGCGATCGGCCTGACGAGCCATCGCAATATACATACCTACTTCACCGCACTCACCATTATAATTATTACGCAGTTCCTGAATCATTTCTTCAGGTACGCCTTCAATCTTTCCATCGCCTAAACGATGAACAGTTGCGTATGTAACATCACCTGCTTGTTCCTTTAGTTCTGAGAACTTTGAGGCTGGAGCTTTACAAATTGGACACTTTTCAGGAGCTGCATCACCTTCATACACGTAGCCACAAACAGCACAAATAAACTTCTTTTTCATAATTCTCAATTGTATTTTATTTAGTTATAAGGTAATTAGTTTTTGCAAATATAATGAGAAAAATGAATTTGCCCAAATAATTTACCTTATTTATTATTTATTTATATGAAGTCCATATAACTGTTTAAATTCGCTTTTACAATAAAATTCTACCTATCTATTGAAGATTATACAACATTGAATTTTGCAAATTTCAATAATAGCTGCTTGACTCCTGCATTGCGGAATTCCACAGTTGCTTTCTCGTTTTCGCCAGAGCCTTCTACTTTCAAAACTTTTCCTATACCAAAACGCTGATGTTCTATGGTCATTCCTTCGCGAAGAGAAATGGGTGAATTAGACAAGTTATTTGTTTGAGAATAGGCAGATGGTTGAGTCACTGCTTTTGATACAGGTTTGAATCTTCCGCCAGATGCTTGGTTTAGCTTTTGCCTGAATGAGCTACTAAATGGATCAACAGGAGTTTCTTCCTTTCGAGGTGGAACTTCACGTGGTAATGGATCTGCTCTGAATTGTGAAGATACAGGGCGTGGATTCTGCATCCATGCACTATTACTATGTGACGAACGTTGGTTCCATGGAAGCTGACTATCGCCAAAGTCATCATTCCTGTAGGATTTATTATCGCTAACAACATGAAGCAGACGAGCATCTATATCACGAATGAATCTCGATGGTGTATCATACTCCATACGGCCATATCGGAAACGATTCTGCGCACAAGTAAGTATGCAATGCTTCTCAGCACGAGTAATGGCGACATAAAGTAATCTGCGTTCCTCTTCCAATTCACGCAGCGAATTTATACACATCGGCGATGGGAATATATTCTCTTCAAGTCCAACAACAAATACTGTAGGAAATTCAAGTCCCTTAGCGCTATGAATCGTCATGAGCGATACTTTAGGCTGATTTTCAGCATCATCGCTATCCAAATCAGTAAGTAACGCAACCTCTTGGAGGAAATTGCCCAAATAGATTTGTTCCCCCATATCCTCTTCTTTTCTACTCTCTACAAAATCTTGCATTCCACCTAAGAATTCTTCAAGATTCTCCTGACGGGATATGTCTTCAGGATTTCTGCTACTATATATATCCTTTGAAATACCACTTTCCATCACGATAGAGTGCCCCAACTGGTAAGCATCCTCCTTATCGACCCGCATTCGCCAATTTTCAATAAGTTGACGAAAAGCTTCGATTTTTCCGGCTGTAGATTTTGCCATCTCGAGATGAAACAATACTGGCTGAGAGATAACTTGCCATAACGATACCCCATAAGCAGTAGCGGTATTCACTATTTTAGCCAAAGAAGTATCACCTATGCCACGAGTAGGATAGTTGATGATTCGTTTCAAAGCCTCTTCATCGTTAGGATTTGTAACTACACGATAATAGGCAATCACATCTTTAATTTCTTTTCGTTGATAGAATGACATTCCGCCAAAGATGCGATATGGTATATTCATTTTTCGCATCTGTTCCTCAAAAGAACGACTCTGCGAATTAGTTCGGTAAAGAATAGCAAAATCGTTATATTGAGCCTGTTCCATTCGTTTTATCCTAAGAATGTCATTACAAACGATAATTGCTTCCTCCTTATCGCTATAAGCTGGTTTCAGAGTAAGACGATCACCTTCGTCGTTCTTACTAAACACATCTTTTGGAATCTGTCGCTCGTTCTTCTTAATCAAGCTGTTGGCGGCTTCCACAATGAGTTGAGTAGAACGATAATTCTGCTCAAGTTTGAACAGTCGGGTATTGTCATATGCTTTCTGGAAATTCAGAATGTTATCGATATTGGCCCCACGAAAACTATAAATACTCTGTGCATCATCGCCTACTACACATACGCGCTGACGTTCTTTAGTCAATTGGAACAATATTTCCTGTTGTACGTGATTAGTATCCTGATACTCATCAACAAGAATATAATTATACTTCTCAACATACCTTCTTCTCACTTCTTCGTGATGAGCGAACAACAGATAGGTTTGAACCAACAGGTCGTCAAAGTCCATCGCATTAGCCTGACGACAACGTTCTATATAGCGGCTGTACACTTCGACAACTTTTGTTCGTTTGGGATTGAACAACGAGCTGTTTACGAATTGCTGTGGAAGAATCAAGTGGTTCTTTGCCATCGATATCTGATCGGCAACAGAGGATGGCTTATACTCTTTTTCATCCAGGCCTAACTCCTTACATATACTCTTTACTAAAGAACGGGCATCCGTCTGATCATAGATGGTGAAATTTGATGAAAAACCAATCTTCTCTGATTCAACTCTCAATATATGAGCAAAAACAGAGTGAAATGTGCCCATTTGCAGATATCGAGCCGTTTCTTCTCCAACTAACCGACCTATACGTTCTTTCATTTCACGAGCGGCTTTATTGGTAAAAGTCAGGGCAAGAATATTCCAAGGGTTCAACCCCTTTGACTGAAGCAGATAGGCAATTTTATAGGTCAATACACGAGTCTTTCCCGAGCCTGCACCAGCAATAACTAATGAGGCTCCTTCACAGTATTCTACAGCCTCGCGTTGGCTTTCGTTTAGTTGGTTTAATAATTGATGGGCTTGTTCGTTCATACAATGGAAAAAAGAAGAATCTTTTTTAATATCGATATTGTCTAACCTCAGGAAGTTCTTTATTTTAAGGATGAACTTACTCTATCAGAAAAAAAGTTCCTTAAATAGTGAGGATATTATGATATGAAATGAGAGATGATGAACCACACAATCGGAATACAAAGTGCTGGCAACAGATTGAGTGTTTTACAATCTTTGATACGCAACAATGACAGACCACTACCTGTAATCATCAGTCCACCGATAATCAACAACTCTGCCATTAAGGATTCACTCACTGCCTGACTTGAAATATGGGCTACCAGCCAAAACATTCCCTGCCAAAGGAACAATACAGGTGCAGCCAAAATCATACCGATACCATAGGTAGAGGCGAATATTGTACTGGAAACGAAATCGAGCGTTGCGTTTGTAAACAGAAAAGTGTGGTCGCCCTTCAGAGCTGAGATCACAGGTCCCAGCATTGATAGCGGTCCTATACAATAAAGAAGGATGGCCGTTGATAATCCATCGGCCAATCCTTTCTTAGCACTTCGTTGCTCTACGAGTCTGTGAAAATGTCCATCGATGTCTAGTTTTGTTCCCACTAATGTACCAATGGCCAGTGAAACTATAAACAAAACTGGATATTCGCTTTTGCTGAGATTCTGAATTGTTGCATTCAATCCGATTCCTAGCGAAGCCAAACCTAATGCATCATACAGTCCATTCTTATATTTTTCTTTAATACCCTTACTTAATATCGCACCCAGTATGCTACCGGCAATAATGGTACAAGTATTGACAATTGTTCCTATCACAATAATGATATATTAAGCGTTATCCGATATCATAGCATTTAACCGTCAAGGGAAAAACTACTTATCCATTCATTGAAAGCAGGAATTCCTCATTGTTGCGCGACTGTACCAATCTATCGCGAACCGTATTCATAGCTTCAATAGGATTCATCTCGGCAATGAACTTTCTGATGATCCACATACGGTTGAGTGTAGTAGCACTCTGCAGCAGATCGTCACGACGCGTACTCGACTGTACAAGATCAATAGCGGGGAATACTCGTTTATTAGACAGAGAACGTGAGAGCTGGATTTCAGAGTTACCTGTACCCTTGAATTCCTCAAAGATTACCTCATCCATCTTTGAACCAGTATCTACCAAAGCTGTAGCAATGATAGTGAGTGAGCCGCCACCTTCAATCTTTCGTGCAGCACCGAAGAAGCGCTTAGGCTTTTGCAGGGCATTAGCATCAACGCCACCAGTAAGAACCTTTCCGCTAGCAGGAGAAACAGTATTGTAGGCACGGGCCAATCGAGTAATAGAATCAAGAAAAATTACCACATCATGGCCACACTCTACCATTCGTTTTGCTTTTTCCAGCACAATGCCTGCAATCTTCACATGACGATCTGAAGGCTCGTCAAAGGTTGAGGCTATCACTTCTGCATTCACAGTACGACTCATGTCTGTCACCTCCTCAGGACGTTCGTCGATGAGCAGCATCATGATGTATGCTTCTGGATGGTTAGCCGCAATAGCATTGGCAATATCTTTCATCAAGATTGTCTTACCAGTCTTTGGCTGAGCTACAATTAGTGCACGCTGACCTTTACCTATAGGTGAAAAAAGGTCAACAATACGAGTAGAGGGATTGGTGGTTGAAGGATCGCCACACAACACGAATTTCTCTTCCGGAAAGAGAGGAGTAAGGTGTTCGAACGAAACACGATCACGCACTTCAGAAGGATTGCGCCCGTTAATCATGTTAACAGACGACATAGCAAAATATTTCTCACCATCGTGTGGAGGACGAACGGTACAATCTACTACATCACCTGTTTTCAAACCATATTTCTTAATCTGCTGTGGAGCCACATAGATATCATCGGGCGAAGACAGATAATTATAGTCACTGGAGCGAAGGAAGCCATAACCATCCTGCAGAATCTCCAAAACGCCATTTCCAGTGATAAAGTCCTCAAAGTCGTAGGCATTGTTTTGAGCAGCAACAATCGGAGTGTTTACGGGCTGGTATGCCTGTTCAGAATGCTGTATAACGGGGCGGTCGAAAATATCGAGGGTAGGAATAGCAGCCTGATCTTCTATAGGAAGGTCGATAATAGGAATAAAATCAGTACCATCACCTGGATCTCCTGCCCATACGCCGTCAGGATTAGCTTCGAAGTCAATTTCTTCTTCAATTGGTGCTGAAACCTGATATTGAGACATCTTCTCCTGCAATTGTTCCAGCATCTCAGAATTGGCCTGTTCATCTGAAGTCGGAAGTTCGAAATTCTCTTCTGCTTCAGGAATTACAGAATCAAGAGATACTTCTTCTACTGCTGGTTTGCTTTCACTTTCTGCATTCTTCATAGCTTCAGCTTCGGCGATTGCTGCCAGTTCGGCCTTTGATTTTCTACCGCGATGTTTAGGTAACGCAGGCGCGGGTTCAACAGTCTCGTTAGTTTCTACCGCTACTGGATTATCGCTAAAGAGTGATGGCTGTTCTATTTTATCGTTAGAAGTCTTAGAATCAAGATTCTCTCCTGACTTTCCATTAACACTATATACTTTGTCTGTATCTTTCTTAGCTATTCTGGTGCGTTTACGCTTGATGGCTGATGAGCCTGATGCACTGTCAATGGCAGCTTGATCCAGAATTGCATAAACAACTTTTTCAAGTTCGTCATCCTGAGACACTTCAACACCCAATTCGGCTGCAACACTTAGCAGCTGGGCAGGTTCCATCTGTTCTAATTGTTCTTTTGTATACATAGTATAACTTAAAAGCTTAATTACTTTCGGATAAAAAATTATTATTGGTTGTCTGCTCTTAAAATTGCCATTCTAATTGACTGAGCAGCACGTTTCCAAGAACAGGAAACGCTATTGAATATGTATTCGTATGCAAAGTTACAATTTAATTTGAATACAAAAAAATGAAGACGAAAGAAATCAACGCCAATTTACATTAATTAACTCTCGTCTTCTGCCTAATCATTTCAAAGTGAAATGAAACAAATAATCAATGTCAACTGATTAATGGTATAAGGACACTAAAGGTAGATCCTTCACCTAATGTAGATTCTACCATCACGTCGCCTCCTATCTTGCGTGAGAAATCGGCACACAACTGAAGTCCCAGTCCTGAACCTTCCTCACCACCTGTTCCATACGTTGTCTCACCTTTTCTAAATATATCCCCCAAACGCTCAGGCGCAATACCTACTCCGTGGTCTCTAATACTTACTTTTGCAAATTTGCCTTCTTTACTCAGGGATATATCAATAGTTGATTCTTCTGGGCTAAACTTTATAGCGTTCGACATGAAGTTTCTGACAATCGTCTTCAGCATATCATTGTCGGCACGCACCTTCATAGGTGTTCCCTGATACTGAAGTTTTATCTTCTTGGTCATGGCAATCATTTCGAATATATCAACAACACCAGGAATAATATCGTTGAGATCCAAATCCTGCAACACTACGGTGAGCCTTCCTGTCTGACTCTTTGTCCACTTCAGCAAGTTATCCAACAAGTCGTGACATTCTTCCGATTCGCGATTGGCTTTGTCAAGCAGATCAAACAACTCAGGACCTAACTGATCACGCGAAACAGCAGACACCACAAGGTTGAGAACCATTCTGATAGATGCCATTGGAGAGCGCAGATCATGAGCAATAACAGAATACATCTTATCACGGTTGCTAATAGTGGCACGCAACTCTTCGTTCTGTTTTTCAATCATTCGCTTGGCTGCTACCAATGCTATCTGGTGCATGACGCGCACTACAAGTTCTTCCTTATTAAATGGCTTTGTGAGGAAGTCATTTGCACCAACCTGGAATCCATGCACCAAATCGCTGGGATTATTTAGAGCGGTTAGGAAAATAATAGGAATTCCTGCTGTAGCAGGATCCTTTTTCAAGATAACAGCAGTATCAAAACCGCTAATATCTGGCATCATAACATCAAGAAGAATCAAATCTGGCTTTTCAGCTTTAGCCTGCTCTATACACATGTTACCGCAATTAGCAGTGCACACCTGAAACTTCTCGTTGGTAAGTAGAATTTTCAGAAGCAACACGTTACTAACAACGTCGTCAACAATCAATATTTTGTAGTCAGATCGGTTAATCTGAGATTCTAAGTTTTGTTCCATGTTAAGGACTTTACTTCATGGGGTTAGTCGATTATTAGCTGCAAAAATAGTGCAATTATTTGGATTCGCCAAACAAATATTCATTTTTTATTATGAAATTGTAACAATTATTACCTTTTTCAGCCATTATGTATAATAAATGAGTGTTCTACAATACTTTCAACCATCATTCCTTACAAGAAGAGACTTCCTATTTGATAAACCAAAGCAGAGACAACCCAAGCCGTGAGTGTAGTATAGCCTGCAGCGAAAAGTGCCCATCGCCATGAAGCCGTTTCATGCTTGATAGCCACGATAGTAGCTATGCAAGGGAAGTAGAGCAGTACAAACAGTAGATAACAATAGGCAGCAAGCGGTGTGACGCCATCGGCGAGCATCTGTTGGCGCAACACCATATACTTTAAATTGTCTTCGCTGAAACTGTCATCATCAGCAAAAGAGTCATCGCCGCTGTAAAGCACGCCTATGGTTGAAGCCACAATTTCCTTAGCCCCCACGCCGGCTATGAGACTCACATCAAGTTTCCAATTGAATCCCTGTGGTGTAAATACGGGTTCGATAGTTTTACCCATCCGTCCTATGAAGCTCTGCTCTTGCTGTTGCTGCTGAGTGAGCGATTCATCGTGGGGGAAGTATTCGAGTGCCCAAACCAGAACACTTGCCACAAGGATGATACCACCCATTTTTTTCAGGTATTCCTTACATTTCTCCCAGGTATGACGGGCTATAGCCTTAGCTGTGGGCCAACGGTATGGGGGCAGTTCCATTACAAAGGGGGTATCTTCGCCTTTAAACACAAATACCGAGAAGAGTTTGCTCATAATCACTGACACTACGATGCCGATGAAATAGAGCGACAACATCACCCATGAGCGTGCCTGAATGGAGAAGAATGTGCCAACGATCATGATATAAATGGGAAGACGAGCTGAGCACGACATAAAGGGCAATATGAGCATGGTGATGATGCGCGAGCGACGGCTTTCTATTGTTCGTGTAGCCATTACTGCGGGCACGTTACATCCGAATCCCATAATGAGCGGTATGAACGATTTTCCATGCAATCCCATTTTGTGCATCAGCCGGTCCATGATAAAAGCCGCCCTAGCCATATAGCCCGAATCCTCCATCAGCGAGATGAAGAAGTATAGTATCAGTATCTGGGGCATGAACACGATTACTGCACCCACACCAGCTATGGCTCCATCTACTACAAGCGAGCGCAGAGGGCCGTCAGACATAGTCTGCCCCACCCAATTACCCAGCATGTTGACCAGTTCGTCTATCCAGTCCATAGGATACTGTCCTAAGGCAAAGGTGGTTTGGAACATGACAAACAGGATGAGGAAGAAGATTGGGAATCCGAGATACTTATTCGACAGAATGCGATCCAGCAGGTGGGTAGTACGATATGTATCTTCCTTGGTACCTGTAATATATTCGGCTTCTGTAAGGGCTCCGTTGATGAAACCGTATTTAGCATCCATGATGGCCGTCTCAGCATCGTTACCGGTTTCTTCCAGCACTCGCTGGGCAGCTTGATTGCGCGCTATGAGCAGTTTTTTACGATCGTCAACGCGGTGTTCTTCGGCAAAGTGCTGATTAACATACTGTGTGGCGTGATCATCGTTTTCCAGCAGCTTGATAGCCAGATAGCGGGTTGAATAGCGCTGACGGATATGCTCGTCAGCCTTAAGATACTGCTGAATTTTGCTGATGCCGGCTTCTATTTCGTGCCCATAGTTGATGTGCAGATGGCGGGCTTTACTGCTGGCGCCTTCATACACCTGGATAACGGCCTTAAACAGTTCTTTCACTCCATCACCCGTTTTGAACGATGTAGGCACAATAGGCATACCGAAGAGCGTGGAAAGCGTGTCAAGGTTCACATTATCGCCTCTCCGCTGAAACTCGTCGTACATGTTCAGTGCGCCTACCATTCTCAAGTCCATGTCAACAAGCTGGGTGGTAAGATAGAGATTACGTTCCAGATTGCTGGAGTCAATCACATTGATTACCACATCGGGCATTTGTTCAATCAGGTATTTCCTGACATACAGCTCTTCTGGCGAATAACAAGAGAGCGAATAGGTTCCAGGCAAATCTATAAGGTTAAACTCATAGCCAAACATGGAAGCGTGAGCCTCAGATGCATCGACGGTTACGCCAGAATAATTTCCCACATGTCCATGAGCACCCGAAGCAAAGTTGAAAAGTGAGGTTTTTCCGCAGTTTGGATTTCCTATAAGAGCAACATTGATAGTACGGCGGCGTTCAAAGGCCACATGCTGCAAATAATCGTCCTTATGTAGTGAAGAATTCAGGTAATCATGCTTGTGTGATACTACATTAACAGGCTTTTCCGTCTCTGTATTTGAGTGATAGTCATTGCTTGCAGCAGTCATTTTGGCTGTTTGTTCGCTCACGGTCACCACCTCAATCATTTCGGCTTCTTGCCTACGCAGTGACACTTCATAGCCCAATACCTTATACTTCACGGGATCTTGTAAAGGAGCATTGAGCAGAACTTCCACCTGCTTGCCCTTTACAAAGCCCATCTCAATGATGCGTTTGCGGAATCCGCCGTGTCCTTGAACCTTGACAATGATACCGCTCTCGCCTGTTTTCAACTCTGAGAGTTTCATTTACCAATATTGATAGTTAGATGCTCAGTTCGTCGAGCACTTTGATTAGTTTTTTGTCGAATGGCTTATCGGTACGAATACATTCTGAGAACGGCACGTAAACAATCTCGTTGTTGCGTACACCCACCATCACGTTGCGCTGTCCCTGCATAATGGCCTCGATGGCTCCTACACCGGTACGACTCGCCAGAATTCGGTCGTGAGCTGAAGGAGAACCACCACGCTGCAGATGACCGAGGATTGACACACGCACGTCATAATCGGGAAATTCTTTCTTTACGCGATCGGCATAGTAAAGAGCGCCGCACTTAGGACTTTCCGACACGATGACGATGCACGATTTCTTTGACTTTCGGATACCGCGGTTCATAAACTGTGCCAACTGGTCAACATCTGTCATGTCCTCAGGAATAATGGCTGCTTCAGCACCGCTAGCAATTGCTGAGTTTTGGGCTAGGAAACCGGCATCACGGCCCATTACTTCAACAAAGAAGATGCGCTCGTGAGAATTTGCAGTATCGCGAATGCGGTCAACACACTCCATGATAGTGTTCATCGTGGTGTCATAGCCAATTGTTGAATCGGTACCATACAGGTCATTATCGATAGTTCCGGGAAGACCGATACAAGGGAAGTCATATTCCATTCCGAAATTCCGGGCACCAGTGAGCGAGCCGTTTCCACCTATCACCACAAGGGCGTCGATATTCTCGTTCTTACAGGTCTGGTATGCCTTGTCCATTCCCTCTTTGGTCATAAATTCTTTTGAGCGGGCAGTTTTCAGAATAGTGCCGCCACGAGTAATGATGCCTGATACGTTCTCGGTGGTAAGTGTCTCTACTTCGCCTTTTATCAGTCCGTCATAGCCACGATATATACCCTTTATCATAAAACCATTATATATACCTGCGCGCGTAACGGCACGTATGGCTGCATTCATACCAGGAGCGTCACCTCCTGAAGTCAAAATACCTACTGTTTTAATTTTTACCATTTTGTTTTGAATTATATATTATCCTTGAAAATTTTATAGTCAGTTATTTTAATTTCTTACTTACATGAATATCGTTTCAAGATAGAGCACCAACATGCCTGCCGCAAAGCCTAGCAATACTTTGGGAGTGAGATGACGCAGATACCATACGAAATGCATTCGCTCTGTGTTCATCAACGCCACGCCACTTGTAGAGCCTACAGGGAGCAGTGTACCACCTATGGCTGTCGAGAAGGCTATGATAAGCCAGTAAGGACCGTTTATATCGAAATGGCCACTGGCCACTGGGAAGAACGACACGTTGGTCATGGCTACCGTGAAGGTATCGACAACCGATGAGAGTACTCCTGAGCATAATCCAATAGCCCAGACATTGCCGTTGAGGAAATGAATGATCCAGTCGGCTATATCACCCAATACGCCCGATTCTGTGAGCACTCCCATAGCGAGCATGATACCCATGGTGAAGAGTATCTGCTGAATAGCCCCGTATTGCAAAGCACGTGGTATGCGTCGTTGTGCCATCTGGTCGGCTTGCATCAGTTTTCTGTTGAAGGCCTCGTTCACCACCCATAGCACCGATAGCACGCAGAGAGCGCCCAGAAATGGTGAAAGATGGGTAATGGTATGGAAGGTGGGGATAAACCACATGCCGCCTATGCCTACCACCAGCATGAGCAGTCGCTGCCAACGGTTCAGGCGGGTATCGTTGCCACGATAGGGAGCGCCTCCCCACTCTATATCAAGTCGCTCAGGCAACTGACGGTTCACAAGAGCCGTTGTCACCACCCATGCAGTGAGGGCAGGCAAAGCCAGATAGGCCGAGAACGTAGTAGGCGTCACCGCCCCATCTTCCCAGAGTATAAGTCCTATGGGATCGCCTATCACAGTAAACGAACCTCCTGCATTGGCAGCGAGGACAATAGCCGAGCCAATCAGCATACGCTGCTGACGACTGTTGACGATGCCTCGCATGATAACAAGCATAAGTGTGGCTGTAGTAAGGTTGTCAAGATTTGCCGAGATGAGAAATGTTGCCAGAGTGAGTGTCCATAGCAAACGCTTGGAGTTACGGGTGCGAATCCACTCGTTGATGAAATCGAAGCAGCCGTTGTTGTTCAGTATTTCCACTATGCTCATAGTGGCCACGAGAAACATGACAATAGAGGCAGCCTTTCCCACATATTTCAAGAAGATATTATCGTAGATAAAACTCTTCACATTGTCACTCGAATGTGTTGAATCTCCCAGCCAGGCAAGGTATTCCTCAGCATGAAGCTTCATCACAAAGTCGGTGCCCCAACCTATATAAACCACCCATCCCACAGTACCGATAAACATTGCAATGGCAGCCTTGTTTACTCCTGTTAGATGACCTGTGGCTATCAGCAGATAACCGAAGATGAGCAATAGAACAATTATGAGTGTCATACGATAACCTTTCTTTATTTATATAGTTAGCATATTCTGTTTAAACATCTATGCTGTCGTTCTCCTGCGTCAGTCGGGTGTTCTGAAATTCCGTCTGAGCCTCTCTCAGCAGCACCTTCTCGTCGTTATATCGCGAACTGTAGTGGCCTATGAGCAGTTGTTTTACCCCTGCCAGTCGGGCCATAACAGCAGCCTGTCGGGCTGTGGAATGGAAGTATTTTTCTGCCATCTGAAGCTGGTCGTCGCCATAGGTAGCCTCGTGGTATAGGGTTGTCACCCCTTGCAGCATGGGCGCCAGCTGTGGCTGATATTTCGTGTCGCTCATATAAGCATAGGCACGCGGTTCGTCGGCCTTGCTTACCAAGCGGTCATTGGCCACACGAGTGCCGTCATCCATCACGAAATCAGCCCCTTGCTTAATGTTCTGAATCTGCGACACAGGTATTTCATACATATCAATCATGTCGCGGCGTATGTGGGGCAGCGTGGGCTTTTCACGAAAAAGGTATCCGCAACAGGGCAATCTATGACACAAGGGGATGGTTTCGACTGTGAGTGAGCGGTCTTCGTAGATAACGGCATTCTGGGTGGTATCAACAACATGAAACTCTACCTTGTAGCCCAGATCCTGACAAAAAGCGTTCAGTTGGAAGTCGAGCACCTCACCCAGTCTCTGTTCTCCATATACATGGAGGGTGGCCGTGCGCCCCAAAAGTCCGAACGTACTCAGCATGCCTATCAATCCGAAACAATGGTCACCATGCAGATGAGATATAAAGATGTGGCCCAACTTGTTGAATGACAGTCCTGTGCGGCGCATCTGCAACTGTGCTCCCTCACCGCAGTCCACCATAAACAATTTGCCCCGACACTCTACTACCTGTGTGGTGGGAAAGTGTCGAAGCGTGGGGAGAGCGCTGGCGCAACCTAAAATATGTACTCTAAAAGGTTCCATTCAGTTTCCGGGGTGATTTTCAGGACATAGCCGTCAGATAACCATATCTTCAAAATTTTCGTCCTCTTCGTCAATTATCACGCCATCGTAGTTTTCCTCCACTACAGGGCGCACATAGTCGAATACTTCTTCGGTGCCTTGCAGCGACATGGAGTCGGCAGAAAGGTAGAGGAACTTGTAGGTCTCGTCTTCCACAAAGTCGCCGCCGCCTTCGCGCACACTGACCATCTGAAGGTTTCCATTGTTAATACGCCATGTTTTATAGACGATTGAAGTCTGGTTGATGCTTTCGGCTATACCGCCATCCTTGATGGTGAAGCCCATGTAGGAAGTGCCGTCAAGCGGATTAGGCATCACCCAGTCACCCAGCAGCGTATTCAGGTTGATCACAATAAGTGCCTGAGTATGCTTTTCGTTGGCAACAACGGCCATTCGGTCGCCATTGGCAAATTGCCCGAACATGCAGTTGCTTTCTTGAGCGGCCAGGGTGCTGAGAGTCAGCGTATCGCCATTGTCAGTCAGCATCTGAAGGGTGTTCATAGACGAACCATCGGTGCATGTTCCATAGATTGTAGAGTCGCGATACATGTATTCCAGGGCTTCGTCCAGCTCTTCCTGATTTGACTGTACTGCAGCTTTCTTCTCACCGCAAGATACAAAAACTACAACTATAACAGCAGCTAACGAAAACATTAACTTTTTCATAATAACTATTTGGTTTATATCACTTTATCGTTTAAATGATTATTGTAAGAAAACATTAATTACTTCTCCATTTTCTTTGCCTCGTTCCACAGGGCATCCATTTCTTCGAGGCTCATTTCCGTGAGCGGTTTGCCTACCCTGATACTATGTTCCTCGATGTAGGTGAAGCGACGAATAAACTTGGCGTTCGTCATTTCCAGAGCATTGTCGGGGTTCAGTTTGTAGAGCCTTGCCGCATTGATCAGCGAGAACAGATAGTCACCCAGTTCTCCTTCCTGCCTACTGCGAATAGCCATTTTCTCGGCATCGGTAGCATTTTCGGGTATTTCCTTCTTCAGTTCCTCCTCCAGTTCACCCAGTTCTTCGCGAACCTTCTGCCACACATCCTCACGCTTTTGCCAGTCAAAGCCCACATTACGTGCCTTGTCCTGAATGCGATAAGCCTTTATCACGGAAGGCAAAGCGGCTGGCACGCCCGAAAGCACACGTTTGTTGCCGTCTTTCTCCTTCAGTTTTATCTGCTCCCAGTTCTGAAGCACCTGTTCAGCCGTGTTGGCAGTAGAATATTTCGATGTATCTGTAGTCGTCGCACACTCTCCTTTCTCATTGGCTTCCAGTTCGCATTCGTCACACTCGCTGAGCGGTTTGGGACTATCCTTTCCAACCTGACTTGGATGATAGATATGCGGATGACGGAAAATCAGCTTGTCGGCCTGCTGTCTCAGCACATCATACACGTCAAACGTTCCCTTTTCCTCGCCTATCTTCGCATAGAAGCAGAGATGCATCATCACGTCACCCAGTTCCTTCATCACATCGTGCTCATCGCCACGCGCCAGCGCATCGCACAGTTCATAGGTTTCTTCTATCGTATTGGGGCGCAAACTTTCGTTGGTCTGCTTTCTATCCCAGGGGCACTTCTCTCTCAGTTGGTCCAAAACATCGAGCAAACGCCCGAAAGCCTCTATTTTCTCTTCACGTGTGTGCATGTTTACAATTTTTATGCAAAGGTAAACAAAACATTTTGAACTCACAAACTTCGACCCACATTTTACTTAAAATACATCTTTAAAACGATTATTATCAATCCCCGACCCCTCATTATGCTCTCTTTCTCCACCGCTTGGAGCGAAAAGCATGTCTAAAATAGAGTTAATACGCATACTGTTTTTCAACACTGCAAAGGTACTGAATTCTCGTCAAATAGCCTAATTTCAGACACCCGTAACCTGCAAAAATTCGTTAACAGAAAGATATATTTTCCTTAAATAATACAAACATAACGTTAAGCCCATCCAAACGTATTTTTTAGCCTTGCAGAAAGCACTGTTCACGCCCCGGAGAGTGCCCGACGGATACACCTGCTACCCACATTTTGCCACACTGCCACTTTGCCACTTTGCCACATTAAGGATTTTCGAATGCACACGATTGGAGGAAGAAATACTTAAGACTAAACTTTAATATATTATTATATATAATTTATATATAATAATATATTAATTAATATTCAGTTAATATACAGATAATATCGGATTGTATTTTTACTTTCATTCTCTTTACTATTTTCTGTCCAACTTTGCACTGCTGAAAATCCTTAATGTGGCAATGTGGCAAAGTGGCAATGTGGCAAAAATATACTTTTAACACTTTTGTACTACTAATTTAACACCGATTAACCAATTATATAGCCCATATATTTCTCTAAGCCAAAAAATAATAGTACCTTTGCACAACAATAGAGAAACTACGTTAAAAGTATGGAAATTGCAAGTAAATACGACCCGAAAGAGGTAGAAAGCAAATGGTATCAGTACTGGCTTGACAACAAGCTGTTTGCCAGCAAGCCAGATGGTAGAGAACCCTACACTATCGTTATCCCACCACCCAACGTAACTGGCGTGCTACACATGGGCCACATGCTCAACAACACTATTCAGGATATTCTAGTGCGCCGTGCACGAATGGAAGGCAAAAACGCATGCTGGGTGCCCGGTACCGACCACGCATCAATCGCCACAGAAGCAAAGGTGGTAAAGAAACTGGCTGCACAGGGAATTAAGAAACACGACCTGACACGTGAAGAATTCCTGAAGCATGCATGGGAATGGACCGACGAGCATGGCGGCATCATCCTCAAGCAGCTGCGCCGACTTGGAGCTTCGTGCGACTGGGACCGCACAGCCTTTACCATGGACGAGAAGCGTTCAAAGAGCGTTATCAAGGTGTTCGTTGACCTCTATCGCAAGGGCTACATCTACCGCGGACTTCGTATGGTGAACTGGGACCCCAAGGCTCTCACCGCCCTCAGCGACGAAGAGGTTGTATATAAAGAGGAACAGAGCCACCTGTTCAATCTGAAATATTATGTAGAGGGACTTGACTCGCTCGAGAATGAAGAAGAGCTCAAAGCCGAAGGAAACATCATCCACAAGGACAGCAAGGGCTACTATGCCGTAGTGGCCACTACCCGTCCAGAAACAATCATGGGCGATACCGCAATGTGTATCAACCCCAAAGACCCCAAAAACCAGTGGCTGAAGGGCAGAAAGGTGATTGTACCTCTTGTGAACCGCGTGATTCCTGTGATAGAAGACCGATACGTAGAGATAGAATTCGGTACAGGCTGTCTGAAGGTGACCCCCGCCCACGACAAGAACGATAACATGCTGGGCAAGACTCACAATCTGGAAACTATCGATATATTCAATGCCGACGGCACCATCTCAAATCAGTCAACACTCTACGTGGGCATGGACCGCTTTGAATGCCGCAAGCAGATAGCCAAAGATCTGCAAGACGCCGGACTGATGGAGAAAATCGAGGACTACACCAACAAGGTGGGCTACTCTGAGCGCAACCCAGACACAGCCATCGAGCCAAGACTCTCACTGCAGTGGTTCCTCAAA
This sequence comes from Prevotella sp. E9-3, assembly GCF_022024015.1. Classification (NCBI taxonomy): domain Bacteria; kingdom Pseudomonadati; phylum Bacteroidota; class Bacteroidia; order Bacteroidales; family Prevotellaceae; genus Prevotella; species Prevotella sp. E9-3. The sequence continues at coordinate 1,920,753 of NZ_CP091786.1, forward strand.
ATGCAGCACTTTGCCGACATTGCCCTGCCTCCTGTGCTGAACGGGGAAATGCATTTCTATCCGCAGAAATACGTAAACACCTATAAGAACTGGCTGGAGAATATTCAAGACTGGTGTATCAGCCGACAGTTGTGGTGGGGCCACCGCATTCCTGCCTATTATTACGACACAGAGAAATTTGTAGTGGCAGAAACCGCTGAAGAGGCTCTGGAACTGGCTCGCAAGGAAAGCGGAAACGCTAATTTGCAGATGAGCGACCTGAAGCAGGACGAGGATGCACTCGACACATGGTTCTCATCATGGCTATGGCCAGTATCTCTGTTCGACGGCATCAACAATCCTGGCAACGAGGAAATCAACTATTATTATCCCACAAGCGACCTCGTTACGGGCCCAGATATCATTTTCTTCTGGGTAGCTCGCATGATTATGGCTGGCGAGGAGTATCTCGGCAAGTTCCCCTTCAAGAACGTTTACTTCACTGGTATCGTTCGCGACAAGCTGGGACGCAAGATGTCTAAATCGCTCGGCAACTCGCCAGACCCCATCGACCTCATCGATAAATTCGGTGCCGACGGTGTACGTATGGGCATGATGCTTTCGGCTCCTGCAGGAAACGATATTCTGTTTGATGAAGCTCTCTGCGAACAGGGTCGTAATTTCAACAACAAGATTTGGAATGCCTTCCGACTGGTGAAAGGCTGGCAGGTGGCAGAAGAGCCAGCCACAACAGCCAACAAGCAGGCTGTGAAATGGATGGACGCCATGCTGCGCAAGGCCAATGCCGAAATGGAAGACCACTTCTCAAAATATCGTATCAGCGATGCCTTGATGACCGTCTATAAACTATTCTGGGACGAGTTCTCATCATGGTATCTGGAGATGGTGAAGCCTGCCTATGTGGACGGCAAGCCACAGCCCATCGACAGCGAGACATACAACGCTACGCTTCGTTTCTTCGAAACGCTGCTGAAGATGCTGCACCCCTTCATGCCGTTCATCACGGAAGAACTCTGGCAGGCACTCTACGACCGCAAAGAAGGCGAGAGCATCATGCGCGACTGCCTCAAACTGAGCGGTCTTACTGCTGAAGACGAGCAGCTGATAGCCGACATCGAACAGGTGAAGTTAGTAGTTTCTGGCGTGCGCACCGTGCGTTCTTCAAAGAACATTGCACCAAAGGAGAAACTTCAGCTTCAGGCTATCGGCAGCAACCGTTTCGAGCACTACAACGACATCGTAAAGAAGATGGCCAACCTGAGCGACATCACCGTTGTGGAAACGAAGGATGCCACAGCCTCGGCCTTCATGGTAGGAACCGACGAATTTGCCGTTCCCCTCGGCACAATGATCAATGTAGAGGAAGAGGTGAAGAAGATGGAAGCTCAGATTGAGCATCTGGAAGGCTTCCTGAACTCAGTAAAGAAAAAACTTTCCAACGAGCGTTTCGTGCAGAATGCTCCAGAAGCCGTGGTGGCCTTGGAGCGTAAGAAACAAGCCGACGCAGAGGAAAAGATTCAGACGCTTCGCGAATCAATTGAGGCGCTGAAAAAATAATCATATTATTAATTTTATATGGATTGGTTAATTAATCTGTTTACTAATTCCGAATCGGTAGCCCACATAGCACTTCTCTATGCCATCGTGATAGCAGTGGGTGTGTACCTTGGAAAAATCAAAATTGCAGGTGTATCACTGGGTGTTACCTTTGTGCTCTTTGCAGGTATTGTGGCTGGTCACTTCGGATTTACCGCTCCCACGCCTATTCTTACCTTTATTCAGGACTTCGGACTCATATTGTTTGTGTTCATGATAGGACTGCAGGTAGGACCGGGTTTCTTCGAGAGCTTCGGCACAGCAGGATTGAAGCTGAATGCCCTGGCTACATCAATGATTCTGTTGAACATCGCCGTGATGTTCGGCTGCTACTACATCTTCTTTGACACAAGCAATCCTACCAGTCTGCCTATGATGGTGGGTACGCTTTACGGTGCCGTAACAAACACCCCTGGTCTTGGTGCTGCCAACGAAGCGCTGAGCTCAGTATTTGGAGCTAATGCACCTCAGATAGCATCTGCCTATGCCTGTGCCTACCCTCTTGGTGTACTCGGCATCATCGGAGCCATTATCTTGGTGCGCTACATCTGCAAGGTGAAGTTTGAACAGGAAGAGGCAGCACTCGAGGAACAGAGCGGTGCAAAGGCAACACAAAAGCCTCACCACATGCACCTCGAAGTAACCAACAAATACTTGGAGGGAAAGACCATTCTTCAGGTACACAACTTCCTGAATCGTGACTTTGTGGTATCACGAATTCTGCATGACGGTCATGTATCAATTCCTAATCGTGATACCATCTTCCATCTGGGTGACCAAATGTACATCGTGTGTGCAGAAGCTGACTACGAGGCTATTGTGGCCTTTATCGGTCCTGTTATCGAAGTAAACTGGGATCAGCAAGACCAGCCACTGGTGTCTAAGCGCATTGTGGTTACCAACCCGAAAATCAACGGTAAGTCATTCGGCGACATGCACTTCTCGAGTGTTTATGGAGTAAACGTTACCCGCGTGACCCGTCACGGAATGGATATCTTCGCTTCGCCTTCACTTCCCCTGCAGGTGGGTGACCGCATTATGGTTGTAGGCCCCGAGGATGCTGTTGACAATGTGGCCCACAAAATGGGTAATTCCATCAAACGTCTGGATGCACCAAATATCGCCACAATATTCGTAGGTATCTTCCTCGGCATCATATTCGGCTCTATACCCTTCATTCCGGCCATGCCGCTCATGAAACTGGGTATCGCCGGCGGACCGCTGATCATCGCTATTCTCATAGGCCGTTATGGATATAAAATCAAGCTGGTCACTTATACCACTACTTCAGCCAATATGATGCTCCGCGAAATAGGACTGGTACTCTTCCTGGCATCGGTAGGCATCAAAGCAGGAGCAGGATTCTTCGAAACGGTGATGCAAGGCGACGGAATGCTCTATGTGCTCACAGGCTTCCTCATCACCATCATCCCCATCCTGATTGTAGGACCTATAGCCCGCTGGAAGTTCAAGTTCAACTATTTCACCATAGCAGGCATGATATCAGGCACTTACACCGATCCGCCAGCACTGGCCTATTCAAATAGTATCTGTTCGAAAGAGGCACCTGCCGTAGGCTATTCAACGGTGTATCCTCTCGCCATGTTCCTCCGCATCCTGACCGCACAGCTCATTGTGCTCTTCTTCTGCGGATAAACAAATATGACAACCGGAATGCAGTTCTTTCAAACGAAAGCAATGCATTCCGGTTGTATTCTTTTCAAAAGCAACACTTGCACAAAAGGCTGCTACGTACGATACCTAAGACGATTTACATATACTAAACAATCAATTTATTAACTAAACATATTAATGAACAATATCAAACTACTGCTTTTTACGCTGTTGACAGCAGGAAGTTCGGCGATGTGGGCTCAGGGAGCCAAGAACATCAAGCTGAATGAGGTGCTCACCAACAACACGCAAAGCATCGTTGACGAATGCGGAGAAAGGACAGCTTGGATAGAGTTGGCCAACACCTCATTCTCATCCTACAACGTGCGAGGCATGTATATCACCACCAACAGAAAGGTGCTGAATCCAGCTCTCAGTGCTCCAGAGCGTATCAGGATGATGAGCATCATCCCCAACGGCGACACGCGAACACAGATAGGGCCGCGCCAGCATCTGTTACTCTATGCCAACTCCAATCCCTCAGCAGGCAAACTGCACCTCACTACCCCAATACAGGCTTCAGAGCCAGTGTGGATAGCCCTCTACAACGGTAACGGGGTGGAACTCATCGACTCTGTTACGGTTCCAGTACTCGCCGAAAATCAGTCCTATGCAAGGCAACACAAAGGATGGACCATTAAGGCTTCGGAAAATGTCACGCCAGGCATAGAGAATTTCATAGAAGCTTCAGAATCGAAGATAGAAAAATTCAAGCGTGAAGACCCACACGGAGTTGCAATGGCTATAATGGCAATGAGCATTGTATTCGCTTGTTTGGCGCTACTATGGATATTCTTCAGCATCTTCGGAGCAATTATGAAGCATCTGGAAACGGCTAAGGTCATCATTCACAAACAACCTATCAAGCCTATCACAAAGACAGTAGAAAAGACTATCGAGATAGGTCATAAAACGAGCGTAGCCCTTCAGGAAGGATTCGACCGAAAAGGTATTGACATGGAGGTATATATGGCTGTAATAGGCATGGCAATCAGACAATACGAAGACGATGTACACGATGTGGAGAGCGGCATTATCACCATCAAGCCTAAGGATACAGGATGGGACGATGAATATTCGCAAATGACCCATCTGCACAATCCTTTCCTTCCGCTCGACCATAAAGCCCCCAATATCCCAACAACCCCAGAATTATACTAAACGATGAAAAAGTATCTATATAAGGTAAAAGGCGTTGACTACGAGGTAGAAATCGCCGAAGTTGAAGGCAACATTGCCAAAGTAAACGTAAACGGTATTCCTTTTGAAGTGGAACTTCAGAAGCCTATCAATGCCGCTAAACACCCCACTATGAACCATCCGAAGGTCGAGGCGCAAAAATTGCAGGCTACAGCGCCTACCCAACCTTCATCGGCATCAACGGCTGCACCACAACCATCTGCAGTAAACACTGCTAATGGCATGCCAGTAAAAGCGCCACTGCCAGGAACCATTACCGATGTAAAGGTACAGGTGGGTCAACAGGTGGCTGTAGGCGACAATTTGCTGACGTTGGAAGCCATGAAGATGCAAAACAACATCGAAGCTGAAAACGCCGGAAAAGTGATTGCTATCAACGTGAAGCCCGGTGATACAGTGATGGAAGGAACGGTGCTGATGACTATTGGATAAATCACAGATTAGTAACAATCAACAAATGAGTTTATGTGGCAGTTTATTGCAGAAAACTTCAATGAGTTCCTGACCTACACAGGGTTTGCTAACGCAACGCCAGGAAATCTCATCATGATACTTGTAGGGGCATTGTTTATCTATCTGGCTATCAAGAAAGACTACGAACCGCTCCTGTTGGTGCCCATCGGATTAGGTATCATTCTTGGCAATATCCCCTTCCGTGCCGATGCCGGACTTGAAATAGGTCTGTATGAAGACAATTCGGTGTTGAACATCTTCTATCAGGGCGTAAAACAGGGATGGTATCCACCACTCATCTTCTTAGGTATTGGGGCAATGACAGATTTCACAGCCCTTTTAGCCAATCCAAAACTAATGCTAATCGGTGCAGCAGCTCAATTCGGCATTTTCGGAGCCTATATGTTGGCCTTACTTCTCGGATTTGAGCCAAACCAGGCTGCAGGAATTGCCATCATTGGCGGTGCCGACGGTCCTACGGCTATTTTCCTCTCATCAAAATTATCTCCCAACCTCATGGGAGCAATTGCCGTTTGTGCCTACAGCTATATGGCGCTTGTGCCCATAATCCAGCCACCTTTGATGCGTCTGCTCACCACAAAGAACGAGCGTATTATCAAGATGAAGCCAGGCCGACAGGTTAGTCAGACAGAACGCATTCTCTTCCCAATCATCGGCCTATTGATGACTACTTTTATCGTACCCTCAGGTCTGCCTCTGCTGGGAATGCTCTTCTTCGGCAATCTACTGAAAGAAAGCGGAAAGACCACCCGACTTGCAAAAACAGCAGGCGCTGCGCTGAATGATATTGTAGTTATTCTACTGGGACTCACCGTAGGATGCTCTACACAGGCCTCAGAATTCCTTACATTGAACACTGTATTCATCTTCGCAATTGGTGCATTTGCCTTTATGATTGCGACTGCCAGCGGTGTTTGTTTCGTGAAACTAATGAATCTATTCCTTCCAAATGATAAGAAAATAAATCCGCTTATAGGCAATGCAGGTGTTTCGGCGGTTCCTATGGCAGCCAGAATTTCCAACAATCTCGGATTGGAATACGATCGGCACAATTTTCTGTTGATGCATGCAATGGGCCCCAACGTAGCGGGTGTGATAGGTTCGGCTGTAGCAGCAGGCGTTCTGCTTGGATTCCTTAGTTAAATTACTTGCTACAAAGCAATCACATTTCGAATGTAGAATTGAGATTAAATAAATAAGAGGTAAGAATTTTTGAAACTCTTACCTCTTATATTATTTTTGATTTATCAGTTTATTCCTCTTCAGGAGTAATCAGCTTATAGCCTTTACCGTGGATATTGATGATTTCAATCTGAGCGTCGTCCTTCAGATGCTTACGCAGTTTGGTGATATAAACATCCATTGAACGGGCATTGAAATAGTTGTCGTCAATCCAAATTGTCTTCAAAGCAAAGTCACGCTGAAGAATCTCGTTAGCATGCGAGCAGAGCAGAGCCAGCAATTCATTCTCTTTGGTGGTCAGTTTGGTCTGCTTGTCACCAATAGACAACAGCTGCTTCTGGGTGTCAAAAGTAAACTTACCAATATGATAAACGGTAGATTCCTTAGTCTTCTTACCACGCACACGACGCAGGATAGCCTCTATACGGAACACCAGTTCTTCCATAGAGAAAGGCTTAGTGATGTAGTCGTCGGCACCAAGTTTGAAACCTTCCAGAATATCTTCCTTCAAGGTCTTAGCGGTCAGGAAGATGATGGGGATCTCAGCATTGGCAGCGCGTATTTCCTGAGCCAGTGTGAATCCATCCTTCTTAGGCATCATCACGTCGAGCACACAGATATCAAACTTCGTCTTCAGAAAAGCTTTGAAGCCAGCTTCACCATCAGCGCACAGTTCAGCTTCAAATCCTTTCGCTGCCAAATACTCACGAAGCAGCATTCCAAGGTTCTCATCGTCCTCGCAAAGCAAAATTTTCAACTTGTCTTCCATATTCTTTTTTGTCTCCCCCTACCCCTTTCTTTTGTTTTTAAGGTAGTGTCCGCCGGTTTGTGGGAGATTGATGACGGAGCAGGATTGTTATTATTATTTATATATGTATTCAAACGAACTATTTTTCGCTCATTTTCATCAAAGGCAAATTCACTATAAACTTAGTGCCACGCCCCAATTCGCTCTCACACCTGATTTCTCCCCCATGCAGATTGATAATCTTCTTCACATAGGCCAGACCCAATCCGAATCCTTTTACATTGTGTACATTGCCTGTATGAACACGATAGAACTTGTCAAAGATTTTCTTTATGTTCTCTTTCTTGATTCCCTGACCGTTATCGGCAATAGAGAAGCACAAACGGTTTCCATCGTTCCAGGTGTGAATATGAATATCAATGGGCTGTTCAGGCTTACGATACTTCACTGCATTGTCCATCAGATTGGTAATAGCATTCTGAAAATGAACCTCATCAACATAAATAGCTGAATCGACAGCCTCTATTTCCAAATCAATCTTACCACCAGTGTGGCTTACGCGTAAATTGAACGAACTCGATATTTGTTCGAGGAGCTCATTAAGGTCAAGCTCCTTCTTGTTGAACGAGGCTGTTTTGCGGTCGAACATAGACATCTGCAATACCTTCTCAACCAGGAAACGCAGACGCTTAGCTTCATCGTTGATCACTCCACCAAGGTGCTTCATCATAGCAGGGCTCTTGGTCACGGCACCATCATTCAACATTTGAGCAGCCAACGAGATACTTGAAATAGGAGTCTTCAACTCGTGAGTCATATTGTTAATAAAGTCGTTTTTGATTTCAGAATAACGCTTCTGACGGAATATCACCACAATAGTAAAGATAAATGTGATGAGCAACACGCCAGTAAAGGCTACGGCAGGAATCATAAAACGGATACTTGAGAAAATATACGAATTCATGTCTGGGAAATGAATCCTTACCACACCCATCTTTGATGAAGGGTCATTGCGGAACAAAGTCTGAGTGTAACAGGTTTCCTCACCCTCAGAACTGTAATCAGGACAACGATATACTTCACGTCCATCAGGAGTAGAGACTATAAAATGGTAAGGAAGATTGATACCATTATTCAGCAGTTCGGCGCGTATATCCTGATCCAGCAGCTTGAAGTTGACACGCTCCTTCAAAGGCTTATCGCTGGCAGTATAAAGGATATTATACACAACCTCATCCAACAAGGCTTTCTGATATACATAACGGTTGCGAACTATCTCCTGTAACGTTTTGTTTGCTTCGGCCAACGCATTCTTGTCGGTTCGCATAATCATTGCCTTAGGAACCGTAGCGGGCTTTGTCTGGAAAGTCTTTAACTCGAAAGCGGAATAGACGGTACCATCATCTGCAGAGACAGAAAAATGATGAGCATGACGGATAGAACCGTCAAGACCGTCAATCATAACAGAATCCTCAGTGTAAGCACGACGCTCTACTTCGTTTACGTCTTTCTCCAGATAACGAAGTGTTTCATTCATTTCCAAATTGCGTGAAGCTTGGTAAAGACTGCGATTCACACTCTCATCGAACTGTTCGCGCTTCATCTTTGCCATATCCTCTATATGTGAAATCTGTAATAGTAGTAAACCAAGAAAGGCTACACCCATCACAAACGATATAATCCATATGGTACTTTTCTTCATTGCGTATGAATTTTATTTATTATTGCGGCCGTATTTTTTTGATTGCGTCCGTAATTATTTGCAAATATAGTATTTTCTACCATTTTAATACATATTTTTAGTTAATCGATTTGGTTAATTTTAACAATATTAACCATAAGACCAATTTATAAATCCATATATAAAACTATTTACCAATTTTACAAATTAAAGTTTTCTTATAATACTATAAATTATGTTCATACCAAGAATGCGGTAATTAAAGGGGTGAATCATTAAAAGAAGGTTATAGATTTTTTCCTTTCAGAGAATTTGAGTAATTTTGCATGTAAATACAACAGGAACACAGGAACGAATAGAAATGACAAAGGGAATACTAGCACTTTCACCGCTGATGGTGTTTATTATCCTATATTTAGTCACGAGCGTTATTGCTCATGACTTTTATATTGTGCCGCTAACTGTAGCCTTCATGGTGAGCAGTATTTTTGCTATTGCTACTATGAAAGGGAAACTACGCCGTAGGGTAAATATATTCAGTCGTGGAGCCGGCACCCCCGAAATGATGCTGATGATCTGGATATTCATACTGGCAGGAGCATTTGCCAATTCGGCAAAAGTGATGGGAAGTATTGATGCCACCGTATCGCTAACCTTATCCATACTCCCGTCTCAGATGCTACTTGCAGGACTCTTCCTTGCTGCATGCTTTATTTCACTAAGCATAGGTACAAGTGTAGGTACGGTAGTTGCTCTGACTCCGATTGCCGCTGGCGTAGCCGCTCAAACAGGACTCTCCACAGCTATGGTAACAGCTGTAGTAGTGGGAGGTTCATTCTTTGGTGACAATCTGTCATTTATCAGCGACACTACAATCATTGCTACGCAAACTCAAGGATGTCAGCCAAGTGATAAATTCAAGGTAAACTCATTCATCGTTGCCCCCGCTGCATTGTTTATTTTTATCGTCTATATCTTTATGGGACAAGGTATTTCGACTCCCACAAACATACCAGAGGTTGATTTCTGGAAAGTAGTACCCTATCTTGTGGTATTAATCACCGCTATCTTTGGTCTCAATGTGATGGCTGTGCTTACTTTGGGTGTCATACTCACAGGAATCATCGGCATCTTGAATGGCGCCTATGATATCTACGGATGGATGCAAGCTATGGGGCAAGGAATTCTTGGAATGGGTGAACTCATTATCATTACTTTGATGGCAGGAGGAATACTTGAGGTAATCAAACATAACGGAGGTATTGACTACATTATTGAGCGCCTCACCCAGCATATTCATGGAAAGCGAGGAGCCGAACTGTCAATTGCTGCTTTAGTGAGTGTAGTTAATGTATGCACAGCCAATAATACAGTAGCTATCATAACAGTAGGCGGCATTGCCCGTAAGATTGGCGAAAAATATCATCTCGACCCTCGCAAATGTGCATCTTTGCTCGATACATTCTCTTGTTTCACTCAGGGACTGATTCCCTACGGAGCACAGTTGCTAATGGCTGCAGGATTGGCATCGTTGAATCCAATAGCTATTCTTCCACACCTATACTATCCAGTAAGCATCGGGTGTGCAGCTTTCATTGCTATCATGCTGAGGTACCCTAAGCGCTATTCATAATTATAAAAAAACATGATGATATGGATATCACAACTCGTAATTTCTTCAATTTGCTACGTGCTGGAGCTTTCAATGAGAAAGTTGAGATAGAGCCTATGTCAGCATGGAAGTGGAGACAGGTGTACCACTACTCTCTCATGCATGGTGTATCTGCTATTGTATATGATGGTATTATGCAATGCCAACACCAGTTCTTCCTGCAGATTCCTACCGACATACTTGACATGTGGAGAACAACGACAAACGAGATTGAGCATGAAAACGAGAACGAATCAATAACATTACTTCAAATATACTCTATATTCAGCAAGCAATTACTCCGTCCTATCTTAGTTAAGGGGTACCAATTGGCTGCTTTATACAATCAGCCTCTACATAGATTATCACATAGCATTGATATCTATTTCCCTTATTCAACGCAAGGTGAGAAAGCCGACAAATGGGCATTACAAAACGGAGATAGTCTGGATAATTCAAAACCTAATAGACTTAGCTATAAATGGAACAATTCACCCATTGAGCATTATTACTGTCTGAATCGGATGACAAACAAGCTTCTGAACAGATCGCTACAGAACATTATTGAAACGGAAATACGAGAAAGTACTGCTTCTTATATTATTATAAAAGGTACGCGCGTAGAGGTAGTTTCTAATACTTTAGCTCTACTTCAGATTTTGCTAGACATAGCTCAGCATATATTAAACAACGGAATTTCACTGAAGCACCTCGTCGATCTCGGCTCTTTACTTCGCAGTTCCGGTGACAAGGTTGACTATGTAAAACTTCAGAATTGGATAGAAAGACTCAGTATGAAGTCAATTGCCCAATTGGCTGGTGCGCTACTTGTTGAACTGTTCAATTTTACTGAGGACGAAATACCATTTATGCAACCAAATAAAAAGTCTGATACGAAACGTGTAAAAGACGAATTGTTTCAATTACAGAACAGTAATCAGGAGGATTGGCATTTCAAACAGGGAAAAGATATTTTTATTCACGCTTCCAACTCGTCTGCTATGATGGGACAAGTACGACGTTCGGTTAGATATTTCAAATTCTATCCTTCAGAAAGCATCACAAACTTTTTCTCTTCATTCACCCATTCACTCTCTCATATTGAAGAATAATAACAGCCTGTTACCGAATAACAGGCTGTTATTATCATTTTATAAACAGCTATACGTAATAGCAATGTATTCTATAAACGTATGTTGAATAGTAGTATTTATTCAACCGTAACACTTTTAGCAAGGTTGCGAGGTTGGTCAACATTCTTACCCTTGCAAACAGCCACATGATATGCAAGCAACTGCAAAGGAATAGTGGCTACTAATGGCTCGAGACACTCTAAAACATCGGGCAATTCAATAACTTCATCAGCAATTTTTGAAATCTTATCGTCACCCTTAGAAACAAGGGCAATCACCCTACCCTGTCGAGCTTTAATCTCTTGGATATTAGAAAGGACTTTCTCGTACATCGCATTATGAGTAGCAATAACAACTACAGGCATATCACTATCAATCAATGCGATAGGACCGTGTTTCATCTCCGCAGCAGGGTATCCCTCTGCATGAATATAAGATATTTCCTTTAGCTTCAAAGCTCCTTCCAATGCTACTGGATATGAGAAGCCTCTACCCAAATACAGGAAATTATGAGCATAAGTAAATGTACGCGCCAAATCTTTCACCTTATCGTTTGTATTCAACACTTCGCGAATTTTCTCAGGTATCTCGCTAAGCCCTTTCACGATACGCAAATACTCATCACGTTCGACGGTACCCTTCGCTTCACCCATAGCAAGAGCTATCATAGTCAATACAGTTACTTGACCAGTGAATGCTTTTGTTGAAGCGACACCAATCTCTGGTCCTACATGAATATATGTACCAGTATTTGTAGCACGTGGAATACTAGAACCAATAGCATTACATACGCCGTAAATAAATGCGCCTTTTTCCTTTGCTAATTGAACAGCAGCCAGCGTATCGGCGGTTTCTCCACTCTGACTAATAGCTATGACTACATCTCCTTTTCCTATCACAGGATTACGATAACGAAATTCGCTGGCATACTCAACCTCAACAGGAATACGACACAACGTCTCGATTATCTGCTTACCAATTAAGCCTGCATGCCATGAAGTTCCACAAGCCACGATTACAACTCGTTTTGCTTCAAGTAACTCCCTACGATAATCGATAAGTGCAGAAAGGGTAACATGAGTAGCTTCTACATTTATACGACCACGCATACAGTTGGTCAAGCATTCTGGCTGCTCAAAAATCTCTTTGAGCATAAAATGAGGGAAGCCTCCTTTTTCTATCTGTCCAAGATCAATATCTACTTTCTTGACATTCAACTTCTGTTCCTCACCAAGAATACTCAACACATGCAATCCTTCACCACGACGAATCACAGCAATATTCTCATCTTCCAGATATACAACTTTGTCGGTATATTCGACAATAGGACTAGCATCTGAACCCAGGAAGAACTCATCCTCACCTATACCCACAACCAATGGGCTCTGCTTGCGAGCAGCAATAATCTGATCAGGATCTTCCTTATCTAAAACTGCAATAGCATATGCACCAATCACCTGATACAATGCCACTTGAACAGCTTCAAGAAGAGAAAGCTCTTTGCGGTTCATGATATATTCAATCAATTGAACAACCACCTCAGTATCAGTATCACTCTGAAAGTGAATGCCCTTCTCCATCAACTTTGTCTTAATATCAGAATAATTTTCAATAATTCCATTATGGATAATGGCAAGACGCTTTGATTCAGAATAATGAGGATGGGCATTACGCGAAGAAGGCTCTCCATGTGTTGCCCATCGGGTATGAGCAATACCTACAGTTCCTGTTACATCTTTGTCAGAACAATATTCACACAGATTATCAACTTTTCCTTTAGTTTTATATACATTCAAGGAAGCTTCCGGATTAAGCAGTGCAACACCTGCTGAGTCATAACCTCGATATTCCAAACGGCGCAAGCCCTTAATCAAAATAGGATAAGCTTCACGATGACCTATATATCCAACAATTCCACACATAATAATGATTGCTTTTGTATTTGTGTTTAGTAATTAGGAAAAGAGATCGAGTTTTTTCAACCCAATCTCTTTTCTGTATTATTCTATCGTAAAATATTATACAACAGAGAAGTCAGTGATATCAAAATTGATGTAGCTGAGAACCAAAGTGTTGTCATACTACCTACACTTGAGTTTTGAGCTTTCACCTTGTTTGGTGTTACGTATATCACGTCATTTTGCTGCAAATAGAAATAAGGCGAATTAATAATATTTGCATCCGTCAGGTCGAATGTATAGATTGACTTACGACCTGTAGAGTCTTCACGTATTAACTGAACGTTCTTTCTCTGACCATAGATAGTCAAATCACCTGCCTGTGCCAATGCCTCAAGAATACTGATTTTTTCACGCGATACATTAAAAGTACCAGGACGAGCAACTTCACCGATAACAGAAATTTGATAGCCAGTCATTCTCACGGTCACAATAGGGTTGACAGCTTCACTCATATAGGGCTTGATTCTGTCAAGAATCATTTCTTCTGCCTGCGACTTTGTCAAACCTCCTACGTGCAGTTGTCCAACAATTGGAAATATGATATTTCCGTCATTATCCACCAAATAGGTCTGCAACATAGCCTGAGAATATGTACTACGCTGATTTGTTGTATACGGTGTAGGCACAGTCATGTTAAAAGGCACTACAGCCTGATCATCAGCTGCACTGACCGTAATGGTCAACTGGTCTTTCGGCATGATACGTGCATCATACAAATATTGCGACTTTGATAAATCTACTTCCTTAGAGTTCTGAAAGTAAGGAACATCTTTCTGGGAAGCACAACTTGCAAAAAGAAGTAGAGGCAATGCCAATAGTAGAATTTTCTTTAAAGCGTTCATGATTTCAATCTTTTGATAAAACTAGTGCAAAGATACACTTTATTTAGCACTTTATAACATCAGGGTGGTTAAAAGGAGTTAAAGAAGTTCTTTTACTACTCTAACTCCTGTATTTTTTTATTAATCAACAGCCAAAGATAGTTGAATTAATAGAATTTGAAGTATCTACGTGCATTATTATAGCTAATATCTTCAACCATTCGAGCCAATGTTTCACGATCGTCAGGCAGCAAGCCTTTCTCAACATCATTTCCCAAGAGATTGCAAAGGATTCTGCGGAAATATTCATGACGAGGATAGCTCAAGAACGAACGGCTATCGGTAAGCATACCAACGAATCTACTCAACAGACCAAGCACCGATAGAGCATTCATCTGACGAATCATGCCATCCATCTGATCATTAAACCACCATCCTGAACCGAATTGAATTTTTCCAGGTTCTCCTCCTTGGAAGTTTCCAAGCATTGTAGCAATAACTTCATTTGCGCATGGGTTAAGTGTGTACAAGATTGTACGTGTTAACTTTCCCTCCATATTCAGCTTGTTAAGGAACTTCGACATAGCTTTTGCCGTATTGAACTCACCAATTGAATCAAAACCGGTGTCTGGTCCCAACTTATTAAACATAGCTGTATTGTTGTCACGAATAGCACCATAGTGGAATTGCTGAGTCCATCCTGCATCTGCATCCATTTCTGCCATCACAGTGAGGAAGCAATGCTTATACTGACGTATTTCATATTGGCTAAGCTGCTGTCCACGCAAAGCCTTCTCGAAAATGGTTTCTATCTGAGAATCGGTATATTCCTCGTCGTAAAACTCCTCAATTCCATGATCACTCAGTTTTGAGCCCTGTTGGGCAAAGAAATCATGTCGTTTCTGAAGTGCATCCACCATATCAGCAAACTTTGAAATGCTAACATTGCTGACATTAGACAACTCATTCACATAAGAAGCGAAACTTGGAGCTTCAATATTCATTGCCTTATCAGGACGCCAGGCTGGAATCATCAATGGTTCTTTCTCTGTACGAATTTTAGCGTATTCAATATGATGATGAAGATCATCTACTGGATCATCAGTAGTACATACACATTCCACATTATAATGACGCATCAATCCGCGAGCAGTGAAATTTGGATCGTTCTGAAGCTTATCATTACATTCATCATAAATTTCACGAGCTGTCTTGGGAGACAACAACTTTTCAATCCCAAAAGCTGTTTTCAATTCCAAATGAGTCCAGTGATAAAGAGGATTACGAAATGTATAGGGAACTGTCTCTGCCCATTTTTCGAATTTCTCCCAATCACTAGTATCTTTACCTGTACAGTAGCGTTCGTCAACACCATTTGTACGCATAGCACGCCATTTATAATGATCGCCACCCAACCACAATTCGGTAATACTTCTGAACTTATGGTCTTTTGCTACCATTTCAGGAATAAGATGACAATGATAATCTATAATTGGCATCTTTGCCGCATGGTTATGGTACAAATCTTGAGCGATCTCTGTTTCAAGCACGAAATTTTTGTCGTTGAACTTTTTCATTCTTTTGATAGATTATAGTTTTAGTTGTTTTTCTTCATTGCAAAGTTAATAAAAGCCAAATGAAAAATATCTATGGCATGGTGTTTTTTTTGAATTTTTATCTTTCGTCACCTATTCTTATTAGTAATAAACCACTTGTGTATAAAGAGTACATACAGCACGAGTGATACAACAAGCAAGCCCAAAGAACATTCAAGTGAGGAATACTTATCTCCTTCAAAATAAAGATATCCGGCCCCAACACCTAAGGAAAGACCTAATTCCCAACCTAACAGGAAAGTACTCTGAGCAGTTCCTCGCTGGCAATGTTTACTCAGTTTAATGAAAAACAATAAAAAGCGGGCTCCAACAATACCCAATCCGAGCGCCATAAGCGGTGCACACAAAGGTGACGATGGAGAGAAAAGCATGGTGAGAATGGCACTGATAAGTAAGACCAACCCTGAGATGATCTCGCTTTTCAGGTCAGCATCAGCAAACACATAGCGTTGAGCCAAGAGTGCCAGCAAAAAGCCTACCATCATCAATGCATAAAAATAAATTGTATGAGGTAGTGAAAATACGATTCCCACAGCAATCATCACCGGAAGCATGTTTACGAGTAAAGGCCATCCTTTTACCAAAAGAAAGCGATCTAAACTAAACTTATTTAGATGATCACTTGGCACACGGAATGGGAAATGAACTGCCAGAATCAGACAAGATGCTACTATACAACATCCCGAAGCGACAAAAAGCACCATTTCCATGTTAACAACCTCATATATAAGTAATCCCACCAGAGGTCCCAGAGAGAGTGCAAAGCGGCCGAACCAAGACGTTGAGTGGTTTGCCTCGGTACGCTGTGAAGAATCACAAGTATCAATAATCAATGTCGAGGCAAGCACCATCTGAGCTAATCCGAAGGCAACACCTTGAGCCATTCGAATAGAATAGAAAAACACAGGTGATGTTTGCCCGACATACAAGGGGAAAAGAATCGTAGAAGCCAAAAGTAAAATGGCCCATACACAAACCAAATTACGACGATAATGCTGAACAAGATATGAGCAGACAAATCCTGGCAAGAAGACTCCTATTCCAAAGATTCCCATCGCAATGCCCGTTTCAGCGATTGTGAGTCCCTCTTTGTAAAGCATCCAAAGTGGCAATGTAGGAATAAGCATCGTAACCGACATGCATAGCAGCAGGTTAGCAATGACTATCACCCAGAAATTACGATGCCAGAGTCTTAGGTGTACCGTCGTATTTTGTGTATTCACGAATACTATTTTATTAATTAATAAGATTCCGACTCATTGGGGAAATCACCACTCTTTACATCGGTGATATAGTTACCAATAGCGTCTGTCATCACTGAGTTCAGATCAGCATAACGTCGGAGAAAACGAGGAGAGAATCCTTGATTCATACCCAACATATCGGCAACAACCAGAATCTGACCATCACACTGTCCACCGGCACCTATACCAATAGTAGGCACACTCACTTCAGAAGTAACCTGTGCAGCCAGTTTAGCAGGAACTTTCTCTAAGGTTATAGCAAAGCATCCAGCTTCAGCCAAGGCTTGTGCATCGCTCAAAAGTTTCTCAGCTTCACGCTCTTCCTTGGCTCGAACGGCATAAGTTCCAAACTTATTAATACTCTGAGGAGTGAGTCCCAAATGGGCCATAACAGGAATACCTGCATCAAGTATAGCCTTCACCGTATCCAGTATTTCCACTCCACCTTCTAGTTTCAGGGCATCACATCCACTTTCCTTCATAATGCGGATAGCATTAACCACACCATCGTGAGAGCCTGTCTGATACGAGCCAAAAGGCATATCACAAACAACCAAAGCACGTTTCACTGCATTCACTACCGAACGGGCATGATAAATCATCTGATCCACCGTCATGGGTAGCGTGGTAGAGTTTCCCACCATAACATTTGAGGCGGAATCGCCTATCAAAATTCCATCGATACCTGCGCGGTCAACGATGCCTGCTGTTGTAAAATCATAGGAAGTGAGCATTGAAATTTTCTCACCTTTTTGCTTCATTTCAATGAAGCGATGCGTGGTCACCTTACGTGTATCACTAATCAAATAGCCTGCCATAATGCATTTAAGTTTTGATATTTGAATTGTGTGTAATCATTTATCTGACAATCAGATAACATTTCAATATTCGACTTTTTATTTGTCGTTGTAAGACCTATCACAACCATATTAGCCGAGCGACCAGAACAAAGTCCGTTGATACTATCCTCAAACACTACGCATTCATTAGGTTCTGCCCCCAAGCGAGCCGCACCACGTAGATAGCAATCCGGCGAAGGCTTGCTTTCAGCAAAGTCCTCACTGGTGAGAATAACATCAAAAAGTTCTTTGAATTCTGGATGTTTTTGATAAACATTTTCCATCTTTGGTTTGTTCGAACTAGTAACAACGGCTGTTTTTATTCCTTCCTTACGCAATTCTCTGACAAACTCCAAGAATCCAGCTACATAGGGATAATCCATCTGGGCTTCAAAATCGTTCAGACGTTTTGTTATCACTTCCCTAACAGACTCCAACTCTCCTGAAAACCATTTGTCATATATCTGTGTAAGAGTCTGGCCTTTAATTTCAATTTCAAGTCCAGGATGTTCTGGATGGAACTCTCTGCACTGCCTGCCCCAAAAAATAGTGTATTGTGATTCGGTATCAAACACTACTCCATCAAGGTCAAAGAGTGCAGCTTTCAGTTGATTCATCTTCTTTTTATTTTTCAAAAACGTGTGCAAAGTTACAAAGAACTAAGCAAATGAGCAAATATCTCAACTTTTTTTAGTACCTTTGCCGACAAAGAAAATGAAGAGAGATTTAAAATGAAACATTTGCTTACAGTTACATTTTTTATATTTAGCTTAGTTCCTGCAATGGCTATTTCAAAGGAAAAGACTGTCACTCTTAAAGTTATCGAGACAAGTGATGTACATGGTCATTTCTTCCCATACGACTTTATTGGCAACAAACCACTGAAGGGTACATTATCACGCGTAAATACCTATGTAGCCAAACAACGCAAAGAGTATGGCAAGAACCTACTACTCATAGACAATGGCGACATTCTCCAGGGACAGCCCACCTGTTATTGGTCCAACTACGTTCTGCCCATGCAGGAAAGCATTAAAAGTATTACCATTTCAGAAAACATAGCAGCTTCTGTTATTAATTACATGCAATACGATGCTGAGACAGTTGGTAATCATGATATTGAAACAGGACATGGCGTTTACGACAAATGGATTCGCGAAGTTCGATGCCCTATGCTTGGCGCAAATATTGTAAATAAAGACAACCAGCAGCCTTATATACATCCCTATGCCCTTTTCGAGCGCGAAGGTATTAAGATTGCGATTATCGGCATGGTTACTCCTGCAATTCCCTGTTGGTTAAACGAAAGTCTATATCAAGGTTTAGAATTTCAGGAAATGGTATCTTGCGCCCGTAAATGGGTGAAGCATCTGAAGGAAGTTGAGCATGCAGATTTGATATTTGGTCTATTCCATAGTGGTTTAGACGGCGGTATCACGATGGAGAACGGAATTGAGGAAGATGCCACTAAGCGTGTAGCTCAGGAAGTTGACGGTTTTGATGCGATATTCTTTGGCCACGACCACCAAGTTCACAACATCCGCCTACAAAACACAAAAGGCGAGGATGTTGTATGTGTAGACCCATCCTGCTATGCTCAAAATGTTGCCGAGGTTGACATTGAGATAAAATTAAAAAAAGGTAAAATCATATCCAAGAACCTCGTAGGTAAGATCGTTGATGTACGTAATGAAGAAATCGACCAGCAAATGGTTTCACATTTCCAGCAGCAGATTGATGCCATCAAGCAATACGTTAATCGTCGAATCGGCACATTTGCCAATTCTATGACTACACGCGACTCTTATTTCGGGAACAGCGCCTTTACCGACTTTATTCACGAGATGCAATTACGAATCTCTCATGCAGACATTTCGTTTAACGCTCCCCTATCCTTTGACAGTCGTATAGAGAAAGGCGAAGTAACTGTTGCCGATATGTTCAAACTCTACCGGTTTGAGAACAATCTGTATATTCTTAAAATGACAGGCAAAGAGATACTCGGTCATCTTGAGATGAGCTACGATTTATGGGCAAACACGATGACTAGCCCGGACGACCATCTTCTATTACTCAACAAAAGAACTCAAGGCGACCAACAACGAATGGGCTTTCGCAATTTTACATTCAATTTCGACTCTGCCGCTGGTATCGACTATGAAGTTGACGTCAGGAAACCCAATGGTCAGAAGGTTAAGATTCTACGTATGTCAAACGGGGAACCCTTTGACATAAACAAGACATATAATGTAGTTATGAATAGCTATCGCGGAAATGGAGGTGGCGATTTATTGATTCATGGAGCAGGTATTCCAAAAGACTCGCTGAACAGCCGCATCATATATCAATCCCCCCTCGACCTTCGTCATTATCTGATGGAAGAGATTGAACGTCAGGGTAATGTGATTCCAAAAGCAGCTAGCAACTGGAAGTTTATACCTGAGGAATGGACTATTCCTGCTGGTAAAAGAGACCGAAAGTTTATATTCAATGAATAAGCGGTAATAAATCGAAATTCAATTACTTAGCAGAAAAATTCCCACCCACACTAGTCCAACATTATAAAACAATGAAACGTTATTATTTTATATTCTGCAAAGACGATATAATGCTCGAAAAATGCGAAGACGGAACTTATACGATTCCCCTTGCTGAAGAGCCCCCTATTCCTATAAAACCGTGGACGGTGATTCTAAACATCACCCCTCTAAATGATATAGAGGTAAAAGCATACGCAATAGATCATCCCGTTACCGACCAGGAACGCTATGAGATGTGTCCGCTTCGACAGAGCTATTACAAACTACCATTCGAACTCTACCTGAAAGCAGGGAAATGTGCTGAGCTCATATATTGGGATAAGAACACTCGTTTCTGTGGCATCTGTGGAGGGCCAATGAAATTCCATACCGACATTTCAAAACGTTGTGAGCATTGTGGAAAAGAAGTTTGGCCTCAGTTAGCCACAGCAGTCATCGTATTGATTCATCGAGGCGATGAAGTGTTGTTGGCAAGAGGACGTAATTTTCGTAGCGACTTCTATGGGTTGATTGCGGGATTTGTGGAAACTGGCGAAACACTTGAAGAAGCCGTGGTTCGTGAAGTTAAGGAAGAAACGGGCATCAATATTAAAAATATCCGATATTTTGGTTCACAACCGTGGCCATACCCAAGTGGATTGATGGTAGGCTTTAATGCCGACTACGAGAGTGGCGAGATTCATGTCCAACGAGAAGAATTGAAAAAAGCAGGATGGTTCCATAAGGACCACCTACCTAAGATTCCCGAGAAGCTATCAATAGCTCGCAAACTAATAGACAATTGGTTGGGTGAATAGAAGATAAGGACAAAACAAAAAGAAAAAGAACAAATGAGGAATATAAAGAAATCGTCAGCAAGTTGTTTGCTGACGATTTCTTTATGTCTTATTGTTTTATGAATAGCACTTATTTTCCAATGCAATGATACTCAAAGCCGTTTTCTTGCAGTTCTTCACTATCAAAGATGTTTCGGCCATCAATCACCAGCGGATTGTGCATCGCCTTCTTGATGACACCCCAAGTAGGCAGACGGAATTCTTTCCACTCAGTAAGCAAAAGCAAAGCATCGGCATCAAGCACAGCATCATACATGTCCCGACAGTAAGTAATGGTATCACCTATGCGACGCTTACACTCGTCCATTGCAATAGGATCGTAAGCACGAACTACGCAACCAGCCTCAAGCAGTTTCTGAATCATCACCAAAGCAGTTGACTCACGCATGTCGTCGGTCTCAGGCTTAAACGAAAGTCCCCACATAGCAACCACCTTGCCTTTCAAAGACTGGCCTTCAAAAGCTTTCGACAGTTTTTCAAAAAGAACACTCTTCTGTTTCTCATTCACACGCTCAACAGCTTTCAGCACTTCCATAGAGTAACCTTCCTGGTCGGCTGTCTTTATAAGCGCCTTCACATCCTTGGGGAAACAACTGCCACCATAGCCGCAACCAGCATAGAGGAATTTGCGGCCAATACGGGTATCAGCGCCAATACCTGCGCGAACCATATTCACATCGGCGCCCACTCTCTCACAAAGGTTTGCAATATCGTTCATGAACGAAATACGTGTGGCCAGCATAGAGTTAGCCGCATATTTTGTCATCTCGGCTGAAGGAATGTCCATAAAAATAACGCGGAAATTATTCAGCAGGAACGGCTTGTACAACTTGGAAAGAACTTTCTTGGCTTTTTCACTTTCTACACCGACAACTACGCGGTCAGGCGACATAAAGTCTTTAATAGCACTACCTTCCTTCAGGAACTCTGGGTTTGAGGCCACATCGAAAGGAATATCCTCGCCTCGTTTCTTCAGTTCTTCCTCAATAGCAGCGCGTACTTTCTTTGCAGTTCCAACGGGAACCGTAGATTTTGTCACCACTACAACATATTTATTAATATTAGCGCCGATAGTCTTAGCTACCTGAAGCACGTATTTCAAGTCAGCCGAACCGTCTTCGTCTGGAGGAGTACCTACAGCAGAGAATACAACATCCTGTTCGTTGAGAACAGAAGCCAAATCGGTTGTAAACGACAGGCGGCCAGCCTTAACATTCTTAAGAACCATCTGGTCTAACCCAGGCTCGTAGATGGGAATTTCTCCCTTTTGAAGTCTCTCAATTTTGTTTGCATCCACATCGACGCAAGTCACGTTTACGCCAGTTTCGGCGAAACATGTTCCTGTTACCAGTCCTACATAGCCGGTACCAACAACTGCAATGTTCATTACTTATTATTTAATTAGGTTAATAATCAAAAACATTCTGCCTCTTTAAACAAAGGTGCCTTCAAGTCCTTCTCGCTGGTCACCACATCTTTGGGATCAATGGGCCACTCTATGGCGAGGTCAGGATCATTCCAACGAACTCCTGCTTCAGCCTGAGGAGCATATACATTATCTACTTTATAGGTAAAGATAGCTTCTTGGCTCAACACCAGGAAACCATGCGCGAAACCTCTTGGAATAAAGAACTGACGCTTATTATCTTCACTCAGTTCTACCATGACATGTTTGCCGAAGGTTGGAGAGTTTCTACGAAGGTCAACTGCCACATCAAGCACCTTTCCTTTAATCACTCTCACCAATTTGGCCTGAGAATAATCACCTTTTTGATAATGAAGGCCACGCAACACACCGTACGAAGATTTTGACTCATTGTCTTGAACAAAATCAACTTTTCCGATCTTCTCTTCAAACTCTTCCTTCTTCCATGCTTCAAAGAAATAGCCACGAGCATCATTGAAAATCTTTGGTTCAATAAGGTAAACTCCTTCAATAGCTGTAGATATATATTCCATTTATAAAGTATTATTATTTTAACAGTTTGCAAAAGTACAAATATTATTTTGTATGAGGAAAACTTTTTTTGTATTTGTTTTATTATTATCCTGCTTTTTATTTGTTCATATCAAGAAAAAAACGTAATTTTGCAACGTGATTGAACTGAATAGACATATTGAAATACTCCTGTTGAACAATGATTGTGTGATTGTTCCGGGATTTGGAGGCTTCATGGCCCACCATTCTGATGCGCGTTATGACGAGAGCGACAAGATGTTTTTACCTCCTCTCCGTACGCTTGGGTTCAATCCTCAACTCAAAATCAACGACCATCTTCTCGTTCAAAGTTATATTGAAGCCTATGATATCAGTTATCCAGAGGCTTTACGTCGCATCGAGAATGAGGTTGAAGAACTGAAACAACACTTGGAAAGTGAAGGCGAATACGAACTGACCGACCTTGGAACTATCACTCTGAACGATGAAGGACGCTATGAGTTTCAACCTTGCGAGGCAGGAATCCTTAGTCCTATGCTCTATGGTCTCAGCTCGTTCTCCATGCAAACCATTTCAAGTCTGCTTCAGAGCGCCGAGGTAAAAGAAGAAAAGAAAGAGGCCCTTATTAAACCCATCCAACTTGAAGAAATCACTAAGGATGATAATCATGAGAAGATTGACGACAGTACAGTCAATGACGATACGATTGTTATCCGTATGTCTTGGATTCGCAACATGGTTGCTATGGCAGCATCCATCCTTTTGTTCTTCTTTATCAGCACGCCTGTAGGCAATAGCGAATTGAGTGAGACTGTTCAACAGAGCAGCGTACTGCCAGTTATCACAGCAGCAAGTGTCCAGGAAAAGCAAGAGCAAATAGCTGAAACACCGGAAGAGAATCAGCCAAACGCTGAGAGTGTTTCAATGGAACGCTCTGAGGAAATGATAAATAGTGAAGCTCCCGTCAAGGAAACTTCATCAGTTTATACGATCGTTCTTGCCAGTCAGACCCCCCTTATCCATGCAGAAGAATTTATTGCTCGTCTTTCAAAGAGCGGCATTGAAGGTGCCCAAACGATGAGTATGCAGAATACTGCAAAGGTAAGAGTAGTGATTGGTTCATTCAATTCTGAAGAAGAAGCACAATCACAGTTGAGAAAATACCGTGCTGATAACAACAACTTCAAAGAAGCATGGGTGCTTCATGTCAAAGATTAATTCTTTTTTGAGCAATGAAGCGAGTACGTTGTCCCAAATGTGATCAATACATAACTTTCGACGAAACACGCTATGAACCGGGTCAGAAGCTCGTGTTCCAATGTCCTGATTGCGGTAAGCAGTTTGGCATCCGTATTGGTACATCCAAACTGAAACAAACTCAGAAGGAAGAAACACAATCCTTGAACCAGCAAACCGAGATGCCCGACGATAGCGATTTTGGCAGTATAGTCGTCATCGAGAACGTGTTTCACTACAAGCAGATACTCCCTTTAAAGATGGGTGAGAACCAAATAGGTCGCTATCAGAAAGGGAATCCCATCAACACCCCTATCGAGACTGTCGATCCCAGCGTTGATTTACTTCATTGCACTATAACTGTATCTCGCGACAAGCGCGGACGTTTAAAATACGAACTCAAAGACGGTCCCAGTTATACAGGTACCTTTGTCGACAATGTAATACTTGGTGATCGCGAACGACGAATCATCAACGACGGACAGTTGTTCACTATCGGTGCCACAAGCATCATTCTAAGAACTCCTCAAGAGGAGGAATGACAACCGCTAATAACCAAAGCCAAGGTCATGAATGATGAATAGAGTATAGAAATTTAGAACTAATAAAAACAAAGATAGAAGATGCCAGAAATATCTGTTCGAGGCCTTGAGATGCCCGAAAGCCCTATTCGCAAACTGGCTCCTTTGGCAGCAGCTGCCAAGAAAAGAGGTACCAAAGTTTATCATCTGAACATCGGCCAGCCGGACCTTCCCACTCCCGATGTGGCTCTTGACGCTTTGAAGCATATTGACCGCAAGATTCTGGAATACTCTCCTTCACAGGGGTATCTCAGCTATCGTGAGAAGCTCGTTGGCTATTATGCAAAATACAACATCAATGTTACTGCCGACGATATCATTATCACATCAGGCGGCTCAGAAGCTGTTCTCTTTGCTTTTATGTCGTGTCTGAATCCTGGCGACGAGATTATTGTGCCAGAACCGGCCTATGCCAACTATATGGCTTTTGCTATATCTGCTGGTGCAAAAATCCGCACCATAGCCACTACAATCGATGAAGGTTTCTCTCTGCCCAAGGTTGAGAAATTTGAGGAGCTTATCAACGAGCGTACACGTGCTATCATGATATGCAATCCCAACAACCCAACTGGTTATCTATACACTCGTCGTGAAATGAATCAGATTCGCGACTTGGTGAAAAAATACGACCTTTATCTGTTCTCCGACGAAGTTTATCGTGAATACATCTATACCGGTTCTCCCTATATTTCCGCCTGCCATTTGGACGGTATTGAACAGAATGTTATTCTTATTGACTCAGTTTCAAAGCGTTATTCTGAATGCGGTATTCGAATCGGTGCCCTTATCACAAAGAACAAAGAGGTGCGTGCAGCCGTAATGAAATTCTGTCAGGCTCGTCTTTCTCCACCTCTTATCGGTCAGATTGTGGCCGAGGCATCTCTTGATGCTCCTGAAGAGTACTATCGTGACGTTTACGATGAATATGTTGAACGCCGTAAATGTCTGATAGACGGTCTGAACCGTATTCCTGGCGTTTACTCGCCTATTCCTATGGGTGCTTTCTACACAGTAGCCAAGCTTCCGGTTGACGATGCTGAGATATTCTGCCGCTGGTGTCTTTCCGATTTCGAGTATGAAGGAGCTACCGTCATGATGGCTCCCGCAGCAGGATTCTATACCACTCCAGGAGCCGGGCGCGACCAAGTTCGCATCGCTTATGTGCTGAAGAAAGAAGATCTTAATCAGGCTCTCGTAGTACTTCGTAAAGCGCTTGAGGCTTACCCTGGGAGAACCGTTAACGAGTAATCCTATATGAATCTGCCCCTTTTTCTCTCACGCCGTATCTACGGAGGAAAAGTTGAAACGGATGCCGATGACAAACCGATACGCCAAAAGTCAGTCAGTCGGCCCGCCATTCGTATAGCTACCATTGGTGTAGCTATAGGATTGGCTGTGATGATTGTGACCGTCAGCGTGGTTATCGGATTCAAGCACACCATTCGTGACAAGGTAGCAGGTTTTGGAAGTCATATCCAGGTAGAGAACATCATGTCGTTCAATACAGCTTCCGACTTCCCCATTTGTATCAACGACAGCATGCTGCAGTTATTGGAAACAATTCCTGGCATCAAGCATGCTGAACGTTATGCCATCACACAAGGAATTCTTAAAACCGATGAAGACTTTCTGGGCGTAGCCCTCAAAGGCATCGGTCAGGAATATGACCTAAGTTTTATTCAAGAGAATCTTGTTGAAGGCGAACTTCCCCAGTTTTGCGATTCCTCAACAAAGTATCCCCTTGTTATTTCAAAGACCATTGCGCAAAAACTGCGACTGAAAATAGACGATCGTATCTTTGCCTATTTCATCAGCGACGAAGGGGTTAAAGCCCGTCGGTTTACAGTAAAGGCTATCTATCAGACAAACATGAAGCGATTCGATGATTCTTTCTGTCTGACAGACATTTATGCAACGAACAAACTGAATGGATGGTTTACCGACCAATGCTCAGGAGCCGAACTTATCGTTGATGATTTCGACCATCTTGAAACCGCCAGTCACAACGTTGTAAAAAAGGTGAATCGCACACTCGATGCCTACAACAACACTTTTTCTTCACGCACCATTACCGATGCCTATCCTCAGATATTCTCATGGCTTGAACTGCTTGATATCAACGTATGGATTATCCTTGGTTTGATGATTGTTTTGGCTGGCTTTACAATGACCAGCGGCTTGCTCATCATCATCCTTGAACGCACGCAGATGATAGGCATTCTGAAAGCACTTGGTGCCCGCGATTCCATGATACGCAAAACATTTCTTTGGTTCTCCGTATTCATTATCAGTCGAGGTCTTCTTTGGGGTAACATCATCGGTATCGGTCTCGTTATTCTACAACAGACAACCGGTATTGTAACCCTCGATCCCCAGACCTACTACGTAAGCGAGGCCCCGATGGAACTAAACCTGTTCTATGTTTTACTATTGAACATTGCGACCCTCTTCATCAGTATCTTTGTTCTAATTGCACCGAGCTACCTTGTAGCCAAAATTCATCCGGCTCGCTCAATGCGATACGAGTAAAGATGTAACATTCTGTTAAAATTCTGACAGAATGCAATGTTATTTCGATTATTATCATTATCTTTGTATGCCCTCTTATCCGGACGGCTATCCAATTGCTGTTCTTTCTACGTTTATGGGCACCATAAAACAGACAAGAATAAATAAAATATATAATGCATTTCAAATGGAATTACGAACAGCCTACACCCGAACAACAGCAAGCAGCTAAGGAACTGGCCGAGAAAATCGGCATGAGTCCCGTTATTGGCCAACTGCTCTTCCGTCGCGGTATTAAGACCGAGTCAGCGGCCAAGCGGTTCTTCCGACCAATGCTCAACGAACTTATCGACCCGTTCCTGATGAACGATATGGACGTGGCCGTAGATCGTTTGAACGATGCAATGGGACGCAAAGAGCGCATTATGGTTTACGGCGACTACGATGTTGACGGATGTACCGCCGTTGCACTTGTCTATAAGTTCTTACAGCAATTCTACTCAAATATTGAGTATTATATCCCTAACCGATATGAAGAAGGCTATGGAATCAGCAAGAAAGGACTTGACTATGCTGCCCAACAAGGTGTAAAGTTGATTATTGTACTCGATTGCGGCATTAAGGCAATCGAAGAAATAGCGTATGCAAAGAGTTTAGGTATTGACTTCATCATCTGCGATCATCACGTTCCCGATGATGTACTGCCCTGTGCTGTAGCCATTCTTAACCCCAAGCGTGTTGATTCTACCTACCCCTTTAAACATCTCTGCGGCTGTGGCGTAGGTTTTAAGTTCATGCAGGCTTTTGCCAAAAACAACGGTATTCCTTTCTCACAGCTCATTCCCCTACTCGATTTCTGCGCTGTCAGCATAGCTGCCGACATTGTTCCGGTGATGGGTGAAAACAGAATCCTTGCCCTCCATGGACTCAAACAACTGAACCAGAATCCGAGTGTTGGCTTGAAAGCTATCATTGAGATATGTGGACTCACGGGTCGCGAAATCACAATGAGCGATATCATCTTTAAGATAGGTCCTCGCATCAATGCCTCTGGTCGTGTTCAAAACGGAACAGAGACCGTTGACTTGTTGGTTGAAAAGGATATTCAGAAAGCGCTGACCGAAGCCACCCATATCAATGAATACAACGAACAGCGCAAGGATATTGACAAACAAATGACTGAAGAGGCCAACCAGATTGTAGAACGTTTGGAGAGCCAGGAACACCAGTCAGCCATTGTTCTTTATGATGAAGGTTGGAAAAAAGGTGTGGTAGGTATCGTTGCCTCACGTCTCACCGAAATCTACTTCCGCCCCACGGTAGTCTTATCTTGCCAGGATGGCATTGCCAGTGGTTCGGCCCGTAGTGTGGCTGGCTACGACATCTATGATGCTATTAAGAGCTGTCGCGACCTACTTGAGAATTTTGGTGGTCACACCTATGCTGTAGGTTTGTCATTGCGTGTAGAGAACATTCCCGAATTCCGTCGTCGTTTTCAGGAATATGTCAGCACACACATCCACCCGGAACAGACAGAGGCATTGTTAGAGATTGAATCCACTCTTGACTTCAAGGATATTTCCAAACGACTCCAGAACGACTTAAAGAAACTGGCCCCTCATGGTCCAGACAATCCCAAGCCCTTGTTCTGCACTCGCAATGTTTACGACTACGGCACGTCTAAAGTTGTAGGCCGCCAGCAGGAACACATTAAGTTGGAACTGGTTGATTCACAGTCGAGCAATGTGATGAACGGCATTGCATTCGGTCAAAGTGCAGCAGCACGCTACATCAAGTCAAAATGTTCGTTCGACATTGTTTACTCTATCGAGGAGAATATCTATAAGCGTGGTGAAGTGCAACTGCAGATAGAAGACATCAAGCCCAGTGACCAGTAACGACGACAATACTTCTTTAGCTCGCTACAAAGCCATTCTGAAACGTTATTGGGGATACGATGATTTTCGTGGTATCCAGCAAGACATCATTACTTCAATTGGCGAAGGACGCGACACATTAGGCCTTATGCCTACAGGTGGTGGAAAGTCCATCACCTTTCAGGTACCGGCGTTGGCTAAAGAAGGCGTATGTATCGTGATAACTCCCCTGATAGCCCTGATGAACGATCAGGTAGTTCACCTGCGTAATAACGGTATTCCTGCTGCTGCTATCAACTCCGACCTTCCCCAGAGCGAGATAGTACGTATTTTAGACAACACAGTGTTCGGTGCAGTCAAACTGCTTTATGTATCCCCCGAACGCCTCTCTACCGATTTTTTCCGTACAAAGCTGCGTCACATGAAGGTTAGCTTCATCTGTGTAGATGAAGCCCATTGCATTTCCCAATGGGGCTATGACTTCCGCCCCAGCTACCTTGAAATAGCCAGCATCCGTCAGGATTTGCCTGATGTACCCATCCTTGCCCTTACAGCAACAGCCACCCCCGAGGTGATTGATGACATACAGAACAATCTTCAGTTCCACGAGAAGAATGTGTTCAGAATGAGTTTCGAGCGACGCAATCTTGCCTATATTGTACGCAATGTGCCAGACAAGATGGAACAGCTCATCCACATTCTTTCCAACATGAAGGGTTCAGCCATTGTCTATGTCAATAGCCGCCGCCGTACAAAGGAGTGTGCAGAGCAGCTTCAAAAGGCAGGCATCAGCGCTACTTTCTATCATGCAGGTCTTGATAACGATGTAAAGCTCAGCCGACAGGAAGAATGGCAGAAAGACCATGTGCGTGTTATCGTTTCCACCAACGCCTTCGGCATGGGCATAGACAAACCCGATGTCCGACTGGTAGCTCACATTGATTGTCCAAGCAGTATTGAGGCCTATTTCCAGGAAGCTGGACGTGCAGGCCGCGATGGAAAGAAAGCCTATGCGGTACTCATTGTCAACAATGCCGATACAGCAAAGCTTCAGAAGAAGATTATTGACACTTTTCCACCGAAGGAATATATCCGGAAAGTCTATGATTCACTCGCCTATTTCTATCAAATAGCCGTAGGCGCTGGCTACAACACTTCCCACGAATTTCCCATCGACAGGTTCTGCCATGTCTATAAGATGTTCCCCACACAGGTTGATGCCGCCTTGAAAATACTCGACCGAGCAGGCTATATAGAATACTCGGAAGATAAAGACAACCAGGCGCGCGTCATGTTTATCCTTGAACGCGATGAACTTTACCGACTGAGGGGAAATACTCCCAACGAAGATGCTGTGATAGTAACTCTATTAAGAATGTATAGCGGACTGTTCAATGACTATGCATTCATTGACGAAGAGTTCATTGCCCAGAACTCAGGACTCCAAAGGTTTACTGTACGCGAATGTCTTAAATCCTTATCACAGAAGCACATAATAAGTTTCATTCCACAAAAGCGTACACCATACATACGCTACAGGCAGCGTCGTGAAGACTCTCAATTCCTCCTGTTTCCGCCCGAGGTTTATGAAGAACTTCGCCTGCGATTTGCTGCACGAATAGCCGCTATGGTGAAGTACATCACCACAACCAACCAATGCCACTCCCAGCAGTTACTTCGTTACTTCGGAGAAACCAACACACTACCCTGTGGCCATTGCGACGTATGCCTTTCAGTAAAAAAGGAACACAGGGAAGATATCAATAAAGTCAAAACAGAAATCACCAAGTTGATGGGTGACGGCAACAAACACCTTGTTCACGAACTCTACAAGCTTCCATACCCCACCGAGATACTGGAAACAGCATTGCGAGAATTAGTCGATGAACAAGAAATCACCTCTTATCTACAAACTTCCAGCCCTCTTTGAACTTCTCATGCGGAAAAACAAAGAGATTGTCTGAAATGCCTCCCGACTTGAAGTCAGAAATTTGAACGGTTGTCCAGATAAACGCCACCTTAATCCTTAATCTCTTCGGCGCATAAGACCCCTGTTCCACGAGTGCTTTCACCTCTTTAATAGTACCTTTGGCCTTTTTCTTTTGCTTCAACGTGAGCATCAGTCCTTCCGGATCCTTAGCCACACTATAGTCAAAGTCATCAAGCGAGAACTTGAACCGTCCGCTATACTTATCTTTCTTATCAGAATTAGCCTTATGAATCTCAACAGTTCTCTTTTTCCTATAGGCCATATAGGCAGTCACGCCATCATTCCACGTATCTACGCGCTCGTCAGTAAAACGTTGCTTTTTCTCTTTGAACGAAATAGTTCCCTCAGTCTTATAAATACCTATTATATTTACTTTATAATGAAGACTTGCTCCTTGCGGACCAAACACACGTTCATAAGCTGTATTGAAAATTCTGCGTGCTTGTCGAGCATTAGGAGTTTCCTCCTGAGCGTTTGCTACTGCCAGGAATGAGAGAAAAAAGAAAAGAAAAAAAGACAACCTTTTCATTACTACATTATATTCGGGATGATGAATACTCAAAATCTACAAGAATCCCAGCCAACACCTTGTTAGCTGGGATCCTTTATTGAAAACAGATATGTTTTACAGTGTTACTTATTCAGCTGCGGGAGCTTCTTCCTGCTCTACAACAGGAGCTTCAGCAACAGTCTCTTCTACAACGGGAGCAGCAGGAGCCTCCTCTACAGGAGCATTCTCAGCTACAACCTTTACAGGAATCTCAACGATAACTTCTTTGTGGAAGTGTACCAAAGCGGCATAGTCACCAACCTTCTTGATGTCGCGCATGGTGATGATCTTACGATCAACCTCATGACCCAACTTCTTCAGTTCTTCAGCAACGGTAGCAGTATTCACTGAACCATAGAGCTGACCGGTTGCGCTCACCTTGGCAGCTACACAGATAGCTACACCCTCGAGAGCCTTTGCGCGATCCTCTGCAGCGGCCTTCAGGGCAGCCAGCTTGTGAGCCTGCTGCTTCAGGTTCTCAGCGAGGATTTTCTTAGCTGAAGGCGAAGCAATCACGCCTTTTCCCTGAGGAATCAGGTAGTTGCGGCCATAGCCAGACTTAACATTCACGATATCGTTCTTGAATCCCAAGCCGATAATATCTTCTTTCAGTATAATTTCCATTCTTGCGTCCTCCTTTAAGATTATTTCATCAAATCGGTTACGTAAGGCAGCAGTGCAATCTGACGTGCACGCTTCACGGCCTGAGCCACACGACGCTGATACTTCAGTGAAGTACCGGTGATGCGACGAGGCAGAATCTTACCCTGCTCGTTCAGGAACTTCTTCAGGAACTCGGGATCCTTGTAGTCGATGTACTTGATACCGCTCTTCTTGAAACGGCAATACTTCTTCTTCTTGGTGTCGATAGAAGGAGCGGTGAGATAACGGATTTCTGATACTTCTGCCATGATTTAAGCCTCCTCTGATTTAGTTGCATACTTCTTGCGACGCTTCTCAGCATACTCAATAGCATACTTCTCCAGCTTCACAGTCTGGAAGCGAAGCACTTTCTCGTCACGACGGAAAGCGGTCTCCAGCGTCTTAATAACTGCAGGCTCAGCCTTGAACTCAACCAGGAAGTAGAATCCTGAAGTTTTCTTGTCAATCTGATAAGCCAGCTTCTTCAGTCCCCAGGCCTCTTCATTCAGAATCTCAGCACCTTTATCGGCGAGCACCTTCTTGAATTTAGCGACCGTTTCCTTTGTCTGATCGTCAGACAAAACGGGAGTCAAAATGAAAACGGTTTCGTACTGATTCATACGTTTTGTTGTAAATTAAATAATGTTATTTTGCAAAATGCGGGTGCAAAGGTACTACTTTTCTTTGAACCGTGCAAGACCTTAGTGCCAAAAAATTAATATTCGCTCGAAAAAAGCAATTAAAAATTTTGCCAACCTCGAAAAAAATCTTACCTTTGCACTGCAAAAACGGAAACGTTTGGATTTTGGAGAGTTGGCAGAGTGATCGATCGCGCTGGACTCGAAATCCGGTATACCCTTTCTGGGTATCGGGGGTTTGAATCCCTCACTCTCCGCACAGTCAATAGGAAGGTAAAAGCCTTCCTATTTTTTTGCTGCATCCCCCCTATATATAATATATAATAGGTGTAACGACGTGTCAACCATACCATATTTGACACGAATATTGGGTCACATGTATTTAGGTATTATATAATATTGTAGAAATGGGCTATGGTGAGGTTATGCCTTGATATATTTCTGCAATGGCGAATTAGGCTTGTCAGGGATGGTACGTTTCAATAAGCCTGCATCTACTAGTTCATTGATGAACTTCTGAATATTTTTGTTTTGATATGTGACATTAATATGATTTAATATTTCTCTGCTACTTCGTTCCACCATGCAATATAATAAGACCTCATTTTGCTTAGCAGAAAGTATCAGAGTATCAGAGTTGGTATCAGAGTTGGTATCAGAGTTAGTATCAGAGTTACTACCAGAACTTGTGTCTAAGTTAGTGCCTAAGCTTGTGTCTATACTTGGACGCTTGAAGGTTATCCAGACGAATAGGCCATCTGTACCATATTCTGGTTCTGGCAATCCTGCTTCCTTACAAGCATCCATCATTCTCTGTACACCTGTTCCCCAGCTTTCCAAGAAGCCTGTTTTGAACAGTGCTTCTGCTATGATGGGGTTTTGAGGAAAAGAACGATGCGACTGTTTGATGGTTTCAACAGTCAACTCGTTAGGGAAATGACCTGTGTTTTCAATTTCTACTCGGTCATCAAATACAGAAATGCCGACACTACCACTTGGCGAATCCAGCAGTCGATGACAAAGTGCATTCGTCAATGCTTCACGCAATGCCTCTACAGGAATCTCCAATCGGTCTTCTCTACGCAGCCCCTTGATTACTCCACTTTGATTCAGATGCTTAAACAGGAAAGCCATACCTGCATCCAACAACTGATAGAAATTGCCCTTTTCCCTCATGTTGTCAATGAAGACTTTTTTCTCAGTACCTTGGAACCGAGCCATACGTAGCAAGAACTGAGGATAGGCTGTAGGACGCTTGATGAACAATGCTGCTGCTGCATTCTTGATCTTACCATTTTCTGTCATGGCAAATTTGTCAAGCAGTCCCCATGTACTTTCAGTCATTGCAGATGCCGGCATACGACCTCTATCAACACCGTATGCAACAGCCCCTTTGATACGATCCTCGTCCAAATCTTCCATATGGAGATTGTCAGGTGTCTGACTCTCCCAAGCGAAACGGCTAGGATTGCTACGTCTCAGTCGTTCCTCAAACATGGAACGAGGCATTAGAACCGTTGTACTCTCAACCTTATAATATGGTCTGCCGTCGTAGGTATAAGGCGCATCACCAAACTTAGCACCATCACAATGCACTCCAATAACGCTGAATCCTGGTCGTTCGGGAATGTCGAAGAGTTGTATGGGCAGACTGATGGCTGGCTCCAACTTTGTCATCTCATGTGCTATTTCCCTTTGGGTGCTGTCAGTTACGTTCTGGCCCAATATCTTTAGGTCAGGCGTAATGCCAAAGAACAACCATCCACCATCAGTATTCAGGAATGCACATAGCGACTGCATTCCCTTAATGAGTTCCCCCGTAGTCTTTTTCAGTTCAAGCACTCGGTTCTCGTCTTTTGCTATTATCTCTTTTATTCCGTCTATATCCATATCTTATTAACGTATCTTTTGTCATTTATGGTATTAATAACCCCTTATATTCTAAATCATGTTTCATAATTTCCTCCGTCTGACGGATGTCGAGGTCTATCTGATTTAGTCGCTTTTTCTTGTCTTCATCGGTATGCTGATTGTCTTGAAGCACACTCAGTTTCATTTTTGCCTTAACACATTCCAACCCATTATGAATGGCAGACACACTCACAGGAGCATTAGAGTTGAATAGATGCGCCCAACTTTGTCCTGCAAGCAGGTTTCCCCACTTCTCGTATTTTTGAATGTCATTTAGACATTGATCTATTCTGCTGTCATTTATCTGTTCCATATTTTACCTCTTTATTTAATCCTTTTTGACAATACATTAACAATATCTTCGTTTGTTACATATCTATATATTTGCGGAGGTTGGAAATTGGGATCAACTCTCCTCAATTCTTCCAATCCAATCGGCATTACAGATTTAATCATATCAAATTCTATGCCAATAGCTTTGTGATAGCCATCATAATAAGAGAAATAGCTCTGTTCATTAATACCCAAACGATTTGAGTAGTTTTCCCATAAACACTTAGGGGTACATTCTATTATTGTCTTTACCTTTCCAAAACCAAGTACCGCCTTAACTGGGGCAGATGCATATATGATGACATAATCCCCAGACTGGACATTAGGCTTCATCTTTCTCAGTTCAATGTCCTTTTTACCAGAAATAAGTTTCTTTGCGTATTCTGGCTTAACTGCAATAAACAGGTATTTGCGTTTTATTTTTGTTCTTTCCATCTCCCTAATTGATAAAGTTGAAAATATATAGTGTCGTTTATCTCAACTGGAGAAGCAAAAGTATTTCTTTTGCGTCCGTTAGCGATAAAGATTTCTTGAAGTTTAGCAAATGAAATAGGATATTCAAAGACCTCTGTATGGCAGAACTTTAATGCCCTAATATCTGTATTTATATCACTACCACATAATTTGTAAATGTCTTTCCATTCATAAATGCCATATCGCCTGTTTACATGAAAAAGATCTTTGGGCTTTCCTGTCATCACTTCTGTAAGATATGAAGAAGCTACAATCGATTTTGCGTGAGAATAACGTACGTCTTTTCCACTTACATACCATAATATCCGAGCTGGATATTTTTCTGTAATAGGCTTCGTGTGGCGATAATAGACATTCTCAAAACTCCACAGTTTTTCTGGATTAGCGCCAAATAAATCTTCGCCAGCAATAGCCAAATCAAACAACTGTCCAGCCCAATACGGCTTTATTGGTACAATGTATGTAGGAATATTCAATCCTTTTATCTTTAATGGGAATAACTTCCTTTCAACTGCCAAAAGTAATCTGTCGTTATTTTCAACAGTTATTGACGGATATGACTGATGGATTATATTTGATACTTCTTCTTTGGCAACGATAATGTTATATACATACTTAACATATAGATTATTCTGCAGTACAAATCCAAATTTGTCCAAGATATCCTTCTGCTTTTCTGTTATATATTTCTCTCTGAAAACGATTCTTTTCTTCTCACCTTTAAGAATCCTTTTCATAATCTCAGAAATAATTTGGAAGAACAGAGCGTTGCAAATATCTTTGTCACAGATACGCAATAATTCTATATCTGTCGAATCATCCTTTTCAGTTATCCCATAAAATGCAATCGCATCACTATGTCGTTTTAGAACATATAGTTTTCCTTCGCTTTTATTTATTAGTTCTGATACTAATGCATTAAAAGTTTGTTTGTCTTCACCATCTTTTTGCATCCAAAATCTATTAACACAATTAGATAGCTCCTGTGGACTTAGTTTAGAGAGAGAATCAGAAGCAATACCTATCAACTGATTGGGGAGATACTCTTCTCCATGCAGGAGTTGGTCTATCTGCATAATGAACTCTTGAGGATTGTATATTTGTAGTGAGTATTTCTTTTCTATGATCTCCCTTTTATTAACCAATCCTTCATCATAAGTTATAAAATAAGGTGTTTGAGAAACAATACATGATGCAATCTGTTTTCTGTCAGATATATCGTTATCTGATTTCCCAATGATTATCTGCTCCAACTCTTTTACGAATTCCTTTTGTTTCTCCACATCAACATGAATCTGAGTAAAAGAAGATACAAGGGCCCGTGTCTTTGCTGCACGTTGCAGATTCTCGTCTCTGTCTATTTCATTATATGCTTCTGGAGCAATGCACAATTCAGCTTCGTCTATCAACCAGTCTGCCAATAGGCCACGTGGATCTTCTTGTGGACTCACATAATCCGCATTTTCTGCTTCTCGCAGTTTAACGATAATATTCATATCCAGCAAAGCCTTCACCTTAGAAGTCAAAGCTACTGAGAATAAGTCTGGCTGATTAAAGTCGTACCACCATCTATTCAGATAATTCACTTCATAACTTCTACTTCTGACTTTTTCGCGAGGAACGAATCCGAAATTTCTCCATACAGAAGACGCATAATCAAAATCAGTCCTGCAACTAAGCGAAATACCTCTATAATCTTTTTCGTATTTACTTTTGAGAGCATTCAACAATGCAGTAGAAACACCTTTGCCTCTGTATTCTTCGCTAACGCACAAATGAACGATGCTAATTCGGGAAAAGCGAGAGACTATACGAAACATCAAATAGCCAGCCAATGTCTTGCTATCATGCGCGATAATAATACATTTATTCCTTGCATGATCCTCAAAGCCACCTTCGGGCATATACCCTAATGTGGCTGAGTTTTTTCTTCCCAATGCTTTCACATCTTCGAAGAAGCTATTTCTGTTGTCAATGAATTCTATCGTCATCTTTCTTTATTAGCATAGGATTTACATCAGATAAACTAAATGACAACGTTTCTGCGTCATCTTCCAATGGAGAAAGTCCTTTATGTCCTTCAATCCATTTCTGATATTCAGAAATATCAGGGTCAGACAAACAAATAGCGTATTCTATACCAGCTATAGCCATCACAAAGTATATTTCTGCTTCTACATTTCCATTTTGAAAATGTTTATGTTCTTTTACGAACAGCTTCATCTCATGAAGTATCTCATAACAAATGTTCTCGTTTTGATTAAAGTAACAGTCTCCTTCTGAATATAATCGCCGTTGATGATATTGCCAGGTTTTGCCCTTGCCATATCGAGCATACTCTCGTAGGTTATTTAATATATCTTTCTCACTACCCAAGAGTTCTTGGACACACAAATCGTATTTGTCCTCTCCCATATTATATAGGAAATATTCATAAGCACATTTTGCAAGGAAACGAGACATAATAGGGTTTGGGTATTCTGGTTCAGGAATATATGGTCCAATTATTGTTTTTGCTTTTCCTGCTTCAATTAAATCATATAGTTCTTCGTCAACAACCGCTTCTATATGTCCATCTTCTGTTGTATACATTACAACTTCTCCACTTTTCATTATTTCAGGGAAAAACATCTTCTCTTTAACAAAACGTCCTTTCTTTGTTAAGATCTCATTTCTAAATCGCATCGAGACAAAATAGGGCAGAGCCAACAATTCCTTTTCAATTTTAACAGAGAAATAGTTGTTACAGGTATCACAGACATATCCTTTGGGAAGAATATGTTCCTTATTCCCAAGTGACTCAGGAATAATATGCTCAACACTTTTAGAGGTTGAAGAATCCTTATGACAAAATATGCAAATACTCATATCTTATCTCTCAATTTAACGCTATGATCATATATAATGTCCAATAAATTGTCGGTATTAGGAAGTCCATACTCTACACAATATTTGTTATAAGCATCATAAATGGATTCATATATTTCTTCTGAAGGAAGTGTATGACGAACACCGTTTATTATCAGTTCTTTTACATAACATTTAATAAAATAAGAAATCCGATAATGCCCTGCAACATTTAGAAGAAGCATTTTCCCCTTCTTGATATCTATGCAAATTGTAACAGGAGTTCCATCAGGTTTTACCAGTTCTATACCCATTGCATGATTAACTTTGATCTCTACCCTGTCTTCAAGAATTTTTTTTAATTCATTTAAGACTTTTACAATATTTAGTATTTCTTCCTTATATATCGGAGATCCTATATCATAATGAGAAACAGTGTTTAAAACGTTATCTTTATATATTTTCAGATTCTTAAAGTGAGAAAAATCGATAGATTCTTTGGCACAATAGGATTCTAAGCTAATTATTCTATCATTTAATGAGGTCTCTATTGTATTACCTGACGTTAAATCCACACGTTTCTTCAATGTATCTGGATATAACTTTTCTAATATCTCTTCACACCACTTCCTAAGTTTTTGACCACATGCAGGATAATCATGCTTCGCATAATAATCCATCATCTCTAATGGCATATCTTTATCTTCAATAAATTTAGGGTAAGGTAGGCAAGGCTTATAATCATTGTCCTCATCAACATCATGCATGTATAATCCCCCCATTAGCCATTCCCTTTGCATTTTCTCTATCGCAATCTTTTTTTTTAGTGTTGCATAAAACAATTTGTCATGAGTAAACAGATATACTTTGTATTTTTTTACCACAACATTCAACAAATAATCTACAACTTTCATACGATTACTCATGTCAAGGCTTATCAGCATGTCATCCAGGGCTAAGAAACGTCCGTTCGCCGCAGTAACAGTATCTAATAAAGCAAATCTTATGGACAATGCAATCGCAGTTAATTTTGCTTCGTTAAAATAGGTTTGGGGCTTTTCTATAGCGCGATAAGAGACACCATCATTTTGTAATTCCTCTATTTTAAGAGTAATTGATGGTTGCAATAATTCCATACTGGTGCTTACACTCTTTGGCTCCATGACTCCTGCTTTCTCTACATTCTGATACCGAAGTCCACATCTTAACCAGTATGATTTATTAGGCTGTGGGACTTTATCCCTATTGTTATCGTATCCAAGGGTTATTTTTATTTGGCAGTCCTCAGAATTCCGAAAATGGTTATTGTATATTATAGTCGCCGTTTCTACTGCATTAGAGTTGATTTGTTCTATAACATATTTCGTTTCTGCATTAAACTTATCTATTCTTGCTTGATATGAGGGATCTATTGTGTTACTCTTTCCACGACGTTTTATACCTTTCATGACATCGTCATATATCATGCTTATATATTCAGATTTATCTTGCGTTAAAACAAATGGAAGAATATCCTTTATAAATACAGGGAACAAATCTATATACTGTGAATTTCTGAAACTGAAGACATTAAATAGAAATTTATGATTTATAAAAACACATTGTCCGTTTAAATCTCGCAAAGGAGAAATAGGCTGTGTTACCGACTCCTTGTACCCTTGGATCGAGACACCATAAGTGACATCACTACCTGCAAATTCTATTTCGACTTTTGCATTAAACTTTTTCTTGTTTTGATTTAAAATGCTTTCTGGATGATTAATATCAAAATAGATAGGATTTTTATCTTTACATTGACTTTGCAGTAAAGAATGCAATGCATAATAGATAGAAGATTTTCCACTTCCGTTCTCACCATACATCAAAAGATTTTTTCCTTCCAATTCAAGGGTAAAATTATCAGGAAAGGCTTTAAAACCATCTATCGTTATTTTAGAAATTGCAGCCATATTAACTTTGAATTATGTTTTTAAGATATTCAGGACTCCGCGATACAAACAGGTTCAGTCTTGTGCGGACTTCATTATCAGTTTTATACAATATATCAAATACGGATGCTATTGTTTCTGTTTCTTTTGTCGCATGTTCCAAAGGCTTTATAATTCTATATAAATAATCAATAATATTGATTTGTCTTTCAATCATATGTTCCTTAAAGAATAATTCATAGACACAACCATCAATAATATTTTCAAAACAGTCACCAATAAACTGGTTGCTTATCACATTATCGACAGCAGGTGAATGGGGATTTCTAAGATATACCATATAATCATAAAGAATTGATAATAATGTCTGTTCAGTTTCTGTGGCTTTTGGAATATATAATTTCCTCACATTGACAGGTTTTACTTCTGCGAAAGTACGTCCTTCCTCTTGAGTTAGTTTTCTATACAAATAGTTTGTCAACTTTGAATTTAATGCTGATGAAATATACTTATACTGATATTCATTAGTATTCTTCTTGAAAACAAGAATACTATTCAAAACAAAGAAGCCATTTTCATCAAAAACACATCGAATCCTATCAGAAGTTTGACGCATTATTATTTTGGATTCCGTGAAAAGTTGTTCATATCGAGGCCAGTGAAGACACCACCAAGGCAATATTCCTTTCTTTGTTTCTCTCTTTTTTGACAACTGCTCTTCAAAAGGTTTTAAATAATTAAAAATATTTGAATATGATGGAATGTTTGCTTGCTTTGTTGAATAAATAAGTACATGATTTGTATTTTCAATAGAGTATTTATCGATTTCTGCACCGACTAACACTTTATGAATCGGCTGAGTTTCCAGATTCATGCTGTCAGCGGTTTCCTTTTGTAATCTAAATATTTTATCTCCGCCTGTTGATATTCCACTAGCCATTTCTTCAGCTATAGAATCAATCGTAATTCCATTCTCTTTAATAGCATTAAGAATGTCAATCTCTGAATTAGACATTCCTATAACCAATGCTGGAACAGTCTGAAGTTTCTCAACTTTTATATTATCAATACTTTCATCCCATTCTATCTTCTTAACATTATAATCTCTATAATCTGAATAAGCGATGCTATAGTCCTTTGTTTTCTTTGCCTTTCCAACAAAAATACATGTAGGAACATCTGCATTCTCAAAAGTATTATCTCCCAAATTGATTGCTCGAATTAACATATTCTCTAAAGAAAGTAGCTCTCTCGTCTTTTCATTCTCATTTTGAAAAAATATATTGTTCGGAACTATGTAGGAAACAATAGCAGCACCTGACTTTGCACAAAGCCTGAATGCCAAAGATGTGAAATAGCAGAATGTTTCTGGGGAACGCATATGAACATCAGCAAACTTCTCCTTATAAATTTCTTTCTCCAGATCAGATAGTTTTGCTCCATAAGGAGGATTACCTATGATAATATCGAATCCACGGAATACACCTTCATCATTTAGTAAAGCAGGAAATTCAAACCGCCATTCAAATGCGTGTTCAAATTGCTTGTTGTTCTCAATTTCTTCTCGTTGCTTTTCTAAGGCTTTGAGTTCTTTTTGGAGAGCCTTGATTTTCTTCTCATTATCTTTCTTCTTACTCCCAAACAAGTCTTCCATTTGTAGGTTAGCAATGGTTCCACGAACTTTGGCAATCTTACCTTTCTCTTTGTCACTGAGTTCGGTCTTGAAGGCGTGTTTGATGTCCTCAATCTTTTGGCGGAAATCATCTTTCTGGGCATGGTCGGAAATGTCCGTGTAGTCATATACCCACTGGCGATAGTCATCCAAGGTGTAGTGAGTGCCGTTCTTTTGATTGTAGTCCTTCAGCACATTCTGGAATGGGGCATCGAGGGCAAAGCGATATAGCAACGAGTCACCACACATGATTTTATAATCAAGGTTCGGCAATGGCTGCGGCTCGTTCTCGTCAACAACCAGTGCCAGCCAAAAACGAAGACGGGCTATATCTACGGCTCCCTTCTCTATATCTACGCCATAAATGTTGTTCTGAATGATCTCACGTTTTACCTTAGCGTATGAGAAATCTTCATTCTTTCCAATGAAGCCATACAACAGATGGCGGCAATCGAACAGAACATTCAGCACTCCCATAGGGAAGGCGCCAGAACCAATTGCTGGGTCACAAACCTTTACTACATACAGGGCTTTGTTGACCAGTCTCGCATTCTCTTTGTTTTGCAGAATCGGCTCCACCGCTCTTTGCTTGATGAGGGAGTCGATAGCGGTATGCAACTCATCAGGCGTATTGCTTTTCAGATACTGGGCAACACTCTCTTTGCTCATGTATTGCACAATCTCCTTCGGGGTATAGAATGCACCTTTGTCTTTGTTATCCTCCAACAAGTTCTCGAAGATATGGCCAAGCATTTCTGGGTCGATGCCGATTTCGGAATCCTCTGGATCGTTCTCGTCGATGGTGAAGTTATACATGGCGAAGAAATCCATGAGTTCCTTGAAATAGTCATAGGGGAAATCAATGTCTTTCTTGTCTAATTCGTCCTTGTCAAAAAGTCCACCATTCAGATACGGAATCTTGATATTCTCACCAAGCCGCGAATCGGCAAGATCATTGTCACGACGTTCATTTAGCGTATTGAAAAACAACGGTTCAAGGACATCGCTCAACAAGCGGTCGTTGCCCTCATAACTCTCTATTAAGTGGTTCAGATAGAATTTATCTCCACCGTTCCAGCCTTGCTGATTGGCAGGTACGCCCATCCAGCCCTTCTTCTGCAAGAACTGAAGGAATACCAGACGGCCCATGAGTTTCTTCACATAGTCGCGGTTCTCTTTTGTGTCGTCATTGATATGCTTGAGGAACTTCACATAACGCTCCTTGTATCCATGGAAGAAGTCCTTGTTCAGACGCTCCACTGAGAAGGCATCCTTGATGTTCTCAAACGAAATACCATTACGCTGCAAGACATCGAAACGCCCAACAGGAGTATTGTAATAGTTGTCGCTTTCACCAAAGACGTAAGTAAAACGTTTTGCAGCAGTATTCTCGCCCTTAATGTCACAGACAAAAGACAAACGCCAGACAGAGCCACTATCAAAGACAACAAGAGCAGCGTCAAACTCGCCCCAATTTGGATTGATGAATGACTTAACAAGATTACGCAAACCAACACGTTTGCGGGCTACATT
This sequence comes from Prevotella sp. E9-3, assembly GCF_022024015.1. NCBI lineage: Bacteria > Pseudomonadati > Bacteroidota > Bacteroidia > Bacteroidales > Prevotellaceae > Prevotella > Prevotella sp. E9-3. The sequence continues at coordinate 1,964,608 of NZ_CP091786.1, forward strand.
GCCGTGCTGTATCTGATAATAGAACAGACCGATGCGGTAGTTGTCTGTGGTGTCAATGGCACCAAGATAGTAACCCTCTTCATCGTCAGGTGTATCGTCTATATGTTCACGTTCTGCTTTCAGTTCTGTTGCATGGAAATAATGCCGTAGCATATTTTGCCATCCTTCTTGATTGAACGGCTGCTGAAATATCTGTCGTAGGTTGTCTTTGCTATATGTCATGATGGAATGCTGTTAAATAAATGTTTCGGAAATAATGATTTGTGGGTCACAGACTTTGGGTAAAGCCTTTTCTTGCATTTCATTACTCATCGTCTGGTACTCATCAATGAGTTCAGCCAAAGTACGTTTCAGTTTGGCTTCGTCTTCCTTGATTTGCGCTTTGTCGCCCTTGTAGGGTTTAGAGAAATCACGCAAACGGCGAGGCAACTGGGTATATATACCTTTATTAATATAGTCGGTGAGAATATGGCATTGTACCTTTGTCGTATTGTCAGAGATGACTTGCGTAATTCTGCGCAAGAAGTTAAGGGCTGTTTTCGAAATGTTATCGAGGTCTGTGCGATTGATGGAAGCATCGTCTGCCGCCTCTACATATTCCTTTGTGTATTTGCCCAAAGCGCGATTTACGTGTTCGTAATTCTTGCTGTCTGGCATGAATGGAGCGGCTTGCTCTTCTGGTTTTGCCTTCAGATACTTGATAGCCTCCAAGAAATCAATTGGCTTAACAGCTTTATCGGTAGCCAGATAAAACTCCGTCTTCACGTCGGACGATACGTAAATGATGGACTTATCAGTATGTTTACCTGTGTTACGAGCCACACGACTCTTCAAAGGCAACTGTTTAACCTTGTCGTATAGTTCTCGATTGTTGTGATAGACATCACGCAGTTCACGAATCAAAGCCAGCTTCTCGTCCATCGAATCCTTCACATTGCTGTCGAACATCTTGAACTGCTTTACGATTTCCTCCTTGGAATAGATCTGCACATCCTCGCCAAAAGCAGAATGGAAACCCTGCAACTTAATAAGGGCATTTTCGTAAAGTTGGATTTGCTCATTGCCTTGTGGGGATGGATAGAACATATAATTATAGATAAACTCAGCCACAGAGCCAATACGATTCACACGACCGATGCGCTGCATCAATCGGGAAGCATTCCATGGAGAATCATAGTTGACAATGATATGGGAACGATGCAAATTGACACCTTCCGCCAAAACATCAGAAGTAAGAATAATATTGTACTGGTCTTTCTGCACCTCGCTATTAGCATCGAAATTCTCTTTGATGATGTTTGCCTTCTTGTCGCGGTTGTCAGCAGTAATCGTCAATACGTCTGTTCTGCCTAACTCATTCTCTAATCTGTCCTTCAGATAGTTCAGGGTATCTACACTTTCTGAAAATACCACCAACTTTCCTGATACGTTTCGATTATCAAAGAATTCAGTTTCCAGTTTCTTTCTGAACAAGTCAAACTTTTGATCATCATGCTCTTTCTGCCAATCAGCATTGAGTGCTTCCAAGACCTCCTTGTCATGACGAAGCATCTCAATGAAATCCGGCTCAAAATCGTCAGACTTATACAGGATATCGCTTTCTTGATAGCCTTTCTTCATCGCCAGTTCAATAATCTGATCCAGTTCCATACCTTTTGCCTGCAACTCTTTCACATTCAACTCTGGTGCAATGATGACCTTGTTTTCGGCAAACATCTTTAACATGTCGTTGGTGATACGAAGCAAGGTGGCCAACGAAAGTTTGAAAGCATGGAAACTACTTTCCAGACGCTTCACCATGTGAACACGATAGATACCTGCCAGCGTCTGACCAACATGAACCGCATTGCGATACTTAGCCCGGAACTCTGGCTTCAGAAATTCAACTGCACGATAGCGTGCATAATGCAGATGAGGGTCAAACTTGTCGTCAGACAGAACATTCAGCGTGTAGAAGAAGCGCCTGCTGGTGTCAGCATCCATCATATATTCCAATGAGATAGGCGGCTGAGGCTTGGGGAAGATAATACCTTGTGCCTGCAAGTCTTTCTTGTATTCTGGGTCGTTCTCAATATTGTGGCGTGTACGACGAACCGTCACCTTGTCAATCACTTTCTCACGAATGGCCTCATAAATCTTGTCAACGTCGGCTGTAACGTCGCGAGTTTCGCGCTCCTTCATCAAGATTCTATAAGCCTTAATGTATTCTGCAAAGAATCCTTTTAGATTGGGTATGCCGTCAATTGTGCAATTCTGACTGTCTTGGAATAACAAAAGTAGATTAAGCAGGTCGTCAGGGCGGTTATTCAATGGCGTGGCGGAAAGCAGCATCACTTTCTTACGTTGGTTCTTTAATAAGCCGGCATTGACGCAATCTGCCTTACAAATCTTTTGCAATTCGTCGTATTTTCCTGCCCCATCATTACGGAAGCCATGTGCTTCATCGACGATAATCAAGTCGAACTCTTCCTTCGCCTTGTATTGCTCCTTTCCCTCTAACACACTAGATAGTTTACCATTGGTAATGAATTGCGCTTTACGGGATATACCAAATAACTTAAAGGTGTTTTCCCAGTTCTCACGCAAGGCAGGAGGAAATACCACCAGAATGCTGGTGTTCTTACCGTTCGCCTCTATGAATCGTTTAGCTATCATGGTAGCAATCATCGTCTTGCCAAGACCTACCACATCAGCAAGGAACAGACCGTTATGGCGCATGAGCATTTGGAAACCTTGAATCACGGCATCCGTCTGATATTTCAGTTCCATCACGCCATTGGGCAACTGAATGGAGAAATCATCCTCAATCTGATCACCAAAAGTATCAATGAGCACTTTCAAATAGATTTCGTATGGTGTAGGCTGATAACCTAAGTAGGTCTTTTGCTTGATACTTTCAACATCATCGATAGTCAGTGTGATGGCCTCCTCCCATAGCTTCTTAAACTCAGAATGGCAATAGTCAACATCATCAAAGTCCTTCATAGCCACATTCAGCTCATAACGCTCTGCCCTTGACGTGCCAAGTCCAGCGTCAGAAATATTAGAAGAGCCCATGATTACCCAGCCATCACTGTTCTCGTTATGATTTTGCGGAAGGTAAAGATAGAACTTTGCATGGAGATTCTTTGTCGCATGAATCTTCATTTGGAGCCTGCCATCAACTAAGTCCTGGCACATCTGCAAAATACCTTCTTCAACCTCTGGAGCATACCGGGCATTGATAATATCCTGGCGGAACTCTTCGTCATAGACCATTTTTGCCTTTTCCTCATTTTCTAACATCAGCATAGCCTTATTGTGGCGACGGAAGATATCATCGATATTGATGCCAACTAAAATCTTTATTTCCTCGACATCATTCAATTCTTTTCGCAATTTGAAATAGCCGGAAGAACGAAAGAACCCGACTACAGCTAGAAATCGGTCAAAATTGGCCATATTACATGCAATACCTTTGAGTTTTTCAAAGAGCGTATTGCCTGAATTGTTATTAAAGAATTTACTGCTCATATTATCTCTCTTTACTTATTAGTTCCTGAACAGAGACACCGAGGCATTCTGCTATTTGGAATAAGGTTTCAAGACTGGGCTGGCTTGTATTGGTACACCATTTGGAAACTGTTGCTTCATCTTTGCCCAGTTGCTCTGCCAGCCATCTGTTGGTTCGTTTCGTCTCTGCCAGCACCACTTTGAGTCGATTCATGTCTTTTGCCATATCATATATTATATTATGGCTACAAAGATAAAAAATAATTCTAAATATTGGAACTTTTTCTCAAAAAACATCATTAAGAATCAAAGAGTTTTGCGTTTTAGGCAAAATATAACAGTAGGACTTGCTGTCAGATGTTTATTACAATGGAATTCTTAAAAATATAAATTCGGCAATAAAACGAATCTATTGACGAATTTATATGAAGGGTATGAGAGGGTTACGCACTTTTACGACGATAGACAGGTTGACCAGCCAGTTCCAAGGCCAACTTCTTGTCCACAATAATTTTGCGACCAATCTGGGTGATGGCTTTCTTGATTCTTCCACTCTTCTTGATACGGTTGGCTGTTGGCAAGCTGCAATGGAATATCTCCGCTATGCCTGCAATTCCATACGCATACTTGTCTTCATCGTCCTCAACCTTTTCTTCTACTGTGGCTTGGTTGGCCACCTTCATGAGTTGGAGGAACTCCGTTCCACTCATTTCTCCAATTGTCTTTTCTAACAATTCGTTTGATATTTGCTCCATAATTATAATAATGTGTTTGATAAGTTGATTGTGCTACGAAATATTAAAGGAACAAATTAAAGTAACTCGTAACGACAGTGCAAAGTTACTGCAAAAATCTCAAATAACCTCAGAAGCTGTTGAATTTCTGCATCGCTTTGGCCTTGATGTCGTCGGCAATGTCGATATAAGGTTTCATTGCCTTGTAGTCGCTATGGCCAGTCCATTTCATGACTACTTGAGCAGGGATGCCCAATGCCAAAGCACTACAGATGAATGTTCTTCTGCCAGCATGAGTACCTATCAGTTCGTATTTGGGTTTGACAATATCGATTCGTTCATTTCCCTTATAGAAGGTCTGGCGTATAGGCTCGTCAATCTTTGCCAGTTTGCAGAGCTCATGCAGATAGGTGTTCATCTTCTGATTGCTGACTACAGGTAAGACTTTGAATTCTTCGAAGTCTGCATTTTTACATTTCTCCAGAATGGCCTTACTATACTTGTTAAGCTCGATGGTCAGACTATCTGTTGTCTTTATTGTTGTAATCTCAATGTGGTCATCCTTTACGTCGCTCTTACGAAGGTTATAGACATCAGAGTCTCTGAGGCCTGTATAGCAGCAGAATAGGAACACGTCACGGACACGATCCAAATGACTTTCGTCTGCAGGAATCTTACACTCCACCAACTTCGTTATTTCATCACGAGTGAGGAAGATCACTTTCTTTTGTGTACTCTTCAACTTGGGTTTAAATGTCTCAAAGTCACGGTTATCGTTATAGCCCCTTTGATAACTCCAGCGCAGGAACCACTTCAAAAACGACATCTGCTTGCCGATGGTGCTGTTTTTCATGTTCTTTTTTAGACGGAGGTATTCAACGTAAGCCAATAGACCATCGTCATCGAAGAAATCAAAGGTAAGCACTTTCCTGAACTCCTTCAAATGGTTCTCCATTGCATGGAATTTCTCATAGGTGGCTTCCGTCCAATCATTTTGTCTGCCGTTGACTTTAATAAATTCTCTGAAAGCATCCCAGAATACGTTTTTCTTGACTGTTGTCACCTGTTTGTCATAGTCAGCGTATGAACCATTTTCGTCATCTTTTTGACTGATCCGTTCATTGAAGTCTGTTTTGAGTTGTTCACGGATAGGCATTTCTTCCATGAATTCGTACTTGTGGAACACTTTGATGATTACTGCTTTCAGATAATCAAGGTAGTCGTTGATCTCGCTCGCTGTCTGCATAGCTTGGTTCATACCTGTAGCCCGCTGATTTGCCTTGTCCCACTTGTCTGCATCGACTCTGATGCCCGTCACGAACTCGATTCTTAGATTGTTATAATAAACGCGCATACGAGAAGTGGCAGATTTTCCCGAACGATTTCTTTTTCTCCATTTTTTGTTTACCTTTGCACCGATATTCGGGTGTGAAATGAATACTTTTTCTTATGAGCATAGCGTTTAATATTTAAAAAACACACCCAAAATTACACCCAATTTCTGAAACACGCAAATATACCGCAAGACATTTTAACACATTGAAAAATGTCTTGGAATCCTTTATTAATAGGCTATTTAAAGCAGTGCCTGTGGCTCCTGATTATCCATGATGAACCATGGAGGGTTCGATTTTTTCCTCACTCTCCGCACAGTCAATAGGAAGGTAAAAGCCTTCCTATTTTTTTTTGCGGCATCCCTATATAATATAAAATAGGTGTAACCATAAGGATGGCGCCTCTTACTTATTTCTATCTACACCTGTATAAACATGTGTACTATTAACCAAAACCCGAAAAACAGAAAAAAAATTTTAAAAACAGATTTTTCGGCAGATTTTAAGCGGAGCGCCCCAATATTCTCGTATCTTCGTTACATTTAACTTTAATTGTCACATTCCAAATATTTATGCATCTTTGAAATGCATATTTATGTCACGAACTCTCGTGAGAATCGCACGAAAATCACCAACTCCTACTTTGGACTTCTACACGCGAATTATGAGCAAGTTGCAAAAATTTTGCAACCTATTAAGAATCAATAGATTACATTATTTACAGCCAAAAAAGCGTCAATTTTTTATTCAATAATCCCAAATATAGGCTGCAATAGAAGTTCTATTATACCATAACTGCATTCATCCTATACTGCAACAGACATTCAGTTATGATGCAATTGAAGTTAGGTTTCGGCATAATAGACAGTACGTTTCGGTATAAGATGCATTCAGTTGCGGTATAATAGACTTTTTACTGCACTAAAGGCCGTCTTTGGGTAGCCTCGCCGTTCTAGTTTGCGATTTTTATTTGTCAAAATTTTCGAAAACAAAAATGAATGAATATGTAATTAATGGTGAAAAAAAGTTTCTTCTTTTCCACCAGCAGCATAGCAGCAAAATCGTTTCGCGTAGTGGTTTTTAGTTTTAACCTCTCTAATAATTCTTCTGAAATATGGTTCAGTTTCAGAAATTGTTTGTATCTTTGTAGCAAGTATTTTCCGATTGCTGTAAACAGCACGTGCTTCGGCACGAATCCCTGAGCGCAAGGTGGGGTACGATTTTTGAGGGTTAAACAATAGCATCAGCTATTTATTCAGAGTATCGTGAAACCTCGGAAATTTCAACGATGAAATGCTTTGGGTAAGTCAGCGGATGCCCGTGCATATAGCGCGAGCATGACTTATATCTTAGCATTTCAGGTACATCCGAGGACCTCACGATACAAGAGAAGAGCCATGTTTCGCGCTTCTTTTGTGTTTTGAGGTCTTTGGTGTTTACCTGTATGCAAGCCTGAAGATGTAGTTTTGGTGCACTAAAACTATATCAAGAACAATGGCAACGATGCAAGAACGTGCAGAACTGCACAAGACAATATGGAAGATAGCCAACGACCTGCGTGGCAGTGTGGATGGCTGGGAGTTTAAGGCTTATGTGCTAGGCTCTATCTTCTACCGTTTTATCTCAGAAAACATCTGTGACTATATCCATCAACTAATGACGGATGCAGGCCAGCCTGATTTCGATTATACCAAAATCGACGATGCGATGGCCGAGAATATCCGCCAGAAGATGGTGGAGGAGAAAGGCTATTTCATCAAGCCCTCGCAGCTGTTCCAAAATGTGGTGGCACGTTGCGAAAAGGATGAGAATCTGAACGAAACCCTTTCTGTAGTCTTTCGCAGTATTGAATCCTCTGCTGTTGGCACCCCATCTGAAGATGACCTTCGTGGACTGTTCAGTGACTTCACTGTAGATAGTCAAGCCCTCAGCATGAAGACCAATGATTGGCGCCATTTGATTCGTGACTATGTGCACAAGGTAACTGAGCGCCCAGAACTGCAGGAAAACGAAGTCTTCAGATATGTGATGGCAGGATAAGTATAAAAGAAATAATATCATTGCATGAGTAAGTTAAATAGTAATAATCATATCGGTGAATTATTCCTTATTTGAGGATTTAGATATAATTTTGCACCCTCAACCGCAACATATTCATGTTGGCAGGGGAATAAGATTCACAGATGGAACAACCAACAACTTCAATTTTTCAACGCCCGGTATGGGTGGTTATATTTGCCCTGACGGCAGCAATAGCCTGGGGATGGGCTTTTCCTCTAATCAAGGTGGGCTTTAACGCTTTTGGCATCACTGCTGATATGACGGGAAGCAAGATGCTCTTTGCAGGCATTCGCTTTGCGTGTGCAGGTTTGATTGTTCTCTCTGTAGCCCAGACTAATGGGCGTTCATTTCAGGTCAGCTCCAAGAGCAACTGGTGGTTTATCCTGGCTTTTGCACTGATGAACACTACCCTACACTATTTCTTTTTCTACATCGGTATGTCGCATAGCGAAGGCTCTCGGGCGGCCATTCTCAATTCGTTGAGTACCTTCCTCGTGGTATTGCTGGCCTGCGCCTTTTTCAAGAGTGACAAGCTGACCTCAAGGAAAATTCTTGGTTGCGCCATAGGGTTCGGCGGTATCATGGCCTTGAACTTGGGCGGTTCGGACAGTGGACAGTTTCATTGGATGGGCGACGGTATGATCATTCTCAATGCTATCTGTGGAGCCTGTTCGAACTTGATGACTCGTGGGCTGAGCAAGCGTGTAGATGTCTTTGTGGGAACTGGGTATAGTCTTACTTTAGGAGGGGTGCTACTTATTATCCCAGGTTTGGCTTTTGGAGGTTCACTACCTCAAATCAACCTGCTCGGCATTGTCTGTTTGGTACTGCTCATTGCCATCTCGGCCATAGGCTTTGCCCTTTACAACAAGTTGCTCAGTTGTAATCCTGTAGGAAAAGTGGCCATTTACAATTCGTTGATTCCTGTGGTTGGTGCCATCACTTCGTGTCTGTGTCTGGGTGAGACGTTCTACGCCAAATATGCGCTTGCCGGAGGACTTGCCGCCCTCGGCATCTATATTATTAATAAAGGTAAGAGCTGATGACGGCCCACTTCATGCTACATCGTCCGATGCAGTATGCATAATCCTGCGCGTTTCGCGGCGGGCCTCGCGCCAACGGGGGAAATATTTGTCCATCAGGGCATGAAATCGGGAATTGTGACTTGGTTCCAGAAGATGACACAATTCATGAACCACAACATGCTCGACACACCACTCTGGCAACAATAGGACGTAGGTAGAAATACAAATGCTGCGTTCTTTGATATTGCACTGTCCCCAGCGCGAAATGGTAGGTTTGTAATAGACGACACTCGGGTGAACGCCCATTTCCTTGGCATAACGTTCCATCATAGGCTCCACCAAAGCCTTCAAACGATTCAATGCCTCATTAGCCTGAAAAGGAGTGTTTAATGGCAGTTTGTTATAGAACGCAGCCCGCTGATTGAGCTTATCGAGCGTCTTTCTCCTTGCCTCCTCAATCCAGTCTTTATGCTCATTGATGAAGGCCAGCACTTTGTCACGGGATAGGCCAATGGGGGCTGAGACATGCACATCGCCATTCTTGACGATGCGCATTGACAATCGACTTGTACGTCTGTAAGTTACCTTGATTGCCATGTTTGATTAAGCTTCAAGACGGCTCCCAAAGCAACGCTGAAATTCCTGTTCAAAGTTTGGAGTGAGCACTCCCTGTCCAATGGATTGACGAATTTCCTCCATAGACCAGAATCGGCCACCATCCAATTCTTCTGCAGAAGGGCACACAGGACCATCATAAACGGTACTGTTGACATACACCAATTCACGCTCGCGCTGACTGTCGAACACATACTTGCCAACAAAAGTAGGAACAAAATCGGTGATGCCTAATTCCTCACGTACCTCACGCCTTAAAGCCTCAACGGGTGTCTCACCGTAGTCAATATGGCCACCGACGGCAGTATCCCATTTACCTGGCTGGATGTCTTTCCAATCAGGACGTTTCTGCAGATATATATCACCAGAAGAATTGAACACATGCAAATGAACAACCGGATGCAACAATCTTGATCCATTGTGGCATTCACCGCGTGTAGCCTTACCAATCACACTTCCTTCTTCGTCAACAACAGGGAATATCTCTTGTAGATTATCTTTCATATAAATAAAAATCACACTACTTACGGAAGTGCTTATCGAGAAGTTTAACGCCCTCTTCGGTACAGAACCCACGAAGTGAAACCAACACGATATTGTTGATCATCTCTTCCATGGTGAAACGCTGGTACAACTGATGGTTCATGATATATTCGCCAATGGAATTGAACATGATGGCGATGAGTTCCAGATTGGTATCACTTCTGAAATAGCCCTCATCGACACCACGCTTAAGGAAACCGATAAAGCGGTCGTGAGACTTGTCATGATTGGCATTGAGAAATTCGACCACCGAAGGGTATTTATCCAAATCGGCATAAAAGGCAGGAGAGGTAATACGAAATTCTTCGACCTTCATGCAGTAGATATGCATGATGATTTCCATCACATTACTGCTCTCAGTATAGAGTTTTATGAACTCTTCGTTCTTGACTTCATAATACCTCTTGATACCTTCGAAAAGTAATTTCTCCTTGTTATCATAGATTTCATAAAGGGTACGTTTGGAGATACTCAACGCCTTGGCAATATCGTCCATACGCACAGCTTTGATACCTTGCTGTGCAAATGCTGTCATCGCCGTGTTGAGAATCTTGTCGCGCAGCGATTCCATGTAGGGGGTCTTTGTCTTTTCCATATCGTTTTATCCCAATAATATCTGTACTATGCGCTCAGCCGTCCTACCATCCCAACGGTCAGGAAGGGCACTATGTTTCCAGTTGCCTGAAAGCATCAGGCGAAGAGAGTCGGCCAATTTGGTAGCATCGCCATCAACAAGCACGTTGGATCCAATGCTTATAGTCTCCTGATGCTCGGTATAGCTGTTCAGGGTGATACAAGGAACACTATTGAAAGTGGCCTCTTCAGCCACGTTACCGCTATCGGTAATCACGCCCTTAGCATGTGCGGTAAGCCAACCGAACTCAAGATAGGAAAGCGGATCGATAAGCTTTATCTTAGGACAGAGAGAAGCTACGACTTCCCTGGCCAACGGGCGCAAGGGGGCATAAACAGGCATATCACCTGCCTCCTCAACCAATGTGTCGAGTAATGGCTTTAGCGACTCCTTATCGGCCAATAGCGCCTTACGATTAAGAGTAAGTACAAGATATTGTCCTTCCTGAAGAGGTAGGTCAGGCTGGTGCAAGCGTGGAAGATTGAAACGCAGCGTATCCATCAGGATATTGCCAACCATGTATGTTTGAGAGGTATCACCTTGTTCGCGGGAAGCAACACTATTGCTCTTCACTCCGGCAGTAAACAGATAGTCGGAAAGGGCGTCAATGACCAGTCGGTTGATTTCTTTTGGCATCTGAATATCAAATGAACGAGTACCTGCCACAAGATGAGCCAGACGAACACCTTTCTTCTTTGTCACGATAGCGGCAGCCATAGTGGAAGCGAGGTCATCGACCACAATGACTACATCTGTATGATGATGGTCGAGGAAGGCATCGAATTCAGCCATCACACGACTGGTGATCTCGTTCAGACTGGTGCTATCGACACCAAGGAATACGGAAGGACGGGGCATCTGTAAGTCATTGAACAATGAAGACTCGAGAGTAGGATCGTCCTCACGTCCTGTATAGACGAGTTCATACTGTGCTCCTTCGGTTTTTTCTATCGCCCTGATGAGCGGTGCCACCTTCACAAAATTAGGACGGGCACCAGCCACAATACATACGTTCTTATTTGTCATTCTATCTGAAATACGGTTTTACACTTTATAAACAAAATAATCTCCTCCATCACTATTCGCATACTGACGAAGCAAATTCTGAATAAACTCTGCATTCTGACGCACGCGTTCCTCGTTGCCGTCATAACCATTAATAAGCACCACCAGATGCTGAGTAGAGAGCGTCATCTTGGTGCGTTCGTTATCACTGGTAGGCGTACCCACCCCACCCTTGGCATCCCGATATACGGGCAGTCCTGCAATATTGATGAGGCCGCGGCCAATGCCTTCATAAGGTTCGCCTTCACGGCCGACGCCTAAGGTGAGTGTATCGCCTTCGAACTTTGAAGCATCAAAACCGCCGATGCTGTAACCATAGACGATAGAGGCAAGATTCACCAAATCGACAAGGGTGTCAATTTCGTAAAGCTCTTTTCCCTGAAGCATTCTACGAATGAGTTGTTCGCTGGCAGGACGATAGCGTGAGGGATCTTTGCCGCATTTTTTGTAAACACTTCGTGTAGCGGCTATACTGGGAATTTCTTTCAGACTATCTGTGGTGAGTGTAGCCCTGAAATGCTCTTCCCACTGGTGAATCTCGTCCCATAGTTTATCGGAATGGGGTGTATTGACCACCATAGCCTCTACTGCAGCTCCAACAAACTCAGGACAAACAGTCTTTATTTCTTCTGATATTACTATCTTCATCAAAAAATATCCTCTGTTATGGATAAATATATAAACAGTTTACTCTTCAATCATTTTCAGAAACTCTTCTTCACTGATTATAGCTACTCCAAGCTTCTGAGCTTTCTCAAGTTTAGAAGGCCCCATATTATCGCCAGCAAGAATAAAAGAGGTTTTGCCGCTGATAGAGCCAACATTCTTACCACCATTCTGCTCGATGATCAGTTTGTATTCATCGCGTGAATGATGAGCAAAAACGCCACTAATAACGATGCTTTTTCCAGAAAGTCTATCGGAGGTAGCAGCAGTCTGTTCCTCACTAAGAGCCATTTGAAGGCCGAAGTTGCGCAAGCGATTAACGATACTTAGATTTTCTTCGTTGTGGAAATAGGCAATAATACTCTTGGCCATCACCTCGCCTACTCCTTCTACTTCCTCAAGTTCCTGTAAGCCTGCGTTCATTAAGGCATCAATATTCTTGAAATGACGAGCCAGAAGACGGGCTGTTGTCTCACCCACGAATCGAATACCTAAAGCAAAAACTACGCGCTCGAAAGGTACTTGAAGAGACTTCTGAATACCGTTAACAATGCGCTGCGCTGACTTTGTGCGACTGCCGTCGCCATTAATCTGCTGAACATCTATGGTGTACAAATCGGCAACATTCTTCACCAACCCTCGACGATAATATTCATCGACAGTCTCAGGCCCTAAGGAGTCAATATTCATGGCCTTACGGGCAATAAAATGCTCGATACGGCCTTTTATCTGAGGAGGACAACCTGCATCATTAGGACAATACCATGCTGATTCTCCCTCGTAGCGTACTAATCGGGAGCCACACTCAGGACAACGTTGGATAAACTGAACAGGCTGGGCAATAATTGGGCGCTCATCAATATTCACGCCAACTATCTTGGGAATAATCTCACCGCCCTTTTCCACATAAACCATATCTCCTATATGAAGGTCGAACGAGCGGATAAAGTCTTCATTGTTAAGTGTGGCGCGCTTCACGGTTGTTCCGGCCAATTGAACAGGCTCCATGTTGGCAACAGGAGTAACGGCTCCTGTACGCCCCACTTGATAAGTAACCTCAAGCAGGCGGGTACATTCACGCTCAGCCTTGAACTTATAGGCTATGGCCCAACGGGGACTCTTTGCCGTAAAGCCTAAAGCACGCTGCTGGCGAAGACTATTTACTTTCAACACAATACCGTCAGTAGCCACGGGAAGGTTCTTGCGTTCGGTATCCCAATAATTGATAAAATCGAGAATTTCTTCTACCGACTTCACTTTGCGCATACCCTCACTGATTTTGAATCCCCAGGAACGGGCTGCTTCCAAATTTTCGAAATGGCCATCAGCTGGCAGCTCACTACCAAGGAGATAATAAAGATAAGCATCTAACTGGCGTGAAGCCACTACTCTTGAATCGAGGCTTTTGAGTGTTCCGCTGGCAGCATTACGTGGATTGGCAAAAAGTGGTTCCTCGGCAGCCTCACGCTCCTTGTTCAATCGTTCAAATACGCTCCAAGGCATCAATATCTCGCCTCTGATTTCAAACTCATCAGGATAACCTTCACCTGGCAATACCAAAGGAATAGACTGAATGGTCTTCACATTGGCAGTTACATCATCACCATGAACACCATCACCACGGGTTACGGCTTGCGTCAACCGGCCGTTAACATAAGTGAGGGAAATAGACAAGCCATCATATTTCATCTCACAACACACCTCGAACTCTTCACCAGCCAGTCCTTTCTTTACACTCGAATACCATTCGCGAACATCCTGTTCGCTGTACGTATTGGCTAAAGAAAGCATAGGATAACGATGGGTAACTTGCTGAAATTCACCATTCAAGTCGCTACCGACACGCTGAGTAGGAGAATTAGGATCAGCCATCTCAGGATGACGAGCTTCCAAGTCCTGAAGTTCATGCATTAAAAAGTCAAATTGCTGATCATCAATGGTTGGCTGATTAAGCACGTAATAGCGATAATTATGCTCGTGCAGTTCCTTGCGCAGCTGGGCTATACGTTGCTGTTCATCGAGAGTATTCATCTTACTTTTTGAGTATTTTATGCAAAGGTAAGTTTTTTTTTAGAAATAGAACTATGTTTTCTTGAAATTTATTGTACCTTTGCACCATGTTAGAAATTTTAATAGACGCATGAAACAACTGTTTTTAGCATTATTATTGACCCTTCCCCTGACGGTTGTAGCACAAGACAACTCTTGGGAACAGACAGACGAAACAAAGCCGTATAAAGAGAATGCCAACCCAAAATATCTGGCAGGTGCCGTACCTGAGGTTGACGGAAAAGTAATTTTCTCAAAAACAATCAAAGCACCAGGCAAGTCAAAGAAACAAATATACGAAGCGCTATCAGGCTATTTCAACAAAATGACCCAAGAATCAAACCAGTTGGAACAGAGCCGTATCACTCTTACAGACACTGTAAACTTTGAACAACTGGTAGGAACATACCAAGAGTGGCTGGTATTCAAGAACAAGCCCCTTGTACTGGATCGTACCCGCTTGTTCTACAATCTGATAGCAAACATTAAGGATGGCGAGGCAACAATTGAGATGACTCGTATTTATTACATCTACGACGAAGAGCGCGAAGCCACTACCTATAAGGCTGAGGAATGGATTAACGACCGCTATGGTCTGAACAAGAAAAAGACCAAGACCGCACGTGTGAGTGGAAAGTTCCGTCGTAAAACCATTGACCGCAAAGACTATCTGTTCGGAAAGATTGAACAACTGCTGAACAAATAAAGTCTTATCATTTTTTTTGACTAACGAGGATTACCCACAGCTATGTATATTGAGAAAGACGATGCTTCGAATAACGAGCTTTGGCGCCGGTTTCATCATCGTGACAACGGAATTGACAACGATGATGATCGTCAATCAGACCGTTTCTACAAACTTAGACAGATACTAAATCTCGTATTCCTGATTATGTCGGTTGTAGGCATTGTCATGTGGTTCTATGGTTCAAGAGATATGGGTATCTACGTACTCATCATAGGTACGATATTCAAATTTGCCGAACTATCTCTGAGAATCATAAAATTTTAATCAAACGGATGAAGAAACTCCTATCTGCAACCTTGTTGTTTACAGTTCTTTCCGTTAGCGGACAATCGCTGACTGGAATGGATGAATATGGAAATATGAACCAGTTCGATGAACAGGGTAATAATTCTTTCAATCCACACAACAACGATACTACCAAGAAAAGTAAAACGGTGCCAAAGGGCATTTATGTTTGGTCGGTTGACAGAAAATTAGGAAACATCTTGAAAGCTGATGTTGACACCCTACCACATCTTTACCCACAGGCAACACTGGGTACAGGAAAGTATGGTGAATACAACACTTTGGGGTCTAACTACACATCGCGACTCTCACGAATATTCATCAATCGTGCTCAGACCGATCAGTTTATCTTTACTCAATTCTATGATCAGGTACAGAAAAGTCCCGATCAGTTTCACTTCACCAACACCCTATCGCCCATTACTAATCTGAGCTACAACAGTTGTGGCGATAAGACCAACGGTGAAGACCGAATTGATGCCAAGTTTGCAGTAAATGCGGGGAAACGCATTGGAATAGGCTTTGACATTGACTACGACTATGCACGTGGCTATTTCCAGAATCAGACAATATCGCACTTTCTAGCTACGCTTTACGGTTCATATCTTGGCGATAAATACCAATTGCATTTCCTTTATTCACGACGCCATCAGAAAGCCACTGAGAATGGAGGAATAACCAATGATGACTACATTACGCATCCAGAATTGTACACAGAGTCGTATAGCGACAATGAGATTCCGGTGATTCTGGCATCCAATTGGAACCGCAACGATTCGCATCATCTGTTTCTGACACATCGCTATAATGTCGGATTCTATCGGAATGTTCCAATGACGGAAGAGGAGATTGAAGCCAAGAAAAAAGCTGACAAGGAACGACAAATAGCTGAATCACAGAAGAAGAAACTTTCGCCGAAAGGACGCGATGAAAGCAAAACGGTTGAAACGCCTAAGGGTCGTCCTGCTGATGCAAAGATTATGGGCAGTGAACCTGTTGCTTTGGCAAAAACCGACAGTATATCAAACGACACCACACGCATTAAGGTTGACTCAAAAGCAATGGCCGATAGTCTGCTGGCTGCAGCACCCGTTGATTCTACCTTACTCTTTATGAAAAAAGAGTTTGTGCCTGTGACTAGTTTTATTCACACTTTTGACTTTGAAAACTATGACCGTATCTATCAGGCCTACGAAACGCCTGCCAACTATTACGCCAATACATACTACAACAAGTTGCAGGACAGAGGCTATGGCGGCGATTCAATCTACGACCAGACTAAATATCAAATGATACGCAATACGGTTGGTATTGGCTTGTTGGAAGGTTTCAACAAATGGGCAAAAGCCGGTGTTCAGGTGTTTGCCACACACGAGTTGCGCAAATTCGACATGCCTCAGATTAATGCCGGTGGAATGGGATACATGGAGCGTTGGTCAGAACACAATGTCAGCGTTGGTGGTAGATTGGCAAAAACACAGGGCAAGACTCTCCACTACAACCTATCTGGAGAGACGTGGTTAATAGGCGAAGACCTCGGACAATTGAAACTGGACTTCTCTACCGACCTAAACTTTGCTATTTGGGGTGATTCTGTTCATCTGGCAGCAAAAGCATATCTGTACCGTCTGAACCCAACGTTCTATGAGCGCCACTACCATTCAAAACATTTCTGGTGGGACAAATCACTGGAAAAGACCCATCGCATGCGTGTAGAAGGACTCTTCTCATACGAAAAGACAAATACTGCGCTACGTGTAGCCATTGAGGAGGTTCAGAACTACACCTATTTTGGCATCAGTTACGATCGTACGACATCGGATTTAACAAATATGACCGCTGGCATTCATCAGGCCTCTGAGGTACTGCATGTACTGACGGCACAGATGGATCAGAAATTGGCTTTAGGACCGTTGCATTGGGATAACATCCTGACCTATCAGGCAACATCCGACAAGGCCATACTGCCATTGCCAATGCTAAACGTGTTTTCAAACCTCTATTTAAAATTTGTTTATTCAAAGGTGTTGACTGTTGAACTGGGTGGAAGTGCCACTTACTTCACATCATACGATGCGCCAGATTATCTGCCACAGCTCAATCAGTTTGCAGTACAGGAGAACAGCAACAGCAGAATTGAATTAGGAAATTTCCCCATTATTGACGTATATGCCAATCTTCATCTGAAACACGCACGTTTCTTTGTGATGATGCATGATGTGGCCTACAAGAACTTTAATCGCAGTACTTTCCTTGTGCCCCATTATTCATTAAACCACCAAGTGATGAAAATAGGTGTCTCCTGGAATTTCTTTAACTAAGAGAGAATAATCTAGGCCAAGGATTCAAGTTTCACGTCTTTGAGAGACTTCAGGTAATTGCCTCGTAGCTCAAGCACTCGTTTCCAATCGGCCGAAAGTAGTTCTCCAACCGGCAAATCGATTTTCCATTTCCCTTGAGCTTCAATGCGGTCAACGAGAGTTCCAACACTTAAATTAGACAAGTTTTCGGCAGGAATGT
Organism: Prevotella sp. E9-3; assembly: GCF_022024015.1. NCBI lineage: Bacteria > Pseudomonadati > Bacteroidota > Bacteroidia > Bacteroidales > Prevotellaceae > Prevotella > Prevotella sp. E9-3. The sequence goes on from NZ_CP091786.1 coordinate 1,982,379, forward strand.
AACGTGACTGTTCACCTTTCTCGTCAGATGATATTTCGATAATCATTGAAGCCTCTACAAGCTTGAATGTGAGATCGTTTACAATACGAATAGGAATATTGGTTTTTTCTCTTAATTCCTCAATGGTATATGGTTTCTTCCCTTCTTCGAACCGTTTGCAAATATGGGCCATCAGCATGATGGAAAGCATGAGGCGATAACGATGACTGATATCGCTGGTCTTAGTATCGTAATCGTAATAGTCAAGGTTCTGACTGATGTATGACAGTTCTGCACCAAACAAACATATGGTCCAGGAAATCTGAATCCATAGCATGAACAACGGAAGCGCAGCAAACGATCCGTAAATGGCATTGTAACTGGTCATCCATATCTGGGAGTTGATGTAGAAGAACTGCAACCATTGCATCGCAATACCCGAAAGGATGCCTGGCACAATGGCGTTTTTCATCCTAACATGCGTATTCGGCATAAATACATATAGAGCAATGAACAAAGCAGTCATCAGCAGATATGGTGACACTTTGATGAAGAATCTTAATACAGGTCCCAACAACATAAAATCAGAAAGAGACGATGTCAGCGTTACCATATAGATACTTAGACCTGAAGAAAGCACAATCAGAATGGGGAACATGAAAAACATGGCCAGATAGTCGGTAAAAGTACGAAATATGCTACGCTGCTTCTTTACCTGCCATATCTCATTAAAAGTGGTTTCGACATTGCTTACAAGCATCAATACCGTGTAAAGCATAAAGACCAAACCTACACCAAGGAAGATACCACTCTTGGTATGAACAAGATAACTATTTACAAAACCAATAATCACCTCGGCTGCCTGCGGTTGAGATCCTAAAGCATCACGGAACCACACCTCTATATATTTATTATAGCCAAACCCACGCGCTATGGCAAACACCACAGCCATAATAGGAACGATAGCCAACAATGTGGAATAGGTGAGCGCAGAGGCTTGATTCAGTACTCTCTTAGTGGTAAAAAAGCGAATGGCAAGAAACAGGATTTTCACAATCTCGAAAAACACGCGCTTATAAGCCGGAAGTTGGTCGGAATCAATTCTCCACAAATCTTCTTGAAAAAAAAGAATGATGCGTCTATAGTTCATGATCATTTTAGGTTCGAAGTAATCAATAAAAAGAAAGCACTGCTCCTATAAGCCGGGTTCTGTTCTGACAATAAAGCCAGCGCCTGTCATTTATCTACTACATACGTTGCCGTATGTCTCTAGCGTTCTACCCTCCACCGTACATACGTTTGGACGGGCAACCCTCCATTTGCCCGAAGGCAAAAACGATGGTATACATGAACTTGCAGCCTCCAGATGGAACAGCGCGACGATCACCCGCCGCCTGGTAGTCTCTTACACTACCTTCTCACCCTTACCCCACCCGCTTGGTTCTCCTTGCGGAGCCTAAGAAGGCTTAATGAGGCGGTTATTTTCTTCTTCCATATCCAGCTGTCGCCAACTGCTTCTACTTTCAGAAGTGGAGCACCCTATGCTGCCCGGACTTTCCTCTCGTCTCTCCTTTCAGAAAGGCCAGCGACAAGCCGGAACAGTGCTTTCTAATGTGCAAAGGTACAAAATAATTCTTACACCGACAATTCCATTGGTTAATTTTAACCGGATAGTAAAAAATTTAATTCATTAAATGAATGTAAAATTCGTAAAGCATGCCGCAAACAGAACTTAAACCATCTTTTTGAATTGTTAAAATGCAAGAAAAATAATGCCAAATTGGCAGGTTTCAAACTTTTGACAATATATTTGCATCATTGCATTTAATTAAAAACAGATTATTAACAAACAACAATGCGAATATGAAAAAAATATCTAATTATGTAGTACCCGCCCTGAGCGTGGTAGCCATTGCATTCTCAGTAGCAGCCTTCAACAATACATGTGCTGCCACCCCTTCAGAAACGTCAGTAACCCACATGAGCGCAGCTCCTGCAGCCCAACCGGTAGATTTAACTTATGCAGCCGACAAGGCACTGCCGACAGTTGTATATATAAAGAACACGCAGAACTCAAAGATGCAAACTGTTGAGTATAGCGATCCATTCGAAGATTTTTTCAGCGATCCTTTTGGCGGATTCTTCGGACGTGGGAACAGCGGCAAGCAGAAGCGTCAGGTTCAAACTCCCAAACGTGTAGCTGCCGGTTCAGGTGTCATTATTTCAACTGATGGTTATATTGTAACCAACAACCACGTGGTTGACGGAGCCGACGAATTGACAGTAACATTGAACGACAATTCTGAATACTCTGCCCGAATCATCGGTGCCGACAAGACCACCGACCTGGCACTCATCAAGATTGACGGCAAGAACCTGCCTGCTATCGTAGTGGCCAACAGCGACAACGTAAAGGTGGGCGAATGGGTACTGGCTGTAGGCAATCCTCTCGGACTTAACAATACAGTTACAGCCGGTATCGTTTCAGCCAAAGCTCGTACAATGGGCGAAGGCGTATCGTCAATGATTCAGACTGATGCCGCCATCAACCAAGGAAACTCTGGTGGCGCACTTGTAAACACCAATGGCGAACTGATTGGTATTAACGCCATGATTTACTCACAAACCGGATCAAACATAGGCTATGGTTTCGCTATTCCTACTACCATCATGAATAAAGTGGTAGAAGACCTGAAGAAATACGGAAACGTACAACGAGCTATGATTGGCATTAAAGGAAGTGATGTGAATGCCTACGTAGATAGTGAAAAAGAGAAAGGTAACGAGGTTGATCTTGGCACAATGGAGGGAATCTATGTAGCAGAAGTAGTTGAAGACGGTGCTGCAGAAGATGCCGGGTTGAAGACTGGCGACGTGATTACACATATCGACGGACAGAAAATCACTAAGTTTGGCGAGCTTTCAGGCGTCATTGCACAAAAGCGTCCTGGCGACAAGATTACTGTAACTTACCTCCGCGATAAGAAAAAGAAGACCGTTACCCTTACGCTGAAAAATGAACAGGGCAACACAAAGGTTGTAAAGAATGCCAATACCGATGTACTGGGAGCAGATTTCCGTCCTGTTACCAAACAGCAGAAAGAACAACTGGAAATCAACTACGGACTTGAAGTGCTGAAGGTAAATGGTGGCAAGATGAAAGAAGCTGGTGTAACTAAAGGCTTTATCATCCTCAAAGTCAACGGAGAACCTATGCGCACATTCGAAGATCTCGAACAGGCTGTTAAAGAAGCTAACCAGTCGAAGGAACAAATGCTCGTAGTAAACGGTATTTTCCCAACTGGAAAGCGTGCAGGATTTGTGGTTTACCTGCAAAACGAATAATTTTAGTCAATTTATTTGGCTGATTCGTGAAAATGCGTTAACTTTGCACTTACGCATTTTTAAACCATACTAACCATGAGACAACTGAAGATTACCAGATCTATCACTAACCGTGAAAGTGAAGCACTTGACAAGTATCTGCAAGAGATAAGTCGAGAAGAATTGGTGAGTGTTGAAGAAGAGGTAGAACTTGCACAGCGCATCCGAAAGGGTGACCGCAAAGCATTGGAAAGGCTCACAAGAGCCAATCTAAGATTCGTTGTCTCAGTGGCAAAACAGTATCAAAACCAAGGTCTAAGTTTACCAGACCTTATCAACGAAGGCAATGTTGGCCTCATAAAAGCAGCCGAGAAGTTCGACGAGACACGTGGCTTTAAATTCATATCATATGCCGTGTGGTGGATTCGTCAGAGCATTCTACAGGCACTTGCCGAGCAGAGTCGCATCGTTCGCCTGCCTTTGAACCAAGTAGGAGCGGTAGGAAAGATAAACCGCATTCTGAACAAGTTCGAGCAGGAGAACGAGCGACGTCCTTCGGTAGATGAGATATCCGAGCACATCGACCTGCCGAAAGAGAAAATTGACGAGGCGATGAGCGTTAACGGCCACTCAGTATCGGTTGATGCCCCCTTCACCAACGACGAGAATTCCTTACTCGACGTAATGGTGAACGACGACTCACCTATGGCCGACAAACAATTGGTACGGGAATCGTTAAGGACAGAAATAAATACTGCCCTGAAAGTGCTCAACGAACGAGAGCGCAATATTATCGAGGCATATTTTGGTATTAACCAGCCCGAGTTGACCCTTGAAGAGATCGGCGCAAAATTTGACCTTACCCGCGAGCGCGTACGCCAAATTAAGGAAAAGGCGATACGACGTCTGCGCGACAATCGGAAGAATGCGTCGCTGAAGAGTTATTTAGGACAATGAAACAATTAACAAAAATACTTCTGGTCGCTTTCCTGCTGACCATAACAACCATCGGAAAAGCCTCAGCTAAAGAGGTGATGGTGCCTAAAATGTATATGTATGCCTTTGCTGCATCATTTACAGATTCTATCGTATATATGACCAACGTGATGGAAGTTGACTCAGTATGGATTCAATCCAAGAGCAAATTTCTCATTGGCAGGGATTCATACTCACGTCAGTTCCGCGATTTCTTGAATGAAGAGAAAAAAATGCCAAACCGTACCTGTGTGGTATTCTTCAACAAGAGCAAAAGCAAAGCAGAAAAGAAGTATCTAAAATTGCGAAAACTATATACGCAATCAAAGAATGGCCAAGCACAATATGATGTTCGTATCTTGAACAATGATGAATTCAAATTCCGCCCGTTTGATATCAACGCATATATTCAGGCCGAACAAGACAGAATTCAGCAAGCCAAAGACCAGTCTAAGCTGGCTGCACAACAAAAGAAGTTAGCGAAACAAGCAAAACGAGAGGCAAGAAAAGCTCGCAAAGAAGCCAAAAGCGAGCGTAAAAACGCACAGTAGAAAGACACAAGTGAAGGAATATAATTTCACCATAGGCGGTCACGGAATACGCATTCAGTTTACAGACAATACTGAGAGCGACATTACGTTGCTGCCTTCTTTTATGCCTTTTACGTGCAAGGAGGATAAGAACGAAGAGACACTCTTCACACTTACCGTTGATGACACGCTACGTCCTGAACCCCAAAAGACACTCATCAGGAATTTTGACACCGGTAACGGCGACACCGCCGTTTATCTGTTGTCTGATGGAGGATATCAATATATTATTCGTGATATTCACGGAAGAAGTTGTTGTTTACTCATTTGTCACAACGAGTTCAGGAACTGCAAATGTGCCTTAAACGGCAACTGGACAATGCGTTCGTTTGGACTAAACGATGCACTTATGCTCGTTTATGCTTTTGCCGGAGCATATCAAAAAACGCTCTTAATTCATGCTTCCTGTATCAGTTATAAGGGGAAAGCATTTCCTTTTCATGCAAAAAGCGGAACAGGAAAGAGTACTCATACATCGCTCTGGATGAAATACATCGAGGAAGTTGAGCTTATGAACGATGACAACCCTATAGTACGCATTGAAGCTGATGGTCAACCCTATATATATGGTTCACCGTGGAGCGGAAAGACACCTTGCTACCGCAATGTTAAAGTTCGGTTAGGCGCCTTAACACGCATTGAACGGGCAAACGACAATCATTTAGAACGAGAGCCGGTAGTACAGGCTTTTGCATCATTACTGCCTGCATGCTCGTCAATGAAGTGGGATTCGACGCTTTACAATCACCTGTGTAACACGTTATCTGACCTCATCGCCTCAGTACCCGTATGCACCATGTATTGCAAGCCAGACGAAGAGGCTGCACGAGTTAGCTGCCAAAGGCTAACAGAATTGACTCAGAAAGCAAATTAAAATGCCCAAGAACATCATACGATTGCCTAATGAAGAGTTCCTGAGTTTTGTGGTCAGCGAACTTGAATCATTCAAAGGAAAAACAGTCACGTTGCCTTTGAGAGGTCGAAGCATGCGACCTTTTCTGCAAGACGGGCGAGACAAAGCACTTCTTATTGCAGCAAACAATCCAAAAGTTGGCGATGCAGTTCTTGCAGAAATCTGGAAAGGTAAATACGTGCTTCACCGCATCATAAAGATCGAAGGCGATAATGTGACACTTCGTGGAGACGGAAACCTTTCAAATGAATATTGCAAACTGAAAGACGTAAAAGCGAATGTAATTGGTTTTTACCGTAAAGGAAGAAATAAATTGGATTCCACCAATGGATGGAAATGGAAAGCGTATTCCTGGTTATGGATGCGGCTCTACCCTATTCGCCGCTACCTTCTTTTCCTATTACATCCACACATTCCACAACGATTCAAGCGTAAATAACTTAAGCTTTCAAACTACTGATGCAGTTAGTAAATGAATGCATTAATAAAAGAAAATTGAATTCATAAAAAAACACCCTATAACGACTAACATTATGAAAACAAAAAAAGGATTCCGCTTGCGTACTATCTGTAGCGAGCATATTATAACAGCTGAAGGAATAGAGAACATAGACTTTAGTCGTATTATCAATATGAACGAGTCATCAGCCTACCTATGGAAAAACATAGAAGGCAAAGAGTTCACGGAAGAACAGTTGGTATCGCTTCTGACAGATGAATATGAAGTAGATGAAGAAACAGCAAGGAATGACGTAAAGCAACTTGTTGCCAAATGGAAAGAAGCTGGAATCGTTGAATAACATGAACGACGCCAAAATCATTAACGATCCTGTATTCGGATTTATCAAAATACCTCGCGGGCTACTCTACGATATAGTGCGTCACCCACTGATGCAACGATTAAATAGAATAAACCAGTTAGGACTGGCCTCTGTAGTATATCCTGGTGCCCGTCATACGCGCTTTCAACATTCACTGGGTGCTTTTCATCTGATGAGCGAAGCGATTCTGTCCTTACAGCAAAAAGGCCAGTTTATATTTGATAGTGAAGCGGAAGCCGTAGAAGCAGCCATTCTAATGCATGACATAGGACATGGACCTTTCTCGCATGTATTGGAGAATACACTTATCAGCGGAATATCACATGAAGACATCTCGCTCATGATGATGGAACAGATTAATCGTGACATGGGCGGACGTCTGAATTTGGCAATTTCCATATTCAAAGATGAGTATCCGAAGCGTTTTCTGCATCAGTTAATCTCATCACAACTGGATATGGACAGATTGGACTACCTAAGGCGTGACTCGTTCTTTACGGGAGTAACTGAGGGGAACATCGGATCTGCACGAATCATCAAGATGCTGAATGTAGTCGATGACAGACTGGTGGTTGAACAGAAAGGAATCTATTCACTTGAAAACTACCTAACTACCCGCCGTCTAATGTATTGGCAAGTATATCTACACAAAACAGCTGTCGGGTATGAAAAAGTTTTGGTAAACATGCTTACTCGCGCAAAAGAACTTGTCCATAACGGGATGGAAGTCTTTGCATCGCCAGCACTTAGCTACTTCTTGAAGAACGATGTAGATAGAAAATGGTTTGCTGAGCATGAAGAGGCATTAGAGATGTACGAAGAATTGGATGATAGCGACCTGTGGAGTGCAATGAAAGCGTGGAAACACAGTCCAGACCGCATTCTTTCCATACTGGCAACAGACATGTTGGACCGGAAAATTTTCAAAGTTGAAGTACACGATGACCCTGTGAGCCAAGAAACTATAGAACAGCTTCAAAAGAAAATAGCAGAATCGGTAGGTATTGACATAAAAGATGCTCACTATCTGATGAGTCTGAACAGAATACAGAAAGACATGTATTCCATAGACGATGACTCCATCGATATCCTATACAAGGACGGTACTATTAAAGACATATCAGAAGCCTCAGAAATATTGAACGTAGCCCTACTTTCAAAAAAAATCAGAAAATATTATCTTTGTTATCAAAGATTTTGATTTTTTTTGTACCTTTGCACAAAATTATTGCAATAACAATAAAATCGAATGGAATTCACAGCAAAACAAATAGCTGAATTAATTGGAGGTCGTGTAGAAGGCAATGAAAATGCAGCCGTAAACACATTTGCCAAGATTGAAGAAGGTCAGGCAGGAGCCATTTCGTTCCTATCTAATCCCAAATACACCCATTATCTTTATAGTACAGAATCGACTATTGTCTTGGTAAACGAAGATCTCGAGCTAGAACAAGAGGTCAGTGCCACTTTGATTCGTGTAAAAAATGCCTATGAGGCAGTTGCCCGTTTGTTGCAGTTATATGAATCTATGAAGCCAAAGAAAACTGGTATTGACCCACTTGCATTCGTTTCGCCTAAGGCAAAAATTGGTGAGAATGTATATATCGGAGCTTTTGCATGCATTGGCGATGGCGCAGAAATAGGTGACGGAACACAGATTTACCCACACGCGGTCATAGGCGATGGCGTAAAAGTAGGAACCGGCTGTCTTTTCTATCCAAATGTAACTATCTATCAGGGATGCCGATTGGGGAACAACATTACCATTCATGCAGGAAGCGTCATTGGTGCCGACGGATTCGGTTTCGCTCCCAATGTGGAAGGATATGATAAAATTCCTCAAATAGGCATTGTCGTAATCGAAGATAATGTTGAGATAGGCGCAAACACCTGTATTGACCGTTCAACAATGGGTCAAACCGTTATTCATAAAGGTGTAAAACTTGATAATCTGATTCAAGTTGCCCACAATGTAGAAATTGGTGAGAATACTGTTATGTCAGCACAAGTAGGTATTGCAGGTTCAACCAAGGTAGGCTCATGGTGCATGTTTGGCGGTCAGGTGGGATTGGCAGGTCACATAACCATAGGAGACCATGTAAATTTAGGTGCTCAGAGTGGTGTTCCTGGTAGCATTAAGCCCAATCAGACACTTATTGGCACCCCCCCAATGGAACCAACACCTTTCTTTAAGTCTCAAGCTATTTTCCGTCGTTTGCCCGACATGTATAAGGAACTGAACGCCTTGAGAAAGGAAATAGAAGAATTGAAAAATCACAAATCTTAAATCATACAATTAGAAACAAGTAAATCCGTATTTAATTCATGAACGATATGATGAAACAAAAGACGCTGAAAGGCAGCTTTTCTCTCTGCGGAAAAGGTCTGCACACGGGATTGAGCTTAACTGTAACATTCAATCCCGCGCCCGAGAATCACGGATATAAAATACAACGTATTGATATTGAAGGTATGCCAATTATTGATGCTGTAGCTGAAAATGTGGTTGACACACAGCGTGGTACAGTATTGGGAAAAGGCGACATACGAGTTTCAACAGTTGAACACGGACTTTCTGCACTTTACGCTTTAGGCGTTGATAACTGCCTCATTCAGGTTAATGGTCCTGAGTTTCCTATCTTGGACGGCTCAGCTATTCTTTACGTGAACAAGATACAGGAAATTGGTATTGAAGAACAGAATGCGCCAAAGGACTATTACACCATTCGTAAGAAGATTGAAATTAAGGACGAACAGACAGGTTCATGTATTACCATCCTGCCTGACGATGCCTTTACTATAACAGCGATGTGCTCTTTTGAAAGCAAGTTTATCAACTCGCAGTTTGCAACACTCGACGACCCACAGCTCTACTCTACTGAGATAGCTAGTGCACGCACCTTTGTATTTGTGCGCGATATTGAGCCTCTGTTGCAAGCAAACCTGATTAAGGGCGGTGATCTTGATAACGCAATCGTTATCTATGAACGTCAGACAACTCAGGAACGTCTTGACATGCTTGCTGATATGCTTCATGTTGAGCATCGTGATGCCAACGATTTGGGCTACATTCAGCACAAGCCATTACAATGGGAAAACGAGTGTACACGACACAAGCTACTCGACATTATCGGAGATATGGCTCTTATTGGAAAACCCATCAAAGGTCGTATCATTGCTACTCGTCCTGGTCATACTATCAATAATAAGTTTGCACGTCAGATGCGTTCTGAGATTCGCAAACACGAAATTCAGGCACCATTCTATGATCCAAATGACGAGCCAATTATGGATGTTAACCGAATCCGTGAATTACTGCCCCATCGCTACCCCATGCAGTTGGTGGACAAGGTAATTAGTCTTGGTTCTACAAGTATCGTGGGCGTGAAGAATATCACCTCAAATGAGCCGTTCTTCCAGGGACACTTCCCACAGGAACCTGTTATGCCAGGTGTCCTTCAGATTGAAGCGATGGCTCAATGTGGTGGCCTGCTTGTACTGAACACACTTGACGAACCAGAGCGCTATTCTACTTACTTCATGAAGATAGATGGTGTGAAATTCCGTCAAAAAGTTGTACCTGGTGATACACTAATCTTCAAGGTCGATTTGTTGGCTCCATTACGCCACGGAATCTCAACGATGAAAGGCTATGCATTTGTGGGCGACAAAGTTGTATCTGAAGCTACTTTTGCAGCTCAAATTGTAAAAAACAAATAAGTCAACAATTTTATGTTGAAAAATAATCATTAGAAATTTAAAGCTCATGAATACGATTCACCCTTTAGCCGTAGTTGCCCCAGAAGCCAAACTCGGTGACAACAATATTATCGGTCCATTCTGTGTGATCAACAAAGATGTGGTGATTGGCAATAACAACAAATTTATCAATAGCGTTACCGTTCATGATGGTGCTCGTATCGGCAACAATAACGAGTTTTTCCCAGGTGCAAGTATCGCAACTAAACCACAGGACCTGAAATTCAAAGGTGAAATAACAACAGCTGAAATTGGAGACAACAACTCTATCAGAGAGAATGTCACGATAAGTAGAGGAACTGCCTCAAAAGGAAAGACAGTTGTAGGATCGGGCAATCTGCTGATGGAAAACATGCATGTGGCGCACGACTGTGTTATTGGTAATGGTTGTATCATAGGCAACTCTACTAAATTTGCTGGTGAAGTTGTGGTAGATGATAATGCTATTATCTCTGCAGAAGTACTTGTTCATCAGTTTAATAATATTGGTGGTTATGTCATGATTCAAGGAGGTACCCGTACGAGTCAGGACATTCCTCCTTATGTAATAGCAGGTAAAGAGCCTGTTCGTTTTGCTGGTGTAAACCTTATTGGCCTGCGCCGTAGAGGATTCTCAAACGAGGTGATTGATGCTATTCATGACACATATAGAATTATCTATGCAAGCAGCGTACTGAAAGAAGGTATTGCTGAAGCTCGTGCTAAATATCCTGAGTCAAAAGAAGTGGAATACATCTGCAGTTTTGTAGAGAATTCAAAACGTGGCATCATTAGATAATAAAGACATCGTCCTACAAAAAGGAGTCATAAAACAGAAGATTGAAGACTTTAATCGTTGTCACAGGCCCAACGGCTGTCGGTAAGACTGATTTATGTCTTAATTTGGCAAGTCAATTCAATATCCCGATTATCAATGCTGATTCAAGACAGATATATCGAGAGATGAAAATAGGAACGGCCGCACCTACCGAAGAACAATTGCGGCAGGTGCGGCATTACTTTGTGGCAACACAAAGCATAAAGGATTACTTTAGTGCTTCTATCTACGAGCAGCAGGTAATGACTCTTCTTGAAGAGTTATTCAAAGATAGCGATTACGCATTGATGACTGGTGGAAGCATGATGTATATAGATGCTGTATGTAATGGTATTGACGATATTCCAACAGTAGATGATAATACACGCGAAGAGTTAAAACGACGTTTGGCAGATGAAGGACTTGAAGCGCTTTGCAATCAACTACACGAACTTGATCCTGAACATTGGGCAATTGTTGACAGATTAAACCCTAGACGAGTTGTTCATGCATTAGAGATTTGTATAATGACTGGAAAAACTTACACATCGTTTCGTAAGAACGAAAGGAAAAAACGTCCGTTCCACATTATTAAGATTGCATTAAATAGAGACCGGAATGAACTCTATGAACGCATAAACCATCGGGTGGACTTAATGATGAAGCATGGGCTTATGGAAGAAGCAAGAGCTCTTTATCCTTTACGCGAACTTAATGCACTTAACACTGTGGGATACAAAGAGATGTTCGCATATTTTGATAGTGTTTGGACATTAGATGAAGCTATAGAACGACTGAAAGGAAATACTCGACGTTATGCACGCAAACAGTTAACATGGTTTAAGCGCGATCCAGAAGTTAAATGGTTCTCACCTGATCAAAAAGAAGAGATTATTGAATACATCAAACAATCATCGATTGTAGACAATACTACTTGTTAAAACTTAAAGAAAGATTATGAACGAAATGGATGGATACTTCAAATTGATGGGATCTCAGATTAAAAGGATATGGAATGAGTATCTCCATGTCTACATACTAATTATTTGGAATTCCTTTCTATGGTTTTTCAAAGGGCGTCCTTGGTATATAAAGATTGTATCAGGACTACTTTCATGTATCCTTGCTTTCTTTCTATATCTGATTGCTGTTGACAACAATTTCCTTTGGCTCTTTGGAAAGTCGCCAAGCATGCAAACAGTGAAAAACACTCGTCCGGCACAGGCTTCCGAAATCTATAGTGCCGACAGTGTACTAATCGGTAAGTTTTTCAGCGAAAACCGTACTCCTGTGACTTACAATGAAGTGAACCCCATTTTCTGGAAAGCTCTTATCGATACGGAAGACGAACGTTTCTATCATCACTTCGGAATCGATTTCCAGGCATTCTTTGCCGCATTAAAAGATTATGCAATACATCATGATGCTCGTGGTGCATCAACAATTACTCAACAGTTGGCTAAAAATCTATTTCGCACACGTTCAGAATACTCTACGGGTTTGTTGGGAAACGTACCAGGCCTGAAGATGCTTATTCTTAAGAGTAAGGAATGGATAACAGCGGTAAAGTTGGAAATTAACTTCACAAAAGAAGAAATACTTACGATGTATGCCAACACTGTTGACTTTGGTTCTAACTCGTTTGGCATAAAAACAGCTTGCAGAACATATTTTGGTATTGCTCCAAAAGACCTCACACCAGATCAGGCAGCAATACTTGTAGGAATGCTGAAGGCTACCACATACTATAATCCTCGCTTAAACCCAAATAACAGCAAAAAACGCAGAAATGTAGTATTGGATCTGATGCTGAAGCATGGTGATATTACTGCAGAGCAATGCGACTCGCTGAAAAAGAAAGATATAGACCTCGACTATAGCGTTGAGAGTGCATACGATGGACAGGCAACCTATTTCCGTGAAGAGATTGCCACCTATTTACATGATTGGTGCAAAGAAAATGATGTTGACTTATACACGTCTGGACTAAAAATCTATACCACTATTGACACACGTATGCAAAAGTATGCTGAGGAAGCAGCTTGGACTCAAATGGAACAACTCCAGAAACGGTTCAATGATCACTGGAGGGGAATGAATCCATGGCAGGACGAACGCCATCAAGAAATCCCGAATTTCATTGAGAACATAGCCAAACGTCTGCCCGTTTACAAATATCTACAGCGCAGGTTCCCTAATGATCCTGATTCTGTTGACTTCTATCTGAACCAACCTCATCCGGTAAAGTTGTTTAGCTATGACGGAACGTATGAAACAGAAATGTCAACACTCGACTCCATTCGCTATATGGAACATTTTATGCATTGTGGATTTGTAGCGATGGAAACAAATACTGGTCATGTAAAAGCTTGGGTAGGAGATATCGATTTCAAAACATGGAAATACGACAAAGTTACAGCTATGCGGCAGCCTGGTTCTACCTTTAAACTGTTCGTTTATACTGAAGCTATGAACAAAGGATTAACTCCTTGTGACACACGTATGGATTCATACTTTGGCATGAAGGTATATGATGAAGTTCAGAAAAAAGAAGTTATCTGGGCTCCAACAAATGCTAATGGCTATTTTAGTAATATGGATATGCCACTGAAATCAGCTTTTGCTCAAAGCATCAATTCAGTAGCAGTTAAGATTGGACAGGAAGTAGGAATTGACAATGTTGTAAATACCGCACATGCAATGGGCATCAAAAGTAAGCTTGACCCTACACCTTCACTTGCTCTTGGTGCTAGCGATGTGAATCTACTCGAGCTAGTCAATTCGTATACAACAATAGTAAATGATGGAGTGTTCCATGAGCCTATACTTGTTACCAAAATAGAAGATCGTGATGGTAATACCATATACACTGCGAAGTCGGAAGAACGTCAAGCAGTCCCTTACCGTTCAGCATTTCTCATGCAACAAATGCTAATGGCAGGTATGCGCGAACGTGGAGGAACAAGTATGAATATGTGGACGTTTGTACGCAATTTCAATGATACAGAATTTGGTGGTAAAACAGGTACATCTAATAACCATTCAGATGCATGGTTCGTAGGTGTCTGCCCTAAATTGGTTTGTGGTGCATGGGTAGGTGGGGAATATCGAGCAATCCATTTCCGCACAGGTCAGCTAGGACAAGGTTCGCGAACGGCTCTTCCTATCTGTGGCGCTTTTTATGAGAAAGTGCTCTCAGATGTAAAATTCCAGAAATACCATGGTAAGTTTGAGAAATCGAAGGATGTAACTATCACGCCGAGCATGTATCAGTGTGAAGGCGTTTATTTCGATCCCAATGATAGTATCAACACAGACAGTTTGGGAAACTGGGATACAAATTATGACGGTAATAATCTATTGAATAGTGATTCAATTCAGTAATATATCATTGTTTACAAATATCACATATACAATAGCTTCCATACATATAACATGGAACTGGACTTAGACAACAAAGAGTGGCAAGATGCTCTACAAATTGTCAACTATACTCGTCGCTCACTTTTTCTTACAGGAAAAGCTGGTACGGGTAAATCGACATTTCTCCGATATGTAGCGCAGAATACAAAGAAAAAAAATGTGATTCTTGCTCCTACTGGTATCGCCGCAATCAATGCTGGCGGTGCTACTCTCCATAGTTTCTTTCGACTCCCTTTTCATCCATTATTACCAAACGATACACAGTACGATCGAAGACACATCCGAGAAACATTAAAATACACAAATGCGCAAAAGAAACTTCTTCGTGAGGTTGAACTGATTATTATCGACGAAATCTCGATGGTAAGAGCCGACATCATTGATTTTATTGATAAAGTACTACGCATCTATACTCGTAACTATGAACCTTTCGGTGGAAAGCAACTCCTTCTGGTGGGTGATATTTACCAGTTGGAACCTGTCCTAAAAGAAGAAGACAAACGGTTACTCTCACCATTTTACTCATCTGCATATTTTTTCAACGCCAAAGTTTGGCAGCAAATGCAATTGGTAAGTATAGAACTTCGGAAAGTCTATCGACAAAAAGATGAGCATTTTATAAAGATTCTCGATCGTATCCGTGAAAACAACGCCACTACTCAAGACCTGAACGACCTTAATAGTCGTGTTGTTATAAATTCGCAAGAAGACTCGAAAAGAAATGTTTCATTGGAGACCACTACAAACCCTCTTCGCATCATCTTAGCAGCACGCCGCGATGTAGTTGACTATACCAACGAACAACGATTAAAAGAACTGCCTGGACTTCCGTCGGTTTTCTTCGGAAATATAAAAGGAGACTTTCCTGAGTCATCACTCCCTACGCCAATGGAACTTCAGTTAAAAGTAGGAGCCCAAATCATTTTCATTAAAAACGACAAAGAAAAAAGATGGGTAAATGGCACACTTGGAACTATAAGTGAAATAGATGAACCAGAAGGTGTCGTCACCATAATGACAGAAGAAGGCAATGAACTATTTGTTGAACGTGAAGTATGGGAAAATATGCGCTATACGTTCAATGAGAAAGTACAAAAAATTGAAGAAGAGTTGCTTGGAACTTACACACAGTTTCCCATCCGACTTGCATGGGCCATCACAGTACACAAGAGCCAAGGTCTCACATTCAATCAAGTTTCTATCGACTTCACTGGTGGAGTATTTGCTGGAGGGCAAACTTATGTTGCCCTTTCAAGATGCACGTCACTTAAAGGTATCTCGCTAAAAGAACCTATCAGACAGAAAGACATTTTCGTTAGAAGCGAAGTCGTTCATTTTGCCCGACGTTATAATGATCAAAACATCATTGAACGCGCCATGCAAGAAGGCAAAGCCGACCATCAATACCATGATGCTATTATAGCATTTAACAAGGGAGATTATAAATCTTTTCTCGATTATTTCTTTTTAGCCATTCATAGCAGATATGATATTGAAAAGCCATTAGCACGTAGATTCATTCAACATAAATTAGGTATCATAAATAAACAAAAAGCAGAAATCGAAGCATTACGTAAAGAAAAACTTGGTCGTGACAAAATCTTAAAACGATTGGCCGCAGAATATACATTATTAGGAAAAGAGTGCGAACAAGAGCAAATGAAAGATGCTGCGATAAGAAATTACCAAAAAGCGCTTGAATTATACCCAGAAGCTAATGATGCAAAACGCAGATTGAAAAAACTTCAAGAATAATCTATTTCTTTATTTTTGTTATAAAAATAGATACAAATCAAGTAATTGTGTACCCACACAACAATTATAATTAAAAAAAATCAAAGAAAAGTTTGCAAAATACAAAACTTTTCCATACCTTTGCCAACGTTATCCTGAAAACAATCTTTTTACCTTAAAAGAACTAATACCTATTGAAGATGGAAGCGATTGTCTGTGAAGACCGTCGCTTTTGTGTTTTTTTACCTTTTATGTTTGGTGCTTTTACCAAATTGATGTACCTTTGCACCACTTTATATAATTAAAGATTTTTACAAAAGAATAATTAAATAAAAAAAATACATTATGCTTACACTGAAACTCATTACCGAGGAAACAGAACGCGTTATTCGTGGCTTGGAGAAAAAGCATTTCTCTAACGCCAAAGCGGCCATCGATGAAGTTTTGTCTGTTGACAAGAAGCGTCGTGAGGCTCAACAGGAACTCGACAGAAACCTTTCTGAAGCCAAGAAAATGGCAGCTCAGATTGGAGGATTGATGAAAGAAGGAAAGAAAGCGGAAGCTGACGCTATCAAAGAACAGGTTTCAAAGATGAAAGAAACCAATAAGCAACTGGAAGATACTATGAACCAGGCTCAGGAGGAAATGACTCGTCTTCTCTGCCAGATTCCAAACATACCATACGATGAGGTACCAGAAGGTGCTGCCGCTGAGGACAACCATGTGGTAAAAAGTAACTTGAAAGAATGCACTGCCAATGATACTGTTGGCAATTGGGACGTGAATCCAAAGCTTGGTATTGCCAATCCCTTGCCCCATTGGGAACTCGCAAAAAAGTACAACCTCATCGACTTCGACCTTGGTGTAAAGATTACAGGTGCAGGATTCCCAGTATATATAGGTAAAGGCGCTCGTTTACAGCGTGCCCTCATCAATTTCTTCCTCGATGAGGCTCGCAAGAGTGGTTATACCGAGATTATGCCTCCAACAGTAGTAAATGCAGCTTCTGGCTATGGCACAGGTCAGCTTCCAGATAAGGAAGGTCAGATGTATCACTGCGAAGTTGACGATTTCTATCTCATCCCCACAGCTGAGGTTCCTGTTACCAACATTTATCGCGATGTCATCCTAGACGAAAAGGACCTGCCTATTAAGAATTGTGCTTACACAGAATGCTTCCGCCGCGAGGCTGGCTCTTATGGCAAAGATGTTCGTGGTTTGAACCGTTTGCATGAGTTCTCAAAGATTGAGATTGTACGCATTGACAAGCCCGAACACTCAAAGGAGAGTCACAAAGAGATGCTGGAACACGTAGAAGGATTACTAAAGAAATTGGAACTCCCCTACCGTATTCTGTTGCTCTGCGGTGGAGATCAGTCGTTTACATCTTCTATCTGCTATGACTTCGAGGTATATTCAGAAGCTCAGGGACGCTGGCTCGAGGTATCAAGTGTATCAAACTTCGACACCTATCAGGCCAACCGTTTGAAGTGCCGCTATCGTAATGCTGAGACAAAGAAAACTGAACTCTGCCACACATTGAATGGTTCTGCATTGGCTCTACCACGTATCGTTGCAGCCCTGCTCGAGAACAACCAGACAGAGAATGGTATCAAGATTCCAGCAGCACTTGTACCCTACATGGGATGCGATATCATCGATTAACGTTCAATTATATGTAGAATATTATTCAATTATTATACCGAAACAACAAAGATGCAAGCATAACAATCTGCTTGCATCTTTTTTTTGTAAAAAAGTATGGATAATTATAAACATTTTGTTATCTTTGCAGCCAATTAGCAAACAATCTGAACACAACAAACAAAGATTATGAACAAAATCGTCAGAAAAGAGCAATTCTCTGAGAAGGTTTTTCTTTTCGAAATAGAAGCTCCATTAATTGCTAACAGTCGTAAAGCAGGCAACTTCGTAATCGTTCGCGTAGGCAAGAAAGGTGAGCGCATGCCACTGACCATTGCAGGCGCAGACATTAACAAGGGTACCATCACACTGGTTGTGCAGATGGTTGGACTCTCATCTAAAAAACTCTGTGCCTTGAATGTAGGCGATTATGTGACGGATGTGGTTGGTCCTCTTGGCAATCCAACAAAAATAGAGAACTATGGAACTGTGGTTTGTGCTGGTGGCGGTCTTGGCGTAGCTCCTATGCTACCTATCATCCAAGCACTCAAGGATGCCGGCAACCGTGTACTCTCCGTAATGGCAGGTCGCTCTAAGGACCTGATTATTCTTGAAGACAAGGTACGTGAAAGTTCTGACGAGGTTATTATTATGACCGATGACGGCAGTTACGGTGAGAAAGGTGTAGTAACTGTTGGTATCGAGAAATTTATCGAACAGGAGCATGTCGATAAAATCTTCGCCATTGGTCCTCCTATCATGATGAAGTTCTCTAACCTTACCGCCCAGAAGCATGGCATACCATGCGAGGTATCACTCAACACCATTATGGTTGACGGTACAGGTATGTGTGGTGCATGCCGACTCACCATTGGTGGCAAAACAAAGTTTGTCTGCATCGACGGTCCTGAATTCGATGGTGCATTGGTTGATTGGGATGAGATGTTTAAGCGTATGGGCACCTTCAAACGCGAAGAGCAGGAAGAACTGGCCCACTACGAGGAACATTTAGACTCAATTGACAATGGAGAATTGACAGTTGACAATTCTGGTTCAACCATCTCAATGGATGCCGATCCTACTAACGATAGCATTGAAGTGCTTACCGATCGTGATGCTGAGTGGCGTAAGGAGTTACGTGCTTCGATGAAGCCTAAGGAGCGTACTCAAATTGAGCGCGTTATTATGCCCGAACTTGATCCTGTTTATCGTGCCACAACTCGTACTGAGGAGGTAAACATCGGCCTCACGAAAGAAATGGCAATGACTGAGGCAAAACGCTGTCTTGACTGCGCTAAACCAAGCTGCGTTGAGGGTTGTCCTGTCAACATCAATATTCCATCGTTCGTAAAGAACATTGAGCGTGGCCAGTTCCTGGCAGCTGCTAAGGTGCTGAAGAACACCTCTGCCCTTCCCGCTGTCTGCGGTCGTGTTTGTCCTCAGGAGAAGCAATGTGAGAGCAAGTGTATCCACCTGAAGATGAATGAGCCAGCTGTAGCTATCGGCTATCTGGAGCGTTTTGCTGCCGATTTTGAGCGCGAGAGTGGTAACATCTCTCTGCCTGAGATTGCTCCTGCCAATGGTATCAAAATTGCCGTTGTAGGTTCAGGTCCTGCAGGTCTTTCGTTCGCGGGCGACATGGTCAAAAAAGGGTATGATGTTTACGTATTCGAAGCACTCCATGAGATTGGCGGTGTGCTGAAATACGGTATTCCTGAGTTCCGCTTGCCTAACAAGATTGTGGATGTGGAAATCGAGAACCTTGCTAAGATGGGGGTACACTTCCAGACAGACGTTATTGTGGGTAAGACTATCAGTGTTGAGACTCTTGAGCAACAGGGCTTCAAGGGAATCTTCGTAGGCTCTGGTGCCGGCCTGCCAAACTTCATGAACATCCCTGGCGAAAACAGCATCAACATCATGTCATCGAACGAGTATCTGACACGTGTGAACCTGATGGATGCAGCTAACCCCAAGACCGATACACCGCTGAACCCCGCCAAGAGTGTACTCGTGGTAGGTGGTGGAAACACAGCTATGGACTCTTGCCGTACGGCTAAACGTTTGGGTGCTGATGTTACACTGGTTTATCGCCGTTCAGAGGTTGAGATGCCAGCCCGTCTCGAGGAGGTTAAGCATGCTAAGGAAGAGGGCATCAAGTTCCTCACCCTGCATAATCCTATCGAGTATATTGCCGATGAGAATGGTGCCGTCAAGCAGGCAGTTCTGCAGGTAATGGAGTTGGGCGAACCTGACGCATCAGGTCGTCGCAGTCCGGTTCCCGTTGAAGGTAAGACTGTTACGCTTGATGTCGATCAGGTAATCGTTGCTGTTGGCGTATCACCCAACCCACTGGTTCCCAAGTCTATCGAGGGCTTGGAGTTGGGACGAAAGAACACCATTGCTGTCTCCGAAGAGATGCAATCAAGCCGCAAGGAAATCTTTGCAGGTGGCGACATTGTTCGTGGTGGCGCTACGGTAATCCTTGCTATGGGCGACGGCCGCCGTGCTGCTCAGAACATGGATAATTTCCTTCAGTCAAAATAGTTCAATCTGTTGCTATGTCACGGCAACACCCCCAATAATTATGAACGGACTTTATACTATCATACTGCTCATACTAAGTAACGTTTTCATGACGCTTGCTTGGTATGGGCATTTAAAACTTCAGGAGTCGGGCACATCCAGCAACTGGCCCCTTTTTGGCGTTATTGTTTTCTCATGGGGCATTGCCTTTTTTGAATACTGCTGCCAAGTACCAGCCAACCGCTTTGGCTTCATTGAGAATGGAGGTCCCTTTAATCTCATCCAGCTCAAAGTTATTCAGGAATGTATCTCGTTGGCCGTATTCTGTATCATTGCCAACATCATGTTTCAGGGAACCCATCTTCATTGGAACCACATTTTAGCTTTCCTACTCATCATCTGCGCTGTCTATTTGGTATTCATGAAGTAGAAGTATATGGCTGGCATCACCCAAGAGAAAGAAGAAAGGAGATTGTGGAAGAAACTGAACGAACGCTTCGTGAAGGCTTTCGCTACGTATCACCTCCTTGCCGATAACGACTACATATTAGTAGCTCTTTCTGGTGGCAAGGATTCTTTGTGCTTATTGGAACTATTGGCCAAACGTTCAAAAATCCATCATCCACACTTCAAAGTAGAAGCTATTCATGTTAGAATGGAGAATATTCATTATGAAACTTCAACCGACTATTTACAGCATTTTTGCAATGAGTTAGACATACCGCTCCACATTTGCACCACACGTTTCGAAGTAGGAGGTAACAGTATTCATTCGGGGCGTGATTCTCGCCGACAGAAATCGCCATGCTTTCTGTGTTCATGGTATCGTCGAAAAGAAATATTCAACCTGGCCCAAAAACTGGGTTGCAACAAGATTGCCCTTGGCCATCATCAAGACGATATCATCAAAACAACATTTATGAACCTGACTTTCCAGGGACGTTTTGGTACAATGCCTGCTTTGCTTAGAATGAAAAAAATGCCATTAAGTATCATTCGACCGTTATGCATGATACCAGAAGCCGAGATAGCACATTATGCCGAACTACGTGGATATGAAAAACAAATAAAGTTATGCCCTTACGAACACGATAGTCAGCGCTCCGGTATAAATGCTCTTATACAACAAGCCGAAGCAATGAACCCCGAGGTTCGCTATTCTATTTGGAATGCATTGAATACAGAGGGAAAATTAGTAGAAGAAGATTAAAATCTTGTTCGTGAATCATTAAACAACAAAAAATTATCCTTCTACATAGTATTAAAAACATTTAATAATTCATTACCATCATTGCGAATTTTCATACATTTTCTTAACTTTGTAATTTATAAATGCAAGAAAACAATGAAAAGTAAACTAATATTATTTATCTGTCTTTTGCTGATATTCCCCACAACCATTAATGCAGCAAAAAGAAAAAAAGTTATACGGCCTAAGACACCAGTTGTTGTCGAAGACCCGCGGTTTACATCAATGTTGGGTTCAACAGCTCGTATTGTAATTGCCGATAGTACTGTAACTGATAGTACAAAGTTCATGACTGCCATTCAGGTCAACAAAGAAGAAGGCAGAATTGCCACATATCAAGATTTTTTTCGCAAGCCTGGAGTTGGTATGGTTTATGTGAACGAATTAGGGAATAAATGTATCTATTCAAAATTTGACAAAGAATTAGGATACAAATATCTATTCCAAAGTGATTTACTATCAGACGGATGGACAGAAGGAGAACCTCTTGCAGGAATTAACGATGATGGACAATTATTTGATCTTGATTATCCCTACTTAATGCCAGATGGCATCACTCTATACTTCGCCGCTAAAAGTAGTGAAGGACTTGGTGGGTATGATATATACCGTACACGTTTTGATAATGATGAAGGCAAATATCTGGCACCGGAAAATTTAGGATTACCCTTCAATTCAGATGCAGATGATTATTCCTATGTTATTGATGAACAAAACCAGTTGGCATATTTCGCTTCAAACCGCCGTCAACCTAAAGGTAAAACTTGCGTCTATTGCTTTATACCAACAGAAACGAGACAAGTTGTCACAAATAGCGACGAAACGGTTGTTCGTTCACTTGCTCGCATAGACCGTATTGCCGATACCTGGACAGACAAAAGAGAAGTAACCGCAGCTCTGCAGCGTAAGCAGAACATTTATGCCGCAGTTCGTTCACAGTCTGAAAACAATGGTAAAAATCCAAGATTCCAATTTGTCATCAACGACCAGAAGACATATACAAATATGTCAGATTTTCGTATTCCTGCCAACCGTCAACGCATAAAAGAACTTCTCTCAATGCAAAAACAGCGTGACGATATTATGTTTGTTCTTGATAAAACGCGCAGCTACTATGAAGAGGCGACTCAAAGTGAACGAATGTCTCTGAAAAATGATATTTTAGAAAGCGAACAACAATTGGAGGCTATCGAACGAAAAATTCATCAGTTGGAGAAAACCATTCGAAATACCGAGAATTGACCCTAAATTTATATACTAATATGAATCACAAACAGTTTCCCGAGTCCGAACTCATCATCAATGCAGATGGTTCTTGTTTCCATCTGCATCTCAAGCCAGAACAGTTGGCCGATAAAGTAATACTCGTGGGTGACCCTGCCCGTGTAAATACTGTTGCAGCCCACTTCGACACCAAGGAATGCGAGGTAAGCAGCCGCGAATTCCACACCATCACCGGCACATATAAGGGTAAGCGCATCACCGTGCAGAGCCACGGCATCGGATGCGATAACATCGACATCGTAGTAAACGAGCTCGATACACTTGCCAATATCGATTACACTACACGAAAGGAGAAAGTCAACCATCGCACACTTACAATGGTACGCATTGGCACTTGTGGAGGTTTGCAACCATTCACACCGACTGGATGTTTTGTAGCATCTGTAAAAAGTATCGGTTTCGATGGTCTTCTCAACTATTATGCTGGCCGCAATCATGTTTGCGATTTAAAAATGGAAGAAGCTTTCAAGCAGCACATGCATTGGGATCCCATAAAAGGAGCCCCATATGTAGCAGTGGCCGATGCCAATCTTATCAGTCAAATCGCTCAAGACGATATGGTGCGTGGCTACACCGTGGCTTGCGGTGGTTTCTACGGTCCACAGGGGCGTCAGCTTCGTGCCGATATTGCCGACCCACGACAGAACGAGAAAATAGAAAGTTTTGAGTATGAAGGCATGCGTGTTTGCAACTTTGAAATGGAGTCAAGCGCCCTTGCCGGCCTTGCCTCTCTACTTGGTCATCGAGCCATGACATGCTGTATGGTTATTGCCAACCGATATGCCCAAAAGATGAATACAGAATACAAAAATTCTATAGACACACTAATCCAAAAAGTATTAGATAGAATTTAATCATATATAAACGGATAACCAAATAATGACTTCATTTGAAAGCGATTACAACAACGGGGCACACAGTTTAGTGCTCCGTAGTCTTATTGAAACCAACAACACAAAAAGTTCTTCTTACGGTTCTGACGTATGGAGTGAGCAGGCCCGTGAAAAAATTCGTCAAGCCTGTCAAACACCCGATGCTGACATTTTTTTCCTTGTTGGCGGCACTCAAACCAATACTACCGTCATCGATGGTGTTCTTACCGGCTATGAGGGTGTCATTGCCGTAGAGTCAGGACATATCAACGTTCACGAATCTGGAGCAGTAGAGGCCTTTGGCCATAAAGTCATCACCCTACCTGCTCACGATGGCAAAATGACTGCCGAAGACCTTCGTGCCTTTCATGATCGGTTCTATGCCGATTCATCCTACGAGCATATGGTTATTCCCGGTATTGTTTATATCACAATGCCTACCGAGCTGGGCACCATCTACAAAGCATCTGAAATTGAGTCCATATACAACCTCTGTCAAGAGTACGAAATTCCCCTATTTATCGACGGTGCCCGTCTGGGATATGGATTGATGGCAGAAGGCTGCGACTTCGACCTACCTTGGTTGGCTCACCACTGTGACGTGTTCTATATTGGTGGTACAAAACAGGGCGCACTTTGTGGTGAGGCTGTCGTTTTCCCGCGTCACAATGCACCACGCCATTTCTTCAACATTATCAAACAGCATGGTGCCCTTCTGGCCAAAAGCCGACTGGCTGGAGTTCAGTTCGATGCACTCTTTACAAACAATTTGTATTTCGAATTGTCCAAACATGCCATTCAGAAAGCCATGCAGCTGCGCCAACTATTCATTACAGCGGGGATCCCGATAAAGGAATCCCCCACTAACCAGCAGTTTGTTGTACTTTCAAACGACCAAAAGCAGCAACTAATGTCTCACGTACTTTTCGAAACATGGGAACCCGTCGATGCCAATCATACACTCTGCCGTTTCGTCACAAGTTGGGCAACCACCGACGAAGACATGAAAACGCTTGAGGATGCCCTCCATTCACTACAATAGTACTAAAATCAATACAATAATGAACACCCCCAATCCTTCCCTACCTTCCCCCCTCCTAACGGAGGGATTGGGGGAGGTTTCCACAATCTGCGCTCTTGCCACAGCCACTGGTGGCGCTATCGGAATTATCAGAATCTCAGGCCCTCAAATGTTTGATATTCTTTCTCGTGTATTTAGCAAGAACATCAGTGATGCACAACCTAACACCATCCATTATGGACACATCAAAGATGGCACAGATATCATAGACGAAGTTCTCGTAAGCATATTCCGTGCCCCTCATAGTTATACTGGCGAAAATTGTGCAGAAATATCATGTCACGGATCTAGTTATATTTTAAACAAGGTCTTAGCCCTACTGATAGAAAACGGTTGTCAGCAGGCAGGTCCAGGTGAATTCACCCTACGAGCCTACCTCAACGGAAAGATGGATCTCTCGCAGGCCGAAGCCGTTGCCGACCTGATAGCCTCAAACAATATGGCCACCCACCATATTGCCATGAGCCAACTGCGTGGGCACTTCTCTTCTAAGCTTGCCCAACTGCGCGAGCAACTGCTGAAGCTCACCTCACTACTTGAACTCGAGTTAGATTTTTCTGACCACGAAGACCTTGAGTTTGCCGACCGCAAGGAGTTGCAAGAACTCACCTATACTATCGACAATCACATCACCCATCTGGCGGATACATTCCAAACAGGCAATGCCCTGAAAAATGGTATTCCCGTAGCCATTGTTGGTGCCCCCAACGTAGGCAAAAGCACCTTACTAAATGCCCTGCTTGGCGAAGAGCGTGCTATTGTAAGCGATATCCAAGGAACCACTCGCGATGCCATTGAAGATACGATCCAGTTGGGAGGCGTTACCTTCCGCTTCATTGACACCGCCGGCATCCGTCATACCGATGACAAGATTGAAAGCCTTGGTATAGAACGTTCCAAAGACGCTGCTCAAAGAGCACGCATCATCCTGCTGATGACAGAACCAGGCGTTCCCTACCCCGATATAGTGACACGTGACGATCAAACTGTCATACACATCGAAAATAAGACCGACACGTTCCAAGCAAAATTCGGAATAGGACTCGAAAGCCTCAAACAGCAGCTTATAGCTGCTGCTCCTAAAACTTCAGAAACAGATGTCATCATCACCAATGCTCGCCATTACGACGCTCTCGTTCGAGCACACGAAGCTATCCAACGCGTCATCGACGGTCTCGAAATGCAAATAAGTGGAGACCTTTTGAGTGAAGATCTACGTCAAGCTCTTGACTCCCTAGCCGAAATCACCGGTGGTCAAATTACCCCCAACGAAGTATTAGGAAATATCTTCAAAAATTTCTGCGTGGGAAAATAGATTAACTATTCTTTTTATAGCTCTGTACTGCCCAACAACCCATCAGCGTACCGATGCCAGCAAGGGCTAAGACCTGATGGGCAGTTTCGTGCAGCCCACCACCACGGATAAAGACGGTGCGGATGGCATCGATGAAGTAGTGCATGGGGTTGATATAGGTGGTAAGATAGGCCCACTGAGGCATAGAGCGTGTGGGGGTGAAAAGTCCCGAAAGCAGCATGATGCTCACCACAAAGAACCACATGACGAACATGGCCTGCTGCATGGTGTCGGAGTAGTTGGACACGATGAGTCCGAAAGAAGAGAAGAATAGCGCCAGCAGCATAGCAAGCACGTAGATGAGCCACACGGGACCAGCAGGTGTGATGCCATAAACGAACCACGCCAACAACAAGCACACGGTGATGACAAACAGCGCAATGAGCCAGTATGGGATAAGTTTGGCGAGGATGAACGACCACTTGGAAACGGGCGTAACGTTGATCTGTTCGATGGTGCCTGCCTCTTTCTCGCCAACGATGTTGAGTGTGGGCAGAAAGCCCGTCATCAGCATCATCACAATGGCAAAGAGGGCGGGAATCATGTAGAGTTTGTAGTTCTGACCCTTGTTGTAGAGGAGAAGAGACCCACCCCCAGCCCTCCCTGTGAGGGAGGGAGCAGATACCTGCTGCCCTTGAGAGTAACCACTCCCCTCCATTACAGGGAGGGGCTGGGGGGTGGGTCTTATTATCTGACTCAGATAGGCGCTGCCCATTGAGCCTTTGGTGCCGTTGACGGCATTGGCTGCAATGAGATACTTGCCACCGCGAATCTCGAGGATGACATCGGCCCTACCCTTCTCAATGTCCTTCATCGCTTCAGCGTAGGTGGCCTTCTGTCCACCGAAGATGAAATAATTAGAGGCAGCAATCTGCTGTACCAATCGCTGCGACTCCACGGTGTGGTCTATGTCAACCACATCCACCACAATGTTCTTCACTTCCATCTGCATCACCCACGGCATGACGCACATGATGACGATGGGGAACATGATGATGAGTTTGGGCAGAAACACATTGCGGCGTATCTGCAGGAACTCCTTTTGTATGAGATACTTAATCATAATTGAGAATTGACAATTGACAATTGATAATTATTATCACTTCAGTCTTACATCAAACTTCTTCAAGGCGATGGCAAGCAGCACCACCGTCATACCTGTCAGCACAGCTACCTCGCGAGCCACTTCGCCAATGCCCACACCCATGATCATCAGCTTGCGCATGGCCTCGATATAGTAGCGGGGCGGAACCACCGCAGCCAGCCACTGAAGCACTTGCGGCATCGACTCTACTGGAAACAGCATGCCCGACAGCATCACCACAGGCATGAGCAGTACCATAGCCGATAGTAGCAGGGCTACAAGTTGTGTCTGTGCCACGTTGGAGATGAGCAGTCCCAGCGAGAGCGCCAACAGAATATAGAGGGTGCTCACAGCCAGAATCCAGAACAGCGAACCAGCAAGGGGCACTCCCAGCACGAAACGCGCCATCAGGAGGATGGTGATGAGGATGGCGAAGGCCAGCACCAGATAGGGCACCGCCTTGGCAATGATTACCATCAGGGGCTTAACGGGTGATACTAACAGTATCTCCATCGTACCTTTCTCTTTCTCGCGGACAATCGATATCGAGGTCATCATGGCACAGATGAGCATCAGCAGCATACCCATGATGGCAGGCACGAAGTTGTAGGCCGACTTCATCTGCGGATTGTAGAGGAGTCTCACCCCCAGCCCCGGCCTCACCCCTAACCCCTCTCCGAAGAGAGAGGGGAACTTGAAGGGCGAGGGGAGTGAATAGTGTTTGCCGTCAACTGGCTGAGACAGTATGCTTTGGGCGTATGTAGTCCATTGCTGAGCCATATTGGGGTCGCTACCGTCAACCATGATTTGCCACTGAAGGTTACTACTCCCCTCGCCCTTCAAGTTCCCCTCGCCCCTTGGAGAGGGGTTAGGGGTGAGGCCGGGGCTGGGGGTGAGGCTCATATCAGCCTTCTGACTGCGGATGAGCCGTTCGGCCTCCTGTGGGGTGTTCACAGTCTGCGTGATGACAAAATATTCCGATTGTGCCAGTCGTTCTACGGCCTGCTGCGTACGGGGCGACATCTCAGAGGTGACCACCACCGTGCGCACATTCTTCACATCGGTGGTGATGGCGAAGCCGAAGAGCAGCATCATTACCACAGGCATGCCGAAGAGGATGAGCATCGTACGCTTGTCGCGCAGAATATGCTTGGCTTCCTTGATTACAAATGCTATAAACTGTTTCATTTCATTATCCATTAACCATTAATCAGAGAATCGGGTGGCCTGACGGGCCAGATAGGTAAACACATGGTCCATGTCGGGTTGGTGGAAACGCTGTTTCAGTTCATCGGGTGTGCCGAGTGCGCTGATTTTGCCGTCCACCATGATAGAGATGCGGTCGCAATATTCTGCCTCGTCCATATAGTGGGTAGTCACAAAGACGGTGATGCCGCGACGGGCAGCGTCATAGATGAGTTCCCAGAACTGGCGGCGTGTGGCAGGATCGACACCACCCGTCGGTTCGTCGAGGAACACCACGCCCGGCTCGTGGAAGATAGAGACGGAGAAGGCCAGCTTCTGTTTCCAACCCAATGGCAGCGAGCCAACGAGGTCGTTCTTGTGCTCCGTGAACTGCAGGCGTTCCATGAGTTCATCGGTCTTGCGGCGAATCTCATCGTCCTTCATGCCGTAGATGCCGGCAAAAAGACGGATATTCTCGGCAACGGTGAGGTCTTCGTAGAGCGAGAACCGCTGCGACATATAGCCTATATGCTTCTTGATCTGTTCGTACTCCGTGCGTATGTCGTAGCCTACCACCCTGCCAGTTCCGCTGGTTGGCTGGTTCAGACCTGTCAGCATATGCATCGCCGTCGTCTTACCTGCACCGTTGGCACCCAGAAATCCGAATATCTCGCCCCTTTTTACACTGAACGAGATGTCGTCAACTGCATGGAAATCGCCAAAGGCTTTCACCAGATGCTCCACCTCAATGACATTCTCACTTGAACCTTGAACCTTGAACCTTGAACCATCCTCAATGCCTGGCGGGTTAAAGATACTGGCGAACTGTGTGAGGATATCATCTGGAGTGCCAATGCCGCGCACCTTTCCCTGGTCAAGAAAAGCCACACGCGCGCAACAGCGCACCTCATCAAGATAAGGCGTTGAAGCCACAATGGTAATTCCACTTTCCTTCAGCGTCAACAACATCTCCCACAACTCCTTACGGCTCACAGGATCAACACCTGTAGTGGGCTCGTCGAGGAAGAGCACACTGGGTTGGTGTACCAATGCACACGAGAGCGCCAACTTCTGCTTCATACCGCCCGAGAGTGCTCCTGCCTTGCGGTCTTTGAAGCGTTCTATCTGCGAATATATGGCTTTGATACTATCGTAACCTTCATCAACAGTCGTTCCGAAAAGCGTGGCAAAGAAGTTCAGGTTCTCCTCGATAGTGAGATCTTGGTATAGCGAGAACTTGCCAGGCATATAGCCCACCCGACAGCGCACCTCGCACATCTGCTTCACCACATCGTAGCCATCTACCGCCGCCGTACCTGTATCGGGCAGTAATAGCGAACAGAGAATGCGAAACATCGATGTCTTGCCGGCACCATCGGGACCTATCAGTCCGAACACCTCGCCCTTGCCAACAGCAAACGACACATCGCTGAGTGCCTGAATTGGAGCCTCACCCCCAGCCCCGGCCTCACCCCTAACCCCTCTCCAAAGGGCGAGGGGAACTTGAAGAGAGAGGGGAGTAGTTACTTTTTTACCGTAACTTTTGCTGACGTTTTTAACAATGATTGCTTCATTCATCGCTATCTATTTTCGAAGGAATTGTCTATTTACTCCCCTCGCCCTTCAAGTTCCCCTCGCCCCTTGGAGAGGGGTTAGGGGTGAGGCCGGGGTCGGGGGTGAGGCCCTTTACCTCGCCGTACATACCAATCTTCACGAATCCGTCATTTTTGATAGCCACCTTGACGGCATACACCAGATCGGCACGCTCATCGTCTGTGAGAATAGTCTTGGGTGTAAACTCCGAACGAGACGATATCCAGCTGATCGTACCTGCATACTCCTTGCGCTGGTTGTCGCCATAGTCGGCAAACACCTTTACCTGTTGACCTATCTTAATGTGCTGCAGCTGGGCTGAAGTGACGTAGGCACGCAGGTGCATCGACTCGGTATCAGCTATCTTGAACAACGGCTTGCCCACACTTACAAACTCGCCACGCTCCACATATTTCTCGAGTACGGTCCCCTTGGTGGGCGTCAGAATGTGACACTTGCGGAGCATATCCTGCAACTGCGTCTTCTGCACATCGGCAGCAGCTGTCTGTTTGTCGAGGGCTTGTGTGCTGGTGCTCAGCGATGATATCTGCGCATCCAATTGTTTCTGCAGTACCTTCACCTGACTCGAGGCATCGTCGAGCATCTTCGAGGGGGCAGCCCCGTCGGCCACCAGTTCGCGGTAGCGCTGCTCGTCCTGCTGGGCCTTAGCCAACTGCTGGCGTGTGGCAGCTATCTGGCGTTCCATATCGGGTTTCTGACTCTGATACACCGCTTTGGTAGCGTCCATCTGCTGAATCTTCAGCCACGTCTGAGTGGTGTCTATGAGTCCCACCTCTCGGGCTGCCTCCATCATGTCGCCCTCGTTCACGTCAAACGACAGCAATGCCCCACTCTGTTCAGCAAACACGGTCGTCTCGGTAGCCTCGAACGTGCCCGTTGCATCGTAATCTTTCTCGTTGTTTCCGCAGGCTGTCATCATCAGCGCCAAGCACACAAAAGCCTCACCCCCAGCCCCTCTCCAATGTGAGAGGGGAGTAAATAGACTTGTAAATGATTTCATATCTAAATATTGTTTTTTATGATTAATAGTAAGAGTAACTACTCCCCTCGCCCTTCAAGTTCCCCTCGCCCCTTGGAGAGGGGTTAGGGGTGAGGCCGGGGTCGGGGGTGAGGCCCCCTGTCGTAATTTTATTGTCGTATATCTCTTTCAGCATTTCAATCTCGTGTACTGACTGTTGCACACAGGAAGCATGCTCCTGATTAATTTCGCGCACCAGGTCGTTCGCATCGATGATGCCGTGTGCCAGCTTCGACTCTGCCGCTTTTCTCACAGCCTGTCGCAGCGATATAATCTCTCCGTCTTGAGTCATCAGCTTCTGATAGCGTGCTATGTTCTCGTGCTGCTGAATCTGTTCCAGGTTGTTATTGAAGAGGAATACCTCCCTGTTGTTTTCTGTCATATCACGCTGCAACTGCAGTTTTGCCTTGTCGTTCTTGCGAGTATAGAGGGCACCGATGTTCCACGTAACCCGTGCACCGACGATGCCGTTCAAGCTCCATTTGTGGCGCATCATATCCTCAAACATATTCAGGCCCGGATAACCGTAGAAGCCCTGAGCAAACACGCCTACCTTCGGCATCAGCGCAGCGTTGAGTGCTTTCTCCTGAGCATTCAGCACGCCTATCTGTGCATCCAGCGCCTTCAGTTCCGGACGACGGTTTTCCGCTGTCAGCCCTCCGCCTTCTGCCTTCACTTGCGGTTTTTGTATGTTATTAATTTCTATGCCGCAGAATGTACTCAGCATGCGCTGTAACATCTGCTTCTGCGATGCCAGCTCAGTACCCTTCTGCACCGCATTCAGTCGCTCTGCCTTCACACTCTGCAGGTCGCTCTCAGCTGCTGTGCCCCGTTTGGTCATCGACTCCAGTTTGCGTTCGTTGCCTGCCAGCAGTGTCTGCAAGTCGGTGTTCAACTTGATCTGTTCGTCAATCAGCAACAGCCCGAAAAACATCTCGTTCACTCGCCTGCGAACATTATAAATATTGACTTCATTCTGTGCTGCCTGCACCTTGCCCTGTTCACGGGCTATGCGTTTCTGACTGCCGATGACGCCTCCGTCATAGATGGTCTGCTGCACATCGATGCCCACACGGTACTGATCCTTCGTCAGTCCCTTCATGTCAATGCCCATACCGCCCATCATCGTCTTCATCTCGTCAGGCCAAGCCGTCACATCACTCTGATACGTGGCTTGTGCCGATGCTGACACCTGCGGCAGCCAACCCTTCTGGATATTGGCAACAGTCAGCTGTGTGGTCTTCTCGATGAGTCCATACTGCTGTATCAGCGGATAATTCTTCTCTGCTGCCTGCTGACACTCGTCCAGCGTCTGTCCCAATGCCAGCATCGGCAGCATCGTCAAAGCTAAAAACAATTTCTTCATATCATCTTTTGTCATTGAATTCCAGATGCAAAAGTACGATGTTTTTTTCATCGTGGTGTTATCTGTAAGAATGGGGAAATGTTCTTTTTGTTCGATTTATACATAAACAGAGCATTGTTTCGCAGAAAATGATTATCTTTGCCAACAAAAAAGGACTGATTATGAACAGACAACCGCAACTGATGGACGTCACACGAATGCGTGACATCCTGACACCACACCTCTCGCAAATTCGCGAGCATATATTCATGAATAGTGAACTGGCAATGGTTCGTGGCGACAGCACGGTGTTCAGTCTGCTGATGCGCCAAAAGCCACCTTTTACCATCAATGATCACCGTTTGGGCATCGTCATAAGCGGCGAGGCTGACATCAACTTCAACCTGCAAGACCGCCACCTCACGAGTGGCACACTCGTCTATATCGGTCCGGGCACCATCATCCACCCCAAGCGTCTGTCGCCTGACCTCCGCATCTTCGGAATGGGACTTTTTTCTAACTTCCCCATGCCCTTTGCACAGGGACAGATGCCGTCGGCCTTCAACGGGCAGGTGCGCGACTTCCAGTTACTTGTCAGCGAAGAGAATATCGCTACTGCCAGACATATTCTGGACACCATTTGGCAAATGGTTCATGCCTCCGACGACTATCATCGTCCCACCGTCACAGCCCTCGTAGCAGCCCAGATGCACCACTACAACCAGCTGTTCCAGCAGCAGATCGACCAACAGGCCAGCAGTCGTTCGCGCGAGCAGACCATCTTCGATCGCTTCCTCCAACTGGTTACCCAACACTGTGCCGAACATCACCAAATAGGCTACTATGCCGACCGCATGTGCCTCACTGAGCGCTACCTGAGCACCATTATCCGCCAAACAAGCGGCACCACCGCCAAAGACTGGATTGACCGTGCCCTCATCACACGTATCAAAATAGAACTGCGCCACACGGATAAACCTGCAGCACAGATTGCCGATGAGATGCATTTTGCCAATCCCTCATTCTTCTCAAAATACTTCCGTCGCCTCACCGGCATGACTCCCGGCGAGTATAAATCTATCAGTTGAGTAACTTTTGTATTATAGCTTTATTATGCACTTTTTTGTAATAAATGTTTGGAGTATTAGGATATTATATGCATTTTTGCACAAAATTTCACTGATAATATAATTTGCAAAATGAAATATAAGATACAGTAGTGACACATACCGCCCCATCTTTCTGTGAACTACAGAACAAAGATGGATTACTGCAATGGGCAATATATGACAACAGTCTGTTAGATGATGTACAGAAGGAACGTGAGACAACAGATGCAATCTATACCAAATTGAGAGCAGAGACCATAACACTTACACATTGGTATTACGGTCACTTTCACCAAAGCTGGCATTCATCTATTGATGGAGTCCTATTCAAGATGTTAGACATCATGGAACTATCTGAAATTACCCCTTGACTAAATCAAGTTTTACGAAAGAAAAATGAAAATCATAGACGATAATCTGATTAATGGCGTGGCAGAGCAAGCCAAGCAATCCCCACGACTGAGGATGAACTATAACTTCCATGAAAGTCTCGATGATAAGTGTCATCGTTTTCTTAATTGTCTTGAGCCAGGCACATTTATACCAGTGCACCATCATCCTACCAAAGCCGAGACATTTGTGATTATCAAAGGTAAGGTCAAGGTAACGACCTACAACGACAATGGTGAAGTGCTGGAGTCTTGTATCATCAGTCACGATAGCGGCACGTATGGTGTTGACATTCCTAAAAACGTATGGCATGGTTTGGAATGTCTGGAACCAAGCGTCCTGCTGGAATGCAAGGAGGGTCCGTTTATTGAACATGAGGTAGATGGCATATTGGAGATAAAAAAATAAAGTACAGGCTATAGATGAAAAAGATATTATTCCTGCATGGTTTCTTTGCCAGCGGTCAGTGCGTACCTGCTGTGGCACTGAGAGAGGCATTTGAAGGGCGTGTAGAGGTGCTTACTCCCGACTTGTCAATACATCCGAAGATGGCACTGGAAGAAATCCGAAACATCTGTGACAGAGAGCATCCCGACTTGTTGGTTGGTAACAGTTGCGGTTCGTTCTATGCCCAGATGCTGGCGCCCATCGTTGGCATCCCTGCCCTGCTTGGCAACCCACATTTTCGGATGACGACATTTCTGAAGGAACGCATCGGTTCGCATGAATACAAAGCACCACGCAAGGACGGCAACCAGCAATTTGTTATCGATGAATCCCTGATACAGGAGTTTGCAGAGTTGGAAACCGTTCAATTCCGCTATTGCAACCCCTACTACAAAGACAAAGTATGGGGATTGTTCGGTGAACAGGACACTCTTGCTCACTTCGAGCCACTGTTTTTGGAGCATTACAACCATTCATTCCACTTTCCTGGTGCTCACACTCCAACGGCAGAAGAAGTAGGCACATGGTATATTCCAATGATAGAGAAGATGCTGATGCAATATCCACTTCCAGAGGATGGAATTCGCTACTTTCAGCATTTCAAAGGAGGCAATTATCGCTACATTCGCACAGCTTTCGACTCAGAAACTAAGGAGCGAATGGTCATCTACCAAGCCTTGTATGGAGAAAAGCAGTATTGGGTACGTCCAGAGAAGATGTTTTTCGAGAATATTGAGCGTAACGGACGTACCTTTGCACGATTTAGAGAAATTGAAGAATAAAATAAAAAAATATGACAATACAAGAATTTCGTGATTACATGGCATCGGGCAAGCCCGTCGTTGGCGGTGGTGATGTCCACATGATGTTTCATCAACTATCACAGGAGGCTCTGAAGATTACGGCAGAAATTAACGGCAAGTATCATACTCCAGAGCAGTTGCATGATTTGCTGGAGCAGCTTTGGGGGCGTGAGGTTCCCAAGACGGTAGGCATGTTTCCTCCATTCCATACCGACTGCGGAAAGAACACCATCGTTGGTGAACGAGTCTTCATCAACATGGGCTGCAAGTTCCAAGACCAAGGCGGCATCATCATTGACGAAGGTGCACTCATTGGTCACAACGTCGTGCTGGCAACCATCAACCACGACCTCAATCCAGCCAATCGTCAGAGTATGAGCTATGCACCTATCCACATTGGTAAGAACGTATGGATTGGAGCCAATGCCACTGTGCTTGCAGGTGTGACTATCGGCGATGGAGCAGTTATAGCTGCTGGTGCTGTGGTGACAAAGAATGTAGAACCGAATACGATTGTTGGTGGCGTTCCAGCCAAGGTGATAAAAAAGATAGAGATAAAAAACAGATAAATAGGAATTTATGGAAAATAGCAAAATACAATTTTTGAAGAAAAGTTACCTGCTGTTTATGGCTATGCTCGCTTTCACTCTGATAGTCCATGCACAGACAGCAAATGATAACCCTCGCGAACGCCTATGGCAAACGTTTCTCACACCGCCCGACAGCATCCGCGTAGGATGCTACTATTATTGGGTGAACGAACAGGTGGATCCTAAAGGTGTTGTTGCCGACTTGGAGTGGATGAAGGAGAACGGCATTACCTTGGCATTCCTTGCCACCGACATTCGCAACCGAACGACATCGGATAATCCTTGGGAGGGGCAGGCTTTCGGCAAAAACAAATTTCAGAGCCGCCTGTGGTGGAAGAATCTGCGTACGGCACTGAAAACAGCCGGTCGGCTGGGCATCGAGATGGGCTTGTTCAACTGTCCAGGATGGAGTCAGTCTGGTGGGCCATGGGTGAAGCCCGAGGAAGCTATGCGCAACTGGACGTCCCATGGCATAGAAGTCTGTAAGACCAAAGAGGGCACCGACGTAATGTGCTCTCCCTGTTCGCCCGATGCACAGGGGCTGGAGGTAGACAAACTCTCGAAGGTGCACGTGCAGAAACACTTCGAGGCATTCATTGGTGAGATTCTGCGCCGTATCCCTCAGAAGGACCGCCCCACGCTGACCACCGTTGTTGTGGACAGTTGGGAACGTGGCAAGCAGAACTATACCGATTCTATCTTCTCAAAGTTCCGTCAGCGATACGGGTATGAACTTGACTATACCAATCCCGATTGTAAGAAGGACCTTGACAGGCTCATTGCCGACCTGGTAGCTTCAGAGTATATGGGCGGACTGACAGAGAAAGCCCATCAGTACGGACTGCGCACATGGTGCGAGCCCTATGCCCACAGTCCCTTCCCTGCCAACAGCATCACCTACGGCAGCGCTGCCGACGAAGTGGCAGCAGAGTTTTGGGTGGGTGACCGCAAGTTCCGCCAGAAAGAGGTAGATGCAGCTCTCGGTTCCGCACGTCGCAGTGGCAAGAACAGAGTATGGGCTGAGAGTTTCACCGATGGTTGGCCTGAACTGGCCAAGGACGACTGGAGCTTTGAGAAGCTAAAGCCCATAGCTGACCGCTATTTCCACGCTGGAATAAACGCCAGCATCCTTCATGTAATGATTTCTCAGCCGGGCGATGACAGCAAACCCGCTGTGCGCCCTTGGTTCGGCACCTACTTCGACCGTCGCAGCCAGCATGCATCCGACCTGAAGCCACTTGTTACCTATCTTCGCCGCTGCAACTTCATGCTGCAGTTGGGCAAGCCGTTGGATGGTGCTAACGACTGTCGCATCTTATCCGATGGTACCGTCATCTGCTTTACTGATGATTCTCTGTTTGAGGTCACCTTCCCCGACGGACACCAGGAGTTGTGGAATCCGATGCAAGGGATTACGACAACAGGGATGGAATAGAATGTGAATTCCAATTTAACGAATTGACACAAATATGGATTTCAAAAATAAAATTATTGCTGTCCGCTAAAACTTTTTAATCCACATAAAAATTAAGGTCGGTATCCTCGCTTGGATTCCGACCTTTTTGTTATTTTTGTTTTTGCGACAAAACATCAATAACATGAACAAAGGTACTTTATCGGACAGCCGATGTATGGTCAGTTGATTTCTTTGCTTGACAGGTCAAAAATTATCATTTTGTCGCTTTTCAACTTTTAGCGGACAGCAATAGTTTAATTTAAATCTCCCTATATATAAAGCGGAATAAACTAAACCTATTTTTCACTAATTATTTCATATTGTATTTGTTAAGGAATCTAGCAATCTCTGGATAGAAATCGTTAAGCGTAGAATACTGTTCACGATGGGTAGCATAATAGCGTAGAGCAGAAACAACATCAAGCACCCAGGGGAAGCCATTTTGCATCGTTTCTATGTTTAGCATATTCATGGCAAACTGATTAAAGCCATTCTCGTAGAAATAGACAATGACAGCAGCTCTAACAAGACTTTCGTTGATGACGATGTGCCAGTCATCATAGTGCTGCTTCTCCATAACTGATTGTGAGGATTGGAATAGTTTTTTTCCCACTTCTTGCATAGCTTTTTCATTTTTTTCCAAAAGCGGATTGACAAAGGAGTGATTGAACTCATGGAGTGGAAGGCTAGTATCGAACAGCAGACGACCAGTTCGAGGATTCAGATTGTAGCCACAGACAGCGAATACCTCACGTGGCTGACCAGGCAGTTGTCGGGAAGCACCATTGTTGGTTGATCCATAGGTAAAGCCTATGATTATTCTGAATTGCTCTGTAGGTGCAGCACCATTATAGAATTTCCCATACCAATCAGTATGAATATATGGTATGACATTGGTATCGTATTGTTTCAAAAAGTCACTATAGAAATTCTGATGTTGCTCAAAGAACTCATGAAAGCGTGAATCTGCATAGAATTTGTTAAGACGCTTCACGAAGTCGTCAAGGTCAACATTCTGCCAGCCACCAGTGAGTTCGGCACGATTGCCGACAAGCTTTACTTTACCTTTTTCTATTTCCAGATGAACCGCCATATTCGTCACCCGTTCGTAGGCAATGCCATTTTTGTCACGTAGCTCCTTATAGTAAGCGACAGTCGGATGCTCACGGTATTGTGCAAACCATGCTTCAGTATCTTTAGAATACTGGCCGGCAAGGTCTTTGCTGAATTCTTGAAACCCCGCAGTACGCGAAAGGATTCCCATCAGTTCTACAGTCTCAGATACTTCCGATTTAATATGTCCAGACGCAAAAATTGAAAGCAGAGAGAACAGAATAGTAACAAAAGTTTTCTTTTGCATATTATTATACATTTTTGATAACGTTTGATCAATTAAATGCCGGGATTCAAGAGAGATTGTATATCGTTAGTATACTCAGCATCTTACATCACTTAATGTGTCACAAACACTCTCCAACTACCGTCCTTTTCTCCACTTTCAACATACTTCTTCTGAATCAGCTGGTCAAGGAGTTTTTGAATAGCGGCAATACTGATGCCTGTTATCATGCTGCAAAGATATAAAATATTTTAAATGGTTGTAACATTACAACCTTTCTTAACACAATTCACTCTTTTTTTTTGAAACATCACAAAAAATACATTAAAAACAACCTTTTATCTGAACATAACAGAGACTATAACACTATTTAAAAAAAGCAATATTTGAATTGCCATCCAAAAAAGAGAGACTAAAGCAAGGTTTATTTGGGCAAGGCTCGGTTTAGTTTAGTTTAATCCCATATATAATATCCATAACCTAAACTAAACCTTATATCTTCCTGCTATAATATATATGCTACGCAGAAGGGACAAAATGTTGGGGGAAATCGGCGTGAAAGCTTAGCTTGTACACATCGACAGCCAACGTGCATTACTCATCAAACTTGCTTGCCCCTCTCACTGTATGGCGCAAAGCACTGAGAAGCTGTTGTGACTCCTGAACCAAATTCAGAAATACTGTCATGCTTTCAATATTGAGTTGCTTTGCTTGAATGTCGTGAATGATAGTACGTCGATAATCGGAAAGCTGTGATTGTAGTTTATCTGCATCACCACGTATCAACGCCATTGTTTCGGCTTGGCAGGCCCGGTTAATGAGTTGTAATATCTCATTGCGCATCTGTATAAACTCCTGGATATATTTGCTTGGCACCGGACTAAAGTTATTGCCAACATGCTCTAAACATGGCTCGCCCATACGTTTCAAACCATATACCATTTGTGCAAGCGAGTTGATGGTCAGAAAGTACCATGTGCCCTTTTCTATACTCAACACAGGGTCTATTCGCCGTTGAGCTATTATTTGTTTGCGTCGCTGACGTTTTATATCCTTTCGCTGGTTTTCGGTTATCGCTGTTGTACGTTTTAGCGTGCGATAATCCTCATAAAAGAATGCATCGGTCATCGACTTATAAGTCTCTGCAATCAATTGTAGATGGTTTGTGATGGTTATTGCCACATGTTGTCGAAGCAGTACCCAACATTCTGTTTTATCGCTACTACGAACAATCCTATCAAACAATTCGTCGGCCTCACTGGTCTTGTTGATGTTTCTATAGCGCAGGTGGCTTCGAATAAGCAAGAAGATGGCTATTGCAATGGCGGCTGCCATTGCCACAAACGATCCAAAGAACAGGACTATGCAGACGAGGAAGCACGACATGAACGCCACACCTGCCGTGACGAACCAACCTCCTATGACCGATAGTACGCCAGTGATACGGAACACAGCACTTTCGCGACTCCATGCTCGGTCTGCCAGCGAAGTACCCATAGCCACCATAAAGGTGACATAGGTGGTGGATAGCGGCAGTTTAAGCGATGTACCCAATGCCACCAGCGCCCCAGCAAGCACCAGATTGACTGTTGCACGAATCTCATCGAAGGCGGCTCCCCGTTTCAACACAGCAGCATCGGCATTAAAACGTGAGTCAATCCAACGCGCTACCCCACTCGGCACTAATGCTGTCAGGCCGCTAGCTATACTTCTCGACATGCGCACCAACGTCCGTGCTACGCCACTCGAACCGAACATCTCGTCGCCCTCATCCTGTCGCGAGAGGTCAACCGAGGTCTTCACAACGTTCTGCGCCTTCTTCGAAAATACTAGTGCGAGCACCATCACCACACCAGCAGCAATGAGATACGGGGCGGGCGTATGAGCACTATCCATCAGCGAGCGCATCATAAAGTTCTGTGCTTCGCCGTTACCGTTGGCCATGTAGTCCTGATAAGCCTCAAGTCCAGTAAGTGGCACGCCCACAAAGTTCACAAGATCGTTGCCAGCAAAAGCCATTGCCAGAGCGAAGGTGCCCAACAGAACAACGCACTTTAGTACGGGCAACTTCATAGCGCTCATCAGCGTCATAAATAATGAGAAAACGATAGTGCCTCCGCCAATAATCAACCATGTATTCTGACTAACCATTTCTTTCAACTCAGGCGTCATCAACGTGCTACCCTTCAATCCGTTGATCAGCAGGAACCAAACAATGACCGTCACAGATAGTCCGCCAAAGATACCAATCTTCAGCGACGATGCAACCAAACTTCCCATCTTGCCAGACTGATCTGTCGTTCTCCCGTTCACACGGTAGGTAAAAGTGAAAACAATGCGTGCCACCCACTGTACCAGCATGCCGAGGACAAACGCAATGGCAACACTAAGGAAAATGCCAAGAATAACCGAAATGGCTTTCTCCGTGTTCAACAAATCACCTAATGAAAGCAACGTACCGTCAGCTGCCGTTGCTCCATAGAGTATCTGTAACAGGGCGATGGCAAAGGCTCCGCCCAGCAGTTCGAAAACCATCGAGACGGTGGTGGATGTCGGCATTCCGAGCGTATTGAACATGTCGAGCAGCACCACGTCGGTCACCATGACAGCCAGGAATACACACATCACGTCGTAGAACGAGAAATACTGTGGTGTCATGATGCCGTGTCGTGCCACATCCATCATGCCATTGCTTAGTGTTGCCCCTGCAAACACACCAACAGCAGCTATCGTCACCACCGTTCTGTACCTTGCCACCTTGGCACCGATGGCAGAGTTCAGAAAGTTTACTGCGTCATTGCTTACGCCAACCACAAGGTCGAACACCGCAAGTACAATCAGAAATATAACTATTCCAAGAAATAAAGTATTCATATATGCGCGTTATAAGTTGTAAATGTATTCCGTAGTAAGTATATGGAGCATCTTGTCCAGACTGTCTGTTGATTTCTTCAGGTTTAGCATATAGCCGATGTTGACGGAATGGTGCAGACTGAAGCGATGTCCTGTACCGACTGTCAGCCGAATCTCGTCTATTGTGAATCCTTCTCCCATGTTGTTGAACATCTCGGCAGATGTGAAAGGCTCCCATTTCGACTGTGCCATTGCCATCACAGCCTTAATACGGCTGCGCAGATGATGCTCGTGCTGAGCATCAATGTCATGTCTCGCCATCCGGTAGGTGTATTGGTATCTTTCCCTTAGCGATAAATGAAGCCAACCATTGACAGATATAGAGGGTACTACATCCGCCATGAAGCGATGGTGCAGTAAAGAAACGGTTTCGCCACCTGTCGTTTGATTTTTAATGTGGAACTCGTAAGCGGCACCTAACTTGAAATGCCGATGAATCCTATACATGCTGTGGATGTCCAGT
This sequence comes from Prevotella sp. E9-3, assembly GCF_022024015.1. Classification (NCBI taxonomy): domain Bacteria; kingdom Pseudomonadati; phylum Bacteroidota; class Bacteroidia; order Bacteroidales; family Prevotellaceae; genus Prevotella; species Prevotella sp. E9-3. The sequence goes on from NZ_CP091786.1 coordinate 2,024,459, forward strand.
TTCCATCGGTCAATATACTCGCGCCTATGTTTTGTACGCAATTCCGTGCCGATGCCTGCGTTCCAGTCAGCACTGATTTTCTTTTCCATACCGGCACTATACCAAACACCAAAATCATGCGTCGTTTGCGCCTTAGACAGCGCAACAAATACAAATGTCAGGAACACTGCGAGGATGATGTATCTCACCAAATTGACAATCTTGATGATTCTTTCAGCTTTTTCTTTATCCATACTTCTGTGTCAACTGAGGAATCTGTTCAAGCCCTCTGTTGACGCTGCAAAAGTACAGACAGGATGTTACAAACGTGTTGCAAGGGTAATAAAGAATTATTGCAACCTCACAATGTCATGAGATTGCAATAACAATGAAACGGCATTGTCACTAATACCGAACATCTGGCACAGGCAAGTGCCATACGAAAATCGACAAGCAAAGTCTCAATGCCTTGCTTGCCGATTTATCTGTCCATTGGCATATCTGTTTTATTGCTACGCCTTAATATTTTATCTCTCAGAAGATGGCCGCAATACGGCGAATCTGCTTTAGCTTCTCCATAAACGAGGCATCGCGCTCGGCCATCAGCATGTCGTATTCGTTCTGCATAGCCAGCAGAGGGGCGGCATCCACACCGAGAGCTGCCTCCATCATCATGGCCAGTTCGGGACTAAGCGACCGTTTGCCGTTAAGCATCTCGTTGAAGGCTGAATAGGAGATACCTATCTCCTTTGCCAGTCCGCGTTGCGAAATGCCACGATATTCCAGTTCATCCTTCAACACCTCGCCAGGATGGGTGGGCTGATAGGGCTTCAGATTATTTGCTATCATCTGCGGTTTTACTCCTTCAAGTGTGGTCATATCTCGTCCTCCTTCTACTTATAATGGTTTGACAATTCTGTAATGTTACATATAGTGGCAATCTGCTTGCCAGCTTCCATGCTTTCAGTGAACTCAATGCGGTATTGATCGTTGACACGAACGGAGGATACCCCCTCTTTATCGCCATGCAGTTTCTCGTAGTGCAAGGAGCCGTACTTAGCCAGCCCTAAAACATTTTCCTGCTGTTTCATCAGGTTGACCACTTTTACATACTTGCTGACTATCTGAGGCTGAAAGCGGTGTTTCTTATCACTCGCCTTGCCCTCCGTATAGAGTTCCTGTAGGTATGTCTGCTCGAATGTAACTATCATACGGCTGCAAAGGTACAAAAAGTTTTGGGTGTTCGCAAATATAAGAACAATTATTTGCTGAAGATTAATATTAAGTATGCCTTGGGGGGGAATTTACATATACCGTTTCATTTCCTCTCCCTCAACTCCTGCATACAACTCCAACAGACTCTTGGCAGGACTTGACTGAATTTTGGGAATCAGGACTTCTTCAACTTGGAAGAAGCCTACCTCTGCCCTCATGTGTATCTCAATTTTCAAGGGACGTTCATTCCCCCGTCCTATTTTAACCTTTTCGATAGCGTTTGCAGAATACTTGTGGATATCGCCTTCAGTCGGTTTTGACGGTATTTCCAAAGGAATGCGGGCACGTCCTTTGGTCATGTCACAACCGTCTGCAATAAGAATGATACCAGCCTCAACGGAATGGATAGGATGTGTAGCCATGTGTCCGATGATGCCCTCTATTGCGATGGAACATTAGTATGAACATTTAACGCATTTTATCGTAGTTTTACCCTAACCAATTAATACAAAATGCAGATTTTTACCAAAATGTTTGTTATATCAAATAAAATCATCTACTTTTACACCGAAATGTTATAGCGATAAAATTTATAGCCATAAAATTATTTGAAGAAATTCAATGATAGAGTACGCGAAATGAACGAGCTTATGGAATTGCAACGCCAGGCGTACAACGATTATTCACAATTTGTGATAGTTAGAATGAAAGAAAGAACCCGATTATCAAAAAAGACAACCAATGACACTACAAGAAGCTATTGAAGCCCGACATAGTGTAAGGGCCTACAAAAATAAACCTTTGGCTGATGATGCAGTCAAGATACTGGAAGAGCAGATTGCTATTCTGAATCGTGAAGGACAACTCCATATGCAGTTAATCCTTAACGAACCTAAGGCATTCCAAGGTACTTTGGCTAAATATGGAAAGTTCCGTAATGCCAACAACTATATTGTCATGGCAGGGAAAAAAGCTGAAGATCTTGATGAACGCATAGGTTACTATGGTGAGCATCTGGTGTTGTTGGCTCAGACACTTGGATTAAACACTTGTTGGGTAGGCCTCTCTTACTCGAAGGTGCCAGGAACGTATGAGCTTGGCGAAGATGAGAAGATTGCTTGTTACATTGCTATCGGCTATGGTGAGACACAAGGTGTCAGCCATAAAATCAAGACCGTCGAGCAAATAAGCCACTCGGCCGTAAAGACACCTGGTTCGTCCAAGGATGCCAGTGACATCACTCCGTCATGGTTTAAGAAGGGGGTTGAAGCTGCTTTGCTTGCTCCTACAGCAGTGAACCAACAGAAGTTCTCGTTTGAGTACATCGGAGTAAAGAATGATCGACATCAAATAAGAGCCAAGAAGGGATTTTCGATAATTGGTTATAATAAGATTGATTTAGGCATTGCCAAATATCACTTTGAGATTGGTGCAGAAGAAGTCAACTTTGATTGGGTATGAATATTGAAGAGGTTAGAGAGTACACATTATCACTTCCAGGAGTGACCGAAGACCAAGCGTTTGGTGAAGACATCCTAAACTTTCGCTTGGAAGGAAAGATATTTGTCTGCCTATGGTTAGGTGGTGGCAGATATGATATGAAGGACGGAGAATCAAGAATCGCCTTGAAGTTATCTCCAGACAGGAATATCGAACTTAGGGAACGTTTCTCAGCTGTAACACCAGCCTATCATTGGAACAAGACGCACTGGAGCGACGTTTATTACGAAGAGATGGACGAAGCGTTAGTAAAGGGCTTAATAAAAGAGTCCTATCAGCTCATAGCATCGAAACTCCCAAAGGCCATTCGGTCAAAGTATTTATCTGCATCAAATTAAATGCGATGTCATAACAGGTGGTGCACAAGGCATAGATCGGCGCCTTGCCGCATATGTTAAAATTGTCCACTTATTTTGGTCAATTATTCGATTATTTTGACAAATCAAAATCGCAAACTAGAATAAAAATGCTTCTTTTTACTCCTTAAAAGTGACTTTGGACTTACTTCTAGAACCATGTTTTTGAGTAAAAATGAATTGATTAAGACACTTTTTGACATCATATTTTCACATTTTTCTCAATGTTTAAACGCAAATAAAAAAGCCATATCGGAATAGAACGGTGACATACATAGCATCTTAACGGGATTTGCAGTACCTTTCAATAAGAATTGCAGAATAATCTAACGGTGATTGCAGTATAATCTAACTAAAGTTTCCCACTTGCATATAAATCGTACTTAAGGCCTTAAAACACAAGGAAAAAAGAAGGAATGTCCAAAAGTTTTTGTATCTTTGTAGTGCAAATAAATCATTGATACATAAACAATTAAACATTCCTTATATGTTTGCAAAATTAAACAAAATCGGTGAGTTGACCAAGATATTGAGTGTTAAAAGTGAGACTAGTGACGCAATAATGCACTTCATGAGGTGTTTTGGCATAGGCAGAATCCTCTCCAAACACTCTTTGGACAAAATGCGCGGGCGAGATATGGCAGAGCAGATTCTGGCCATGATGGTTTTCCGTATTCTTGGTGAGACAATAGGCTCCTTGTCACTAACAAAGTTCCATGGTGTTCTTGAGGTCGGCAAAAATTGCTTCTACCGTCTGTTGGCTCGTTCGGAAATGAACTGGCAGATTCTGCAGCTATCTATGGCACGGCGTTTTCAAAGCATAGTACGCAAAGAAAATGCAGAGGAGACCGAAGCGCCAAAATGCTATATTGTTGATGACACAACTGTGACCAAAACCGGGCTACACTTCGAGGGGCTTAGTCGAGTGTTTGACCATGTCCTTGGCAAGTGTGTACTCGGTTACAAGCTGCTCCTGCTCGCGTTCTTCGATGGACGCAGTACATATACAGTAGACTTATCTATGCATCGGGAAGCAGGAAAGAAAGAAGACTTCAGCCTCTCAAAGAAAGAACGTTCCATGCAGTTCCACAAAGAGCGTAGCGAAAGCAATCCTGACTATGAGCGTTTTAAGGAACTGGATGCCAAGAAGAATGACAACGTAGCCAAAATGATAGAGAGGGCTTATAAGTTTGGCATTTGTGCTGCTTATGCACTGATGGACACGTGGTTTGTGAAGCCTCCATTGGTTTGCGCTATAAGGAAGATAGCAGGTGGAGCGATACATGTCGTAGGCCGTCTTGCCATGGGAAAGGACAAGTATGCAGTCGGCTCACGCAGATACAATGTTCATGAGCTTATATCCTTGCACGAGCGTGAGGCTGTTGTGTGCCGCAAGTATAAGTGCATGTATTTCGAGCAACGGGTGATGATGGGGGATACATGTGTGAAGATATTCTTCATCAGAGTCGGACGGAATAAGAATTGGGACGCTATTGTCACGACGGACACCCACATGAAGTTTGTGGAAGCCTTTGAGATATACCAAATACGCTGGAATATAGAAGTGCTGATAAAGGAGTGCCGGCAATATCTTGGACTTGGCTCATACCAGGGTACAGATTTCGACGAGCAAATTGCCGACTGCACGCTCTGTCTTATGACGCACATGGTGCTGACATTGGGCCAGCGGTTCAACCAGTATGAAGCACTTGGAGAGTTGTTCCGTGAGACAAGACGAGAATTGTTTGAGCTCACTCAATGGCGCCGTACACTGGAGATCATCAAGAATCTGCTTAACGTGTTGGCAGTAAAACTCTGCATCAATGTGGCTGATACCATGGAGAATTTGATGGAAGGTACACAGACTGTTGATGAGCTTGAAGCAATCCTACTTGCTTTGTCACCATTAGATGCTGTAGCAGACTATTGATATAGAGCATTAACTTACGTTTGCAAAATGTTAATGAATTGTTTATCTGTAAATTACAAGATACAATCATTTGAAAAAGCCTATAAAATGGCAAGTGGGAAACTTTAGTAATCTAACGGTGATTGCAACATAAAATAACGGTGTTTCCTGCATAATTTAATGGTGATTGTATGCCTATTTGGCGTAAAAGTTCAGCTATTTTGTTCATTTTTGTGTATTTTGCTTTAGTTACCCTTCGTCAAAACTCGAAAATTTTCGACCAGCATTACACTTGGTGATTTTCGTGAGAATTATGAGCGTATTGAAATGTTAAAACACGGATGGCGGAATAACAGAAAAAGAGAACAAAAACTTCAAAACACAGGTTATACTTCTCTATGTTTTCTATGCCATCATCCTTGAATTTACATTTTTATTTGTATTTTTGCAACGACAATAAAAAACTCATGTAATTATATATTGACAAAAATGGTGGTACCGCCATTTTGAAATCTAAACGAAATGAATAAAGTCAGAATCACGGCTATCCGACAAACGGTCTATCCAGACCTGATGGCGAAATATGAAAACCCGATCCAACACGCATGCGATGTGAAAGAAGGACAGCAGTGGATTTCTGTTGATGGCCAACGACCAGATGGAATGTGTCCGTCAGCATGGGGGTCCATGCGAGAGTTTGTGGAATCACTTGCCAAGGGCGAAGGAAACTTTTTTGCAGAGCGAAGCGTTTCCACTGACGGATCTTACGTTTATCACGATGGTTGGATGAAGAACCCCATGAGTGCGATGATCAGTTGTAACGATGGTTTCCGTCCGTTCAGTTTTTATATTGAAGTAATTGAATAATAGTATATTTGACATGATAGATGCCACAGGGGCTGGCTACAAGAGAGACCCCGTATGCGAAATGTAGAGGCAGGTAACTATAGGCAAAAATGCCGTTATCGCAGCAAAATCCACTAATAATAAAATAAGTATAGAAGGAGAGCATGTAATCTTTCGCATGCCCTGAATTAATAACGAGACAACAGATGAAAACAGAAATAAACCCAAACGAGACAAGCAGATGCGAAGCATTCAAATGGTGGATATCATCCACGCAACCGATGGTAACGTTCGTAAGGACTTTCAACGTAGGCAGACTGCGAAAAGCCAGCAAGCGCATGGGCATTAAATTCAACGCATTGTTGTGTTGGTGCATCTGCAAGGCAGCAAGCACGATAGACGAATTCTACCTTTTGCCAGAAGACGGCAAATTGTACCGCTACGACAAGTTGGCTGTCAACGTGATAGTACAAAACAAGAAAGGCAGCATCAGCATGTGCGACATCCCCTACTCTGATGACATACGGACTTTTGACGCCGACTACCAACGACTAACAGCACTTGCTATAGAGAAGTGCGAGATACTGTCATTAGACGGCTATATGGTCATAGGCACTTCGGCATTGCCACATACCGAACTGGACGTTGTTGTGAACCAATACTCAGGCACGCTGAACAATCCATTTGCCGTTTGGGGAAGGTATCGCAGAAGTCTGTTCAAGACCACGCTACCCATTAGTTTCCAGTTTCACCACGTCCAGATGGACGGCTTACAAGTTGGGCATTTTCTGAATAATCTACAGGTAGAAATCAACCGATTGTAGATAAAAAAGTACGCTTTCCATTTATCAACAAGAGGGAGTATCACACATGACACGCTCTCTTGTTTAACATTTCCCCACAAACTCGCTGGGAGTAAGACCCGTGATGCGTTTGAACAGACGGGTGAAATGGTGAGGGAAATCAAAACCGAGGAGGCGGGAGGTCTCGCTGATGTTATGCCCTTGCATCAGCAGGCTTTTCGCCTGATTTATTATATATTTATGTATGTAGCCAATAGCCGTTCCGCCTGTAGCCTTATGGACGATGTCACCAAAATAACGAGGCGAATAGGCTAGTTGGGAGGAACACCATGCAACAGTAGGCAAGCCTTGCGACAGTTGACGGTTCTCTCGGAAATAGGTTTGCAGCAGATTGTGGAAGCGCTTCAGCAAGTCGGTCTCTCCTTTATCCTCTTCCGACAGTTGGCGTTGGTAGATGCGGTTGCAGTATTCCAGTATCAGGTGCAGATAGCCAAGCAGCACATTTCTCAAAGACGGGGAGTCCTCGTGTGTCTGCAACTCTTGTCGCATCTGGGTCACCAGTTGCGTGATACAGAGCCATTCGTCGGGCTCCATGCACAGCGAACCATCAAAGAAATACGAGAAGAACTGATAGCGGTCTATCTGGCGTTCCAGTTCAGTGCCGTTCAACAGTTCGGGCGACCACAGCAGCACCCAACCACATAACGAGATGCGTTCGCCGTTGTCCTCCAGTCCACCGATCTGTCCTGGTTCCACTGCAATGATAGAACCATCGCTCACCTGCCATTTCCGCATGCCGTATGAGAGATTACGGGGGAACTGCCGCTGAATGAACAGCCCATACACGCCATAGTTGTTCAGACTGTGACGGAAGGGTGCCAGCTCGTCGTAATGGATGATGCTAATTAATGGGTGCAACACTGGTGCATCCACAAAACGAGCGTAGTCGTTAGGAGTTTCAACCTTCAGAATATTCTTCATATCGGTGGCAAATGTACGCAAAATAGTCTAATAATGGTAGAAAATTAATAGTTTTTTAGCGCTTTCTGCGAAATTGGTATATAATCAGCCAATTTGTGTAATACCTATATTATATATTGTTCGTATCTTTGCAGTCGTAATGAGACTCGATTATGACAAACTTAAAAAAAGAAAGGAGAGATGCGACAGATTCTATTATTTTTAGCCGCCATGCTGTTCTGCAGCTGTTCTGCAGACAACGAAGCGAAAGCAGAAGCACCTACTATGAATAAAATTTATATCACTATCGATGGACAAACGCAAAGCGCGACACTTGTGGATAATGATGCCACACGCGAGTTGGTTGCTGCACTTCAGAACGCACCCATAACAGTGACTCTCAACGACAACGATTTTGAGATATGGGGTTCTTTAGGCAAATCGCTGACAACGAAAAACGAGCAGATGACAGCCCTACCCGGAGACATCGTTCTTTATAACGGCAGCAACATATGCATCTTCTACGAGTCAAACTCTTGGAGCTATACTCGTTTAGGACATATCGACGGACTGTCAGAAAATGAGCTTCGCACATTCCTCAAAGCAGGCGAAAGCAACATCAGTGTTACCCTGTCGCTTGCACTGTCCACAGGCATCAATACAGTTAAGAGTGAAAAGTTAAAAGATAAAAAATGCTATACTCTGCAAGGCACATTAGCTCAGGCTGGACATAAAGGAATCATAATTCAAAACGGTAAAAAGATAATTAGAAAGCAATGAAAAAAGTTATAGTTATTTCCACAAGTCTGCGTCACGGCTCAAACAGCGACATGTTAGCAGACAAGTTCGTTGAAGGAGCAAAGGCTGCCGGAAACAAAGTAGAGAAGATTTCTCTTGTAGGTAAGAATATACAGTTTTGCAAAGGCTGCTTCGGTTGCCAAAAGCTGGGCCGCTGTGTCATCAACGACGATGTGAACGACATCATGGCAAAGGTACTGGAGGCCGATGTAGTATGTTGGGCTACACCTATTTACTATTATGAGATGAGCGGTCAGATGAAGACCCTCATAGACCGCATGAACGGTATGTACGAACAGGATTATCAGTTTCGCGATGTCTATATGCTGTCAACGGCAGCAGAAGACGAGGACGATACTTCAACGAGAGCAGAAGCAGGCCTGAAAGGATGGGTGGATTGCTATCCTAAGTCACGCATGGCTGGCACACTATTCTGTGGAGGCGTGAACGAAGCTCGTGAGATAATGGGTAATCCCAAACTCCAAGAGGCATTTGAATTAGGAGAAAAGGTATAACATAGAAAGTAGAGAAAAATGAAAAGGTCTTTTTTCGCCACGATACTGATATGCAGTATCCTCGTAGCATGTAACAACAAACAAACGACTAATAACGATATGGAACAGAAGTTAGAATTGACGCAGGAGTGGGATAAGGTGTTCCCGCTGAGCGAGAAAGTGAACCACCGCAAGGTGACGTTTGAAACACAATACGGACTGACACTTGCCGCCGACCTCTATATACCAAAAGAAATTAAGGAAGTTAAGAAGCTTCCTGCCATTGCCGTAAGCGGTCCTTTCGGAGCAGTGAAGGAACAGTGCAGCGGACTCTATGCCATGAAGATGGCAGAACGTGGTTTCGTGGCACTGGCTTTCGACCCTTCCTATACGGGTGAGAGCAGCGGTGAACCACGTCGCACAGCTTCGCCAGACATCAATACCGAGGACTTTATGGCTGCTGTCGATTTCCTGTCTAGGCAGGACAATGTTGATGCCGAGCGTATTGGTATCATCGGCATCTGCGGTTGGGGAGGCATCGCCCTGAATGCTGCCGCCGCCGACACGCGCATCAAGGCTACTGTGGCCTCAACGATGTATGACATGACCCGCGTCAGCGGTAACGACTACAATGATGCTTTCGACGATGAGCAGTGGCGCCACAGAAACCGTGAGAACCTTTCGAAGCAGCGCTTGGAGGACCCTAACGCGATGGCAGGCGGCGTACTGGACACCGTGCCCCCACAAGCACCCAACTTCGTGCATGACTACTATGACTATTACAAGACCTCACGCGGCTACCACAAGCGTTCAGGCAATTCAAACGACGGCTGGCGCGTCATCGGTACGCAGGCCTATGCCAACAGCCGTTTCCTGTACTACATCAATGAGATTCGCTCTGCCGTACTCGTGATGCACGGCGCCGACGCCCATTCACGCTACTTTGGCGAGGCAGCCTATCACTATATGGTAGAGGGCCGTGCCGAGGGCTATAAGTTTGTGGGTGAGCCGAACCCCAATCCTGAGAATAAGCAGCTGCTCATCATCCCCGATGCCACCCATTGCGACCTCTACGATGGCGGCTACGAGGAAAAGGAAGGCAAGGGCCAGCCCAAAAACATGATTCCCTGGGACACACTGGCTGAGTTTTTCCTCAAGAACTTAAAGTAATGGCAGTTGCAGAATGAAGCGGGCACCTGTGTTGTAGCTAGTGTCCAACCATATTTTACCCCCTATTCTTCGGGCCAGCGAACGGGCAACGGTAAGGCCGATGCCCGTTCCGTTGTAATACTGGTCGAGCTGAACAAACTCTTCGAATAGAAACAGTTTATTCCAGCACCACCACTTGTGCGGCTCGGGCCATGGCTTCGTAGGCACGCTCACTGGGGTGAAGATGGTCGCCACTGTCATAGCCATCGGCGAAAGCCTTGGGATGCTCATTACTGCGCACGGCGGCATCGAAATCTATACATCCATCGAAAATAGGCGATGTGCGCAGCCATTCATTGAACTGTTGTCGCATGGCTTCGCGCTGCTCGTTGTAGGTGCGCCAACCATAGATGGGCAGCAACGTTCCACTCCACACTTTCAGTCCCATAGCCTTGGCCGGACCTACATAGATATTCTCTACCCCACTCTCCATTTCCTCTACTGTAGGAAGGTCGCTCCATGGGCGGAAGGGGTTCACGTCTGTTCCTACAGGATGAATAATATCGTTGATGCCATGCTGGATGATTACATCGGTAGCTCCAGCCACTTTCATTTCTATAGGAAAGCGTGTGGCCCCTTTCAATCCGTAGGCCTGGTAGGTGATGCAGTCGTACTGTCGTAGTATGCGAGTACCACTCACTGCCCGCCGCACTATAGCCACGTTCGATCCGAAGGCCATCTGGGCCAGATAGTCGGGCCACGACTGTGCGGTGATTGAGTCGCCATAGCACACCACGGCTCTATTTTCTTCTGCAGTAAGCACATCGATGGTGTTCAGGAAATAGAACCAGTTGGTTCGCCGGCTCAGGTCGAGGGGCAGTTCGTCGGCCTCAGCATAGTCGCCATAGGCATAGAATCCCTTGGAGAGCGGGCCAGTGATAAGTGTGCCACTGTTCATCTGAGTGAAATCGGCCAAATAGAAACTGACGTTCACCACATCGCCCATGTTCACAGCATGGGCAATAGCGTCGCTTTCCGTCTCAGTGCCTGGCAGAATGCTCACACTCGTCTTGCCGCCAAAAGTGATTGGTGTATGATTCACGAACACCTTTGTCAAAGTAACGGGTTCGGTGCCTGTAAGATTAGAGAATCGGAACCGCAGCTTACTCCCGTCGAAAGGCATTCTGATGGGATAACGCAAAGTTAGGTTCTTGGCATAGGTGGCCTCCAGACGGTTGGTAATAGAGGTGGCATTTCCCCAACAGGCCACCCACTTGCTATGATCAGTCATAATGTTGCTCTGTAAATAAACTTTATTATTCGGGGTGCAAAGGTACACATTAATCACTTAACGCCCAAAATTTTTATGACAGAAAGGTTTGGCCATTCTTTGATAAATTTTGACTCTTACTTAATTAGATATGTGTTCAGGAGAAATTAATCCTGATCATATATAATCAAGAATCCCTGGCCTGCATAAGCAAGTCAGGGATTTACTATTAGTTTAGAATCGACAGGTCTTATGACACCTCAATGGCCTTGGTCACTTTCTCCTTCGTTTCGGTCTTCGGCATCGTGATGGTCAGGATGCCGTCCTCCACCTTGGCAGAAATCTTATCGCGGACCACATCATCAGGGAGTGTGTAGTTCTGCTCGTAGTTCGAATAACTGAACTCACGGCGCAGATAGTGACGGTGACTGTCCTCATGCTTGTGTTCCTGTTTGTTCTCAATGGCGATGGTGAGGTTGCCCTCGTCGTTGATGCCTATGCGGCAATATTCTTTCTTAATGCCTGGAGCTGCAAGTTCCATCGTGTAGGCCTTATCACTCTCCTTGACATTGACTGCGGGTGCTGTACTATTGGCACGAGGCATCCAATCATTGTTAAAGAAATCCTCAAATACTGTTGGCATCCAACTGTTCTGAAACATTACTGGTAACATAATTAATACCTCCTAATTATATTTTTAGTTTAACTTATTTGTTCTTGATCGCCTCGGCTTTCGCTCTGGCTTTCACCTACAAATAAGCAAAGTATATGCCCATTCGAAAAAACACGAGTGACCTTGTCAAGATGGCAAGGATTTTAAACTCGATTAAACGATGCTGACAATTCCTTAAACTCAATTAAACATGACTGACATTTCTTTGAACTCCCTTAAACATTAATCAGAAAGAATGTCAGTTCCTCAGGTCCAGAACTCTTTCTCTCCCGTCTGCAATAATCCTGAACACCACAATGTTCTGTTTCCAAGCCATATTCTTTCTGAAACGCGCTTTTGTTAGGGCAAAAATACATAATTCTGCCCGAATTTTCGTACATTTGCAGCAAAATAATATGATCTGAAGACGAATGGTACAACAAATTGAGATTATGCTGAATCCTAAGCGGCGCGGTTTCCACTTGGTTACAAGTGAGATTCTGAGTCAGTTACCTAAACTTCCAAAGACGGGTATCGTGAATATCTTCACGAAACATACTAGTTGCGGTCTGAGCATTAATGAGAATGCAGACCCTGATGTACGTGTGGACATGGAAACAATCTTCAATCGCCTGGTGCCAGAGAACCGCCCAGAATACGAGCATACCTTGGAGGGTGCCGACGATATGCCCGCACATGCAAAATCCACGTTAAGCGGTGTTAGCATCACAATCCCCATCACCGAAGGACACTTGAATCTCGGTACCTGGCAGGGCATCTACTTCTGCGAGTACCGCAACTACGGCGGTTCCAGAGAGATAGTAGTAACAATCATCGGAGAATGAAACATAAAGGAATCATCTGCGGCATATTAGCGGCTGTCTGTTATGGTACAAACCCGTTCGGAGCATTACCACTTTACGAGGAAGGCGTAAACACGGCTTCCGTTCTTTTTTATCGCTTCTTTATGGCAGTACTGATGCTGGCCACCATGATGATGGTTCAGCGTAAATCATTCAGTGTCACAAAGAGCGAACTGAAGGTTCTTGGATCTCTCGGAGCTCTTTTTGCCGCCTCCAGCATCACGTATTATCAGAGTTTCCACTTCATGGATGCCGGCATCGCGTCAACCCTTCTGTTCGTTTACCCTGTGATGGTGGCTGTCATCATGGCCTCGTTTTTTCGGGAGAAAGTTACACTTTCTACCGTTACTTCCATCATCCTTGCCTTAGTTGGTATTGGTCTGTTATACAAAGGAGATGCAGGTGTCTCACTTAGCACGATGGGAGTACTACTGGTGATGATTTCGTCACTGACCTATGCCGTCTATATCGTGATAGTTAACCAATCGAAGCTCCGCATGTCATCTTTGAAACTCACATTCTATGTATTGCTGATTTGTATGCTGTGTCTGCTGACCTATTCGTTCACCTCGCCCAACTTGCACCTGATGCTTCCGCCATCGCCACGTGCATGGTTCTTTGCCTGTTGGCTGGGATTGGTGCCAACGGTTCTTTCACTAGTATTAATGACTATTGCTGTTCATGAGGTTGGAGCTACACCTACGGCTATCATGGGAGCATTGGAACCATTAACAGCAGTAGCCATCGGTGTGACGGTATTTGACGAATCACTCACCTTTAGACTTACTGTTGGAATTGTACTAATCCTTTCTGCTGTAATACTGATAGTGATGGGTAAGAATTTTCATTTGCTTACCCTCAAACATGCAATGGTTTCTATCGTAAGAAAAACCTGGCGATGGAAGTCTTAAAATATATGTACCCCCTGGCACCTATAAAAATGGAAATGACACTCCGTGAACTCATAAACTCAGTTGATGCAGAGCAATATAGCGACTCCCCGCTATTCCTGCAGCTCACCCAGACCAAACCCGAATATGGCGCGAGCCGACATATTCAGGTGGCCGAGTCCGATGGTAACATCATCGTTACGGGCGTTCACGTCGGTTCTCTGGGCGACATCCTCACCTACAGTATTGATGTTGACCCGAACCTGAACGTCTCCAAGACACAACTGCTGGAAGCTATCCAAAGGTAGAACATTTATGATAGGCGGTAGAACATTTGGTAGAACAACCATCATTAGTTAGTTACTTGTAATTCCTGATAGCTCTATTAATACCCAGCCAGGCTGCGTGGTTCAACATTGTTTCTAACGTGACAGAACTATCGAAGAATTAGTTAGTTAGCAGTATCATAACCGCTATTTAACACAAAATCGACGAACCTTTCAAGTTCGTCGATTCTAATTATTGTACACCCGCAGGGGTTCGAACCCTGGACACCCTGATTAAGAGTCAGGTGCTCTACCAACTGAGCTACGGGTGCATCTTTTTGGTTTTGCGGGTGCAAAGGTAGACATTTATTCTGATTCTACCAAATATTAAACTTACTTTTTATCAAAAAACATCACTATTTTTATAAATCAGCCTACCAAGCGTCGATTCATAGTTATTTTCGATGACAACAATGTTTACGTAACTGGTTTGAGCTGGTGATAAGAAAATAAAAGTCCCTTAATATATAAAAGGTGGCGGTTCACCAAAGAATTGAGCTATCACTTTTTTATGAACAAATCAAAGGAAAATTTTGGCGCATTCAGATATTTTGATTACTTTTGCATTCGCAAACAAAAACAGGAGCGTAGCTCAGTTGGTTCAGAGCGCTTCAGTCACATTGAAGAGGTCATCGGTTCGAGCCCGATCGTTCCTACAAAAAGCAGAATTGGAATAATAAGAACTGTGAGGTGAAGGCCTATTCTTATTATTCCAATTTTCATTAAAAACGGGTACAGAAAGGGTTTAAACATGACACAACAGAAAGACAAGCTATGGAACAGTAACTACTGGAAGGTGATGACAGCCAATTTTTCCATGCACTTTGCCTTCTATGTACTTGCGCCACTATTGCCACTCTATTTGAGCGAAGGCTACGGTGCCACGAAAGATATGATTGGTCTGGTTCTTTCAGGTTATTCTATTACAGCCCTTTTGGTACGTCCGTTCAGTGGATATGTAGTAGATAGTTTTCCGCGAAAAACGGTATTG
This sequence comes from Prevotella sp. E9-3, assembly GCF_022024015.1. Classification (NCBI taxonomy): domain Bacteria; kingdom Pseudomonadati; phylum Bacteroidota; class Bacteroidia; order Bacteroidales; family Prevotellaceae; genus Prevotella; species Prevotella sp. E9-3. Next base: position 2,039,460 of record NZ_CP091786.1, read on the forward strand.
CTCATCAGTCTGTTTATTTATTTCATTTGTTTCGGAGGCTATTTATTGGCCAGTTCGCTATTGCTCTTTGCCATAGTAAGAACACTTCACGGAGCACCCTTTGGGGCATCGAGCGTGGCTAACAGTACAATGGCCATAGACGTGCTGCCATCTAGCAGGCGAACAGAGGGCATAGGCTACTACGGACTGAGCAACAACCTGGCAACGGCCATTGCACCTACCATCGGCATTTTCATCTACCGATATACACACAACTTCGATATATTGTTCTGGCTGGCCTTTGTTGTGGCAGGACTTGGCTTTGCCGTCAATACCACCCTTCAAACCACCAACCGACAACCCATGCCCGGCAAAAAAGCACTATCGATGGACCGATTCTTCCTGCTGAAAGGATGGATGATAGGACTGAACATAGCATTCTTCGGCGTGTGCTATGGGGTACTGAGCAACTATCTGGCCATCTACGGAAAGGAAACAATGGGTATCACCAGCGGAACAGGCACCTACTTCATGCTACTGGCCATAGGACTAATGTTGTCAAGAGTGATAGGCGGACGAAAGCTGAGACAGGGACGACTGACATACAATGCTGCCGAAGGCGTGCTGATTTCCACACTGGGATATACACTCTTTGTGGCCTGTCCGAATATGATCGGATACTACGGATCGGCCATGCTCATAGGACTGGGCAACGGACACATGTGGCCCGCTTTCCAGAACATGATCATAGCAATGGCCAAGAACAACGAGAGAGGAACAGCAAACTCGACCATACTTACGTGTTGGGATCTGGGAATGGGACTCGGCATATTCGTGGGAGGAATGATAGTAGAATATATTGGATATGCAGCCGTATTCTGGTGGGTGGCAGCCATGCAGGCACTGGGGGCAGCACTATTCTTCATTGCCACCAGACAGGTGTATCTAAAAGGGAAAAGGGAAAATTAATTTTGCTCTTTTCTATTTTATTTGTACTTTTGCACAGACAATCACTAACTGAAAGATACAAAACATGAATATTGTAGAAAGATTTCTGAACTATACAAAGTTCGATACGCAATCGGCCGAGGAAAGCGAGACCGTGCCCAGTACTGCCAAACAATTGGTGTTTGCAAAATACTTGAAAGAGGAACTGGAGAAAGAAGGACTGGAAGATGTGGAGATGGACGACAAAGGATATATCTATGCCACACTACCTGCCAACATCAAGGAGAATGTGCCTACTATCGGTTTCATCTCTCACTACGACACAAGTCCCGACTGCTCGGGTGCCAACATTAAGCCACGCATAGTTGAGAATTACGATGGGGCCGACATTCAGCTTTCTGAAGGAATAACCATGACCACAAAGAAATTTCCCGAACTGTTGCTGCACAAAGGCGAAGACCTGATAGTGACAGACGGTACCACCCTGTTGGGCGCCGACGACAAAGCAGGAATAGCAGAAATAGTCCAGGCAATGGTTTTCCTGAAAGAGCACAAGGAAATAAAACACGGAAAAATACGCATTGGCTTCAATCCTGACGAAGAGATTGGAATGGGAGCCCACCATTTCAATGTAGAGAAATTCGGTTGCCAGTGGGCATACACAATGGATGGTGGCGATATCGGAGAATTGGAATTTGAGAATTTCAATGCTGCATCGGCCAAGATAACCATCAAGGGAGTGAGTGTTCATCCGGGATATGCAAAAAACAAGATGGTGAACGCAAACCGACTGGCAGTGGAATTTGCCGCTATGCTGCCTGCCGACGAAACGCCCGAGACTACCGAAGGCTATCAGGGCTTTTACCACCTGATAGGAATGCAGACAAATACCGAACTGGGAAAACTGAGCTACATCATCCGTGATCACGACCGTGAGAAATTCGAACAACGCAAGCGGTTCATCAAACAGTGTGCTGAAGCAATGAACGAGAAATACGGCGATGGAACTGTGATAGCAGATGTGAGCGACCAGTACTACAACATGAAGGAGAAAATAGACCCACAGATGCATGTCATCGACCTGGTACTGCATGCCATGCAGGAGGTGGGGGTATCGCCAAAGGTGAAACCCATTCGCGGTGGTACAGATGGTGCCCAGCTGTCATTCAAGGGACTCCCCTGCCCCAACATCTTTGCCGGCGGACTGAACTTCCATGGCCCCTACGAGTTTGTTCCCATACAGTCGATGGAGAAAGCCATGAACGTCATAGTGAAGATATGCGAACTGACCGCCGGCTATAACGACTGACGCACCCTATTGATTACTTATACTGATTTACAATAATGGCTGAACTACCTGCCCTCATACAAGACCTGGCACTCATACTTATAGTTGCCAGCATAGTGACTATTATCTTCAAACGACTGAAACAGCCGTTGGTACTGGGCTATATCATGGCAGGCTTTCTGGTGTCACCCCACATGCCCTACACAGCATCGGTGGTAGATATGTCTAACATTCACCTTTGGGCAGATATCGGCGTGATGTTCCTCCTGTTTTCACTCGGACTCGATTTTTCGTTCAAGAAAATCCTGAAAATGGGAGCATCCCCCATCATATCGACCATGAGCATCATCTTCTCGATGTCGCTGCTCGGGGTGTTCGTCGGACATGCGTTCGGATGGTCAAAAATGGACTGCATCTTCTTGGGTGGTATGCTCGCCATGAGTTCGACAACCATTATCTATAAGGCATTTGACGATTTAGGGCTCCGACAGCAGCAGTTCACAGGACTGGTGATGTCGGTACTCATTTTGGAAGATATCCTCGCCATCGTGATGATGGTGATGCTAAGTGCTATAGCCAGCGGTAAGAATCCTGACGGCGGACAAATGCTGGGCTCTATAGCCAAGATTGGATTCTTCCTGGTGCTTTGGCTGGTGGTAGGCATCTTTGCCGTTCCACTTTTCCTGCGCAAAGTTAGAAAACTAATCAATTCTGAAGTGCTGCTCATCGTATCGCTGGGACTGTGTTGCGCCATGGCGGTATTCTCTACAAAGGTAGGATTCTCATCGGCCTTCGGTGCATTCATCATGGGTAGTATATTGGCTGAAACCGTTGAGGCAGAACGCATTGAGAAACTGGTGGAACCGGTAAAGAATCTGTTTGGTGCCATCTTCTTCGTATCAGTAGGTATGCTGGTCGATCCCATCATTCTTATCAACTATGCCCTGCCCATATTCGTGCTGGTGATGACCATCCTTATAGGACAAAGCACACTGGGCTCAATATCTTTTATGCTGGGAGGCGAGAGTTTAAAGAGTGCCATGCGTTGTGGTTTTTCAATGGCACAGATAGGTGAGTTCTCGTTCATCATTGCATCGCTGGGCCTTTCGTTGGGTGTAATTAGTGATTTCCTGTATCCTGTGGTAGTGGCAGTTTCCGTAATCACCACTTTTCTCACCCCGTACATGATTCGTTTTGCCACACCTGCCTACAATTCTTTAGAGCGAAAGCTTCCCCAAGGGGTCATCAAGACGCTGAATCATCTGTCGATGTTCCATCCCAACACCAAGGAACAGAACAAATGGAAGAGTCTGCTGACACAGATGGGCATCAACATTTTTGTATATAGTATTCTCTCATCGGCAGCTACTACACTGATTTTTATGTTCTTCCAGCCCCTGATGCAACAACTTTTGCCAACTTCGTGGTATGCGAATGCAATTACAGGTGTAGCTACAGTTTTGGTGATTTCGCCGTTCCTACGTGCAATGGTGGTAAAGAAAAACCGAAGCGAAGAATGGAAGACTCTGTGGAAGGAGAGCAACAAGAACCGATTGCCCCTACTCTTTACCGTACTGGTGCGCTTTGTCATAGCAATGGCATATGTGTTCTACGTATGCAACCACTTGTTCAATTTTGCCCCGGCCATTATGGCTTCGGTAGGCTTTGTGGCTGTGATGCTGATGGTATTCTCACGTCGAATCAAGCGGAATAGTATTCTATTGGAGCGGCTGTTCATCAACAACCTGCGCTCGCGCGATATCGAGGCTCAGGTGCATGGAAAGAAACGCCCACTATACGAAGGACGCCTTTTGGATCGTGATATTCATATCACAGACATTGAGATTCCCGGAAACTCACGCTGGATGGGACAAACACTACGCCAGCTCAATCTGGGCAAGAAATACGGGGTTCATGTAAGTAGTATTCTACGTGGAGGATTTAGACTGAATATTCCAGATGGAGACTATGTCATCTTCCCATTCGACCGATTGCAGGTGATTGGTAGTGACGAGCAACTGGCTAAACTCAGTTCAGCCATCGAATCGGAAGTGCTTGGCGAGGATTTGGAACTGGAAAAGCGAGAAATGAAACTCCACCAACTTATCATCGGCAGTGACAGTCCTTTTATCGGAAAGACACTTCAGGAGAGCGATATCCGACGCCGCTTCAGCATCATGGTCGTAGGGCTGGAAGAAGGAAAGGAGAACCTTTCTCCCTTCCATCCCAATCGCCGATTCCAAGAGGGAGATATCATCTGGGTGGTTGGCGAACAGGAATCTATCGATGCCCTGCTCGCGATATAGAAGCTACGCACCCAAATTAGAAACGATGTTATCGGTTTAGAAACGACCGCCTCCGAAACCGCCTCCACCAAAGCCTCCGCGTCCGCCACGGAAACCTCCGTTACGATTTCCACGTACGCCACGCTCTCCTTCTGGACCACCCTCCGGACCACGACGCATAGCTTGACGCATCTCCTTTGTTCCAAAAAGATTCAGGCGATAGGTGGCACGAAGCATGACATAGCTGTTGATAGAATTGTACCAGTTGTCGGTACGGCTCATCGCACTGATAGAGCGTGAGAAATTAGACTGATTACCCAGAATGTCATAGAACTCTAATCGGACAGACAGTGGCTTTCCTTTTAGGAAACTTTGAGAGATCTGTGCATTCCAGATAAGTTCATTGGTATTGGCAGAAGCGTCACTATAACCACGTCGGCTCGACATATTGAGCGAAGTAGTGAACTGCATGCCCCAGGGTGCCTGTAAGGTGGTATTGAAACCATAGTTGAAAGCCCAAGTAGAGAGATTGGAATTGGGCTGCAAGGCGTTATACACATAATTATAACGCACACCACCATTGATCTCGAACTCCATCCAGTCGTTGCGGTAGCTTCCACCAAGACGCTCACCAATAGTAGTCTGCTTGGTGGTCATCTTACTGATATTACCATCACGAAGTAAGTCGATATAGCCAACATTATTGCTATAGTTCACATCGGTAGAAGTGTTTACATTGAAATAGCCTGTTGTGTCAATAGCTGTATTGAAAGTAAAGTTTCCACCTACATTCCAATTACCATTGATATTTTCTGGATGAGACTCACGTCCACCTGTCACTGGATCGTATTTCACCATATTGGCCACAGAATTAGAAGTGGTCGAGAAATTCAGATTGGCAAAGACAAAACGCTGATGACGCTCATAATAATTATTGAATCGCCAGTTGAAACGCTGGGTGAACGAAGGTTTCAAACCAGGATTACCCGATGTGATATTCAAAGGGTCGCTATTATCGGTAATCGGTAAAAGATCTGTCATTGAAGGCTGACTGGTTGAACCACGATACTCGAAACGCATCTGTCCGCGGTCAGAAATTTTCCAACGGAAATTGGCTGTTGGACTCCAGTTCACTACATCGCGATCAGTCTTTATATCATTGCCCATATAACGGTATGAGAACTGAGTGTGCTGAGGAATAATCTGTACACCGACATTGAAGTTATAGGCCTTACGGATGACACGCAGCATCACCTCACCAGTATGGATATAATTCTTGTATTGAGAGAATCTACTTAAAGAGTCGTCAATGAATTCAGTATAATTATGACCGTCTAACGCGCCAAAAATACCATCCCACTCTCTGTAATCGGGATATAATCCTGACATATCATAACGTTGTGCAGGATTGTTCATGCTCCAGAAATCGTAGGTAGAACGATCGCTTTCTGTGAAGCGATACTGAAAATTATAGCTAAACTGCAAGAAAGTGGCAGGGAGAATAGGCTCGCTGTAAGTGATACGTGCATTATAGTCATAATTCTTGGTCGGAGTTACATTATATCGGTTGCGCTGATATGTTGAATCACCTGTTGCCAACTGATAAAGATCTACTAAACTGCGCGAGAAAGATTCTGATGCGCCCTCATTATAGTTTCCACCCATCCGAAGGGTTATATTTCGACCGCCACCACCAAGCTTACGGTTCAGTTGGAGTGTTCCGCCCAAACGCTTGGAGTCACTATATGAAAGACTTCCGTTCTGTCGCTGGTTGACCACCAAAGCAGAATCAACACCCAACAGCTGACTGGCCATATAAGCGATATTGTCGGTAGATGACACATAATTGTAAGGATCGTCGCTGAACGTACCCGATGCACTACTTGAAGTACCATCGTTGGTATTGAAACTCCATGATGGACGAAAACTAATGTTCCAAAGCGTGTCGGGCATCCACTCTACTCGCATCTGAGCATTCCACGAATTGGAACGCGAGTAGTTCTGGTTCACTGACTCGGAGAATGAACCAGTACGCGACACGAAATTTTCCGTAGAACGACGGCTCCACGCATCACCATCGCCATGATTCCAGCGCACAGAACCATCCCATTTCAGTTTGTTCTTCTCTTCATAGTTGAAGTTCAATGCACCCATCTTCGAGGCCTGCAAGCCATTACGGCCACCGCCGCCAAAACGGCCACCGCCGCCTCCGCCACCAAAGCCCATATCATTGACATTGTTGGCACTGGCAAAGCCCATGACACGCCAATTGTCTTTCATCATAGCAGCCATTGCACGTGAGCTATAACGCTCGTTGGTACCGATGCCTGCATCAATATTTGCAAACATGCCGCGATTCATGCCACGCTTCAGTCCGAAGTCAAGCACGGTCTGGTCGTTTCCATCGTCAATACCAGTCACACGGCTAAGGTCACTCTTTTCATCATAGGTCTTGATACGGTCAACGATAGAAGTAGGCAAGTTTTTGATAGCCGTCTTCGTATCGCCAGTCATGAATTCCTTACCATCTACAAGAATCTTCTGAACAGTCTTACCATTTATCTTAATAGAGCCATCGTCACCCACCTCAGCGCCAGGCAGTTTTTTCACCAGTTCTTCAACAACAGAACCTTCAGGTGTCTTGTAAGCTGTAGCATTATATATTAAGGTGTCTTCCTTTGAATATACCTTAGCCACATTTTTTACCACTTCAACCTCCTTCAGCATTTTCGTATCAGGAGCAATAGTAAGTGTGCCTACATTCACAGGCTTACCTTCTACGTTCACTGCGTGGTACAGGTCTTTATATCCAATATAAGTGATTTTAAGTATGAAACGACCATTACTGGGGGCTGTTAAAGAAAACAGTCCTTCCATATTGGTTAATGCATTGGCCACCAATGAACTGTCAGCCTTCAACAAAGCAACGGTACCCTGAATCACAGACTCTTTCTGTTCGCTATCAATCACTTTACCCGTAATAGTGCGCTGGGCTTGCGCCGAGAAGATGGTTACCAAAGCAACCGTAAGAAGTAAAAAACGCTTCATACCTATTTTAAATGTTATATCTTTGTTTGGTTTCTGCTCATTATGACGCCAAAACGCAGGAAAAGTTTAACTCAAAGCAATAAAAAAAGAGAAATAATGTCATTTTTTTGTATCTTTGCACAATCAAGGAATATTATCACAAATAGCGCAATCAAGCAAACAAATATGAAAACTGAACAGCCGTTTTGTTTACAGGTAGCAATTGTAGGCGGTGGAGCCGCAGGCTTTTTTACCGCTATCCGATTAAAAGAAATCATGGGCAGCCATGTTCGGGTAACTATATTGGAAAGTGGTGAACGTGTGCTGAGGAAAGTTGAAATATCTGGTGGTGGAAGATGCAACTGTACCAATTCATTTGCACTTGTTACCGACTTGCAGCAAGTTTACCCTCGTGGCCACAGACTCATGAAACGACTGATGAAAGGATTCTCACAGAAGGATGCCTACGAGTGGTTTGAACAGCATGGAGTGAAATTAACCACCCAGGAGGATGAGTGTGTTTTTCCACAAACTCAGGACTCGCACACCATTATTAATATGTTCCTACACGAAGCCCAACGATTGGGAATAGAGATAAAAACAAAACAGAAAATAACATCCTTAGACACACTGAAGGACTTCGACTGTATAGTAATTGCAATTGGAGGTAATCCTCGCGAAGAAAGTATCAAATGGCTTCAGCACGAGATAGTTACACCAATTCCATCACTTTTTACTTTCACTATTAATGACCTACAACTCCATGAACTAATGGGTACAGTAGCTGAGCATGCAACAGCAATGCTACCTGGCACAAAAATGCGCAGCGAAGGTCCTTTGCTTGTCACACACTGGGGAATGAGTGGTCCATGTATTTTGCGTTTATCCAACTATGCAGCTCGCCTGCTTGCAGAGCACAACTATCAAATGTCATTAAGCATTAATTGGACAAGTCATACAGAAGCCGAGATGCATAACGAACTACTCGACATCACTATACGCAACACTCAAAAAATGGTGATGACCATAAAGCCATTCGATATTACCCAAAGGCTATGGAGCTATCTGGTGCAAAAAAGCTTAGGCAACGAGCGCTGTAACTGCCGATGGGGAGAATTGTCAAAAAAAGAATTAAACCGACTAACGAACAATCTCATCAACGACACCTACCAAATAGCGGGCCGTGCCCCATTCAAGGATGAGTTTGTTACTTGTGGTGGCATTTCACTTTCGGCCATTGACGCATCTACCCTTGAAAGCAAGAGCATACCAGGGCTTTATTTCACAGGAGAGATTCTAGACATTGATGGGGTAACAGGAGGTTTCAATTTCCAAGCAGCCTGGACTACAGCCAATACCGTAGCAGAGGCTATCAGCAGAAAAATTCAATAAAAATCGCTCATTTTTCAGAAAATCTTTTCGTTGGATGATTTTTTTATTATACCTTTGCAGGAAACTTGTTGACTAAGAAACATAAACTATAAAATATTCAATACATTATGTCACAAATCAAAGGACAGATTTCTCAGATCATTGGTCCTGTTATCGATGTTTATTTCGATACCAAAGGAATGGATGCTGAGAAAGTGTTGCCGAAAATTCACGAAGCACTCCGCATAGACCGCGGACAAGGTAAAGAACTTATTGTCGAAGTGCAGCAACACATCGGAGAGGATACCGTTCGTTGCGTTGCTATGGACAACACCGACGGACTTCAGCGCGGTCTTGAGGCCGAACCTCTTGGCTCGCCTATTGTGATGCCTGCTGGAGATCAGATTAAGGGACGCATGCTAAATGTAATAGGACAGCCTATTGACGGTATGAAACAACTTAATATGGAAGGTGCCTACCCTATTCACCGTGAAGCTCCTCAATTTGAAGAACTCTCTACCAAGAAAGAAATTCTTTCCACAGGTATCAAAGTGATTGACCTTCTTGAACCCTATATGAAAGGTGGTAAGATCGGTCTGTTCGGTGGAGCAGGTGTAGGAAAGACGGTGCTCATCATGGAGTTGATCAACAACATTGCCAAAGGGCACAATGGTTTCTCTGTATTTGCAGGTGTTGGCGAACGCACTCGTGAAGGCAACGACTTGATTCGAGAAATGATTGAGAGCGGTGTTATTCGCTATGGCGAAAAATTCCGTAAGGCTATGGATGAAGGCAAATGGGACCTTTCACTTGTTGACCCCGAAGAGCTGAAGAAGAGTCAGGCCACATTGGTATATGGACAGATGAATGAACCACCCGGTGCACGTGCATCAGTAGCTCTTTCGGGTCTGACTGTTGCTGAAGGATTCCGCGATGCAGGCGGCAAGGATGGAGGAGCTGCCGATATTTTGTTCTTTATCGACAACATCTTCCGTTTCACACAGGCTGGTTCTGAAGTATCTGCACTACTCGGCCGTATGCCTTCAGCTGTAGGTTATCAGCCTACTTTGGCATCGGAGATGGGTGCTATGCAGGAACGAATCACCTCTACAAAGAAAGGTTCAATTACTTCTGTACAAGCCGTATATGTACCTGCTGATGACTTGACTGACCCTGCTCCTGCCACAACCTTCACGCACTTGGACGCAACAACGGTATTGGATCGTAAGATTGCCGAGTTGGGTATCTACCCTGCCGTTGACCCTCTGGGTTCAACATCACGAATTCTCGACCCTCTAATTGTAGGTAAAGACCACTATGAGTGTGCTCAGCGCGTGAAAGAGATTCTGCAGCGCTACAAGGAGTTACAGGACATTATTGCCATTTTGGGTATGGACGAACTCTCAGATGAAGACAAGCTGACAGTGAACCGCGCACGCCGTGTACAGCGATTCCTTTCACAACCATTCTCTGTGGCCGAACAGTTCACAGGTCTGCCTGGCGTAATGGTTCCCATCGAAGATACGATCAAAGGTTTCAATGCCATTCTTGATGGTGAAGTTGACGATCTTCCTGAACAGGCATTCCTCAATGTAGGAACGATTGAAGATGCAAAAGCCAAGGCTAAGAAACTGCTGGAGGCTGCTAAGGGTTAATTGACAATTAAGAATTGATAATTGACAATTATGTTAAAACTGAAGATTGTTTCTCCAGAAAAGATTGAGTTCGAAGGCGAGATTGAGAGTGTACTTGTACCAGGTAGTCTCGGTCAGTTTGAGATTCTCATCAACCACGCACCTATTATATCATCGCTTGAGAAAGGCAAGGTAGTTTATACTTTACCTGGAGGCGAGAAAAAACTTCTTGATATCTGTGGCGGTTTTGTTGAGGTACAGAAAAATGTAGTAAGTCTCTGTGTAGAATTAAAAGATTAACATGAATCAAAGTGAATTAAAAAGCAAGGCAGGCTTTTATGTTTCGCAAGTGATTATCCTTTCGATGCTGATATGGTTTGCCTTTAAGATTTGGGGTGGAGAGTCTGTACAGACACCATCCACTATCGGCTGTTTTTTCACGATGTCATATTATTCTATTGATGGATGGTTATGGTATTGGGTGGCTTCTCGCCATCAAGACTTCATGTCATCATTCTATACAGGTACCGCAGGATGTCGTTTTCTGCTGGCGTTAATCATTTGTGCTATCTATTATATGATTGTCGGTAGCTCAGCAATGCTGACATTCCTGATGGTATTTTTTACTTACTATCTGGTGCTTATGATACACCATAGTATCATCTTTGTGAGAATATCCAATCGTTTATAACGAGTAAAAAGTCAACGTATTAGATGAAAGAATTAAAGTCAATATGTCTCTTGCTGATGATGGCAATGATACCTCTGACCATGTCGGCTGGTGAGGAGCAAGAAGAGGAGACTCTGAACATTTCGGAGATTGTACTTGAGCACCTCTCAGACTCCTACGAGTGGCACATTGCTACCTATGAAGGAAAACATATCGGTTTCCCCTTGCCCATCATCATTAGGAGTTCACAGACTGGTGAGTGGCATTTCTGTACGGAGCATACTCTACCCGAGGGATTCTTTTTCAATTCTGAAGCCCACGGCAAGATCTACGAACAGATGCCTGACGGCAATATCGAGCGTCCTCTGGATTTGAGCATTACCCGTAATGTTTTTCAAATTTGGATAGTGGTAGCCGTACTATTGGTTGTATTCCTCAGTTGTGCTCGCTGGTATAAGAAGCGCGACAAGACAAGCGATGCACCTGGCGGTTTTGTAGGTGCTATAGAGATGCTAGTAATGATGATCAACGATGATGTCATCAAAGAATCCATCGGCGAGAAACATTATAAGCCCTATGCTCCTTATCTGCTTACGGTGTTCTTCTTTATCCTTGTTACAAACCTCTTAGGGCTGCTTCCTATTTTCCCTGGTGGTTCTAATGTAACGGGTAATATCAATATCACATTCTTCTTGGCCTTCTGTACATTCTTGGCTATCAATCTGTTTGGTAACAAAGAGTATTGGAAAGATATCTTCTGGCCCAATGTGCCCATTTTCCTGAAGGCTATTCCTCTGATGCCTGTCATCGAACTTTTTGGCGTATTCACCAAGCCTTTTGCATTGATGATTCGTCTCTTTGCCAACATGATGGCAGGCCATGCAATGATTTTAAGTTTTAGCTGTGTGATCTTCTTAGGATGGACATTGGGTGTAGGCATGGGTATTGGCTTGAACCTGTTCAGCATTTTGATGCTGTTGTTCATGAATGCTCTTGAGTTGCTTGTAGCTTTTGTCCAGGCCTACGTGTTCACCATGTTGAGCGCCGTGTTCATTGGTTTGGCTCATCAGGAACATCATGAAGAATAAAACTCATGTGAGATAAGTCAATTAACAAATTGAAAATACATTTATAATATTAATAACCTAAAAAAAAAAGAATTATGATTACATCTATGTTATTAGCCGCTGAAGGCCTGGCACAACTGGGTTGCGGTTTGGGAGCTGGTATTGCAGTTATTGGTGCAGGTCTTGGTATTGGTAAGATTGGTGGTAGCGCCGTTGACGCTATTGCTCGCCAGCCGGAAGCTTCTGGTAAGATTTTCTCTCAGATGATTCTTACTTCTGCTTTCGTAGAGGGTTGTGCCCTTTTCGCTATCGCAGCTTGCGCATTCCTTATTAAATAATAAAGAGATTTAGCAAATGGATTTCACTCAATTACCATCAATTCTCACACCTGATCTGGGACTTCTATTCTGGATGTTGCTGGCGTTCTTGGTGGTCTTTGGTGTTCTTGCTAAGTTTGGTTTCCCTGCCATCACAAAGATGGTTGAGGAACGTAAGCAGTACATAGACGAGAGTCTTCGCAAGGCACATGAAGCCTCCGAACGGCTTGAGAACATCAAGCAGGAAGGCGAGGCCATCCTTCAACAAGCACGCGAGCAACAGGCTCAGATACTGAAAGAGGCTGCAGAGACTCGCGAGAGCATTGTTGAGACTGCACAGCAGAAAGCACGCGAGGAAGGTGCTCGACTGATCAGCGAGGCTAAGGCCGAGATTGAGCAGGAAAAGCATGCTGCTATTGCCGATATCCGGAAGCAGGTAGCTGAACTGAGCGTTGACATTGCTGAGAAGATTCTCAAACAGAACCTCAAGGACAGTAAGGACCAAATGCGTCTCATCGACAAGATGCTGGATGAGGTTTCTTCTATAAAATAATAATTGGCATTATAGATATGAACACAGGAGTAATATCGGTTCGCTATGCAAGGGCTCTTCTGAAGAGTGCTATCGACACAAAGTCAGAGGAGCTCGTATATAGGGATATGACCTTATTGGCCAAGAACTATATTGACGTTCCTCAACTCAGACAAACGATAGACAATCCTATGCTCGAGGCTGAGAAAAAACAGATGCTCCTTGTCACTGCTTGTGGCGGTGAAGAAGCATCTTCCCTCACGAAGGCTTTCATCAGTCTAGTACTGAAAGAAGGCCGCGAGAGCATGATTCAGTTTATGGCCAATTCTTACGTTACTTTGTATCGTAAACAGAAGAACGTCATTCGCGGAAAGTTGACCACCGCTGTACAGTTATCTCCCGAAACGGAGCAGCGCATGAAGAGCATGGTGGAAAACCGAACTAACGGTCGTGTTGAATTTGAATCTGAAGTAAACCCGGACATTATTGGCGGATTCATTATGGAATACGACACCTACAGAATGGATGCCAGTGTCAAGACAAGACTGAACACCATTCTTAATACGTTAAAGAAATAACGAAATTAATAATTATGTCAGATAAGATTAAACCAAGTGAAGTCAGTCAGGTTCTGCTCGAACAACTGAAAGGTATCTCAGACGGAGCTCAGTTTGACGAAGTGGGCACTGTACTTCAGGTTTCTGATGGTGTGGCACGCATCTACGGATTGCGCAATGCTGAAGCCAATGAGTTGCTCGAGTTTGAAAACGGCACGATGGCTATCGTAATGAACCTGGAGGAAGACAACGTAGGTTGTGTGCTTCTTGGTACCACATCGGGCATTAAGGAAGGTATGGTAGTAAAGCGCACACGCCGTATTGCCAGCATCCGCGTGAACGACAATATGCTCGGTCGTGTTATCAACCCATTGGGACAGGCTATTGATGGTAAAGGCGAAATCGACCTTACTGCTTCATTCGAGATGCCACTCGACCGCAAGGCTCCTGGCGTTATCTATCGCCAGCCTGTGAAAGAACCGCTGCAAACAGGTTTGAAGGCAGTCGATTCAATGATTCCTATTGGTCGAGGACAGCGTGAGCTCATTATCGGTGACCGTCAGACAGGTAAGACAGCTATTGCCGTTGACACCATCATCAATCAGAAGAGTTTCTACGAGGCAGGGAAGCCTGTTTACTGCATCTATGTAGCCATTGGTCAGAAAGCCTCTACCGTAGCCGCTCTTGTTCAGACACTAAAGGAGCATGGTGCTATGCCCTACACTATTGTGGTGGCTGCCACAGCTGCAGATCCTGCAGCAATGCAGTATTATGCGCCATTTGCCGGAGCTGCCATTGGAGAATATTTCCGTGATCGTGGTCTTCCTGCCCTTGTAGTATATGACGACCTGTCAAAACAGGCAGTTGCCTATCGTGAAGTATCGCTGATTCTGCGTCGTCCTTCTGGACGTGAGGCCTACCCTGGCGATGTGTTCTATTTGCACTCTCGACTATTGGAGCGTGCAGCCAAGATTAACGAGCAACAGGAGGTGGCTGAACAGATGAACGACCTTCCTGAGTGCATGAAGGGACATGTGCGTGGTGGTGGTTCACTTACCGCTCTTCCTATCATCGAGACACAGGCTGGCGACGTATCGGCTTATATCCCAACGAATGTGATCTCTATTACAGATGGTCAGATATTCCTTGAGAGCGACCTCTTCAATCAGGGCTTCCGTCCGGCAATCAACGTAGGTATCTCAGTATCGCGTGTGGGTGGTTCGGCACAGATTAAATCTATGAAGAAAGTGGCTGGTACGCTGAAGATTGACCAGGCTCAGTATCGTGAGTTGGAAGCTTTCTCAAAGTTCTCAAGCGATATGGATGCCGTAACAGCTATGACACTCGACCGTGGTCGTAAGAACAATCAGTTGCTGATTCAGCCTCAGTATAGTCCAATGCCCGTAGGTGAACAAATTGCTATTCTCTATTGTGGCGTTCATGGCTTGATGCGTGAGGTTCCTATTGATAAGGTTCGTGAGTGTCAGAATCAGTTTCTCGACAAATTGCGTTCTTCTAACCCAGAGGTTATTGAGACGCTGACAAGTGGAAAGATTGACGACGAGACAACAGGTAAGATTGAGAAGGTGATGGCTGACATCGCCGGCACTTACAAGTAAAGAGAAGCATAGTCTTTTACCTCTCTTACTTCTAAAACTCAAATGATATGCCAAGTCTGAAAGAAATTAAAGGCAGAATCGCCTCAGTAAACTCGACAAGAAAGATAACGTCTGCCATGAAAATGGTGGCCTCGTCAAAGTTGCACCATGCTCAAGTAGCAATTCAAAACATGTTGCCCTATGAGACTATGCTGGAACACATATTGAAATCGTTCCTTGCAGCTGAAGCCGAAGCTCAGACGATATACGATCAGGAGCGTCCTGTGAAGCGTGTGGCATTGGTTGTCTTCTCATCAAACTCTTCTCTTTGTGGTGGTTTTAATGCCAACATTATCAAGAAGATGCAACATACAGCAGCAGCTTTTATCGATACACTGGGAGCTGAGAATGTTGAAATCTATCCTATTGGCCGAAAGGTAACTGAAAAAGCTCAGAAATTAGGCTATATAGTAAAGGGAGAGCGAAACGCAATGGTTGATCATCCTAACGTTCAGAACTGCATAGATTTGGCTATGGAGTTAGGTAATCGCTTCGCAAAAGGTGAGCTGGATCGAGTGGAACTGATTTATCATCACTTCAAAAGCGCTGGTTCTCAGATTCTCACTCAGAAGACTTTCCTTCCAATCGATATTGAAAGCGAATTAGAACGTGACCACGAACGTGATTTGACCAGTAATGTTGTAACTCGCGAAGCTCAGGAATATCTGAAGCAAAAGAAAAAGAAGAATGAGCAGAAAGAGCAGAAAGCAGTTCCATTGAACGATAATTTCATAGTAGAGCCAAGTATGAATGCTGTACTTTCAGTACTGATGCCTAAACTGGCCCATCTAATGATTTATACTGCCCTTTTGGATAGCATTGCCTCTGAGCACGCAGCACGTATGGTTGCCATGCAGACAGCTACTGACAATGCTGATGAACTTCTTCGCCAGTTGAACCTCCAATACAATAAGAGTCGTCAACAAGCTATTACAAGCGAATTGCTTGACATTGTAGGCGGATCAGTAAACAACTAAGCGAACAATAAGAATACTCATTAACTACTGAGCATTCAATCAACGAACAAAATAAAAAAATCCTGTAAGTTATTTGACTTACAGGATTTTTTATGATGTTTAAATTACCTTCGTAATATTATCAATTATCCACCAAAGTTATCGTACATGATGCTCTCTGGCTCTACGCCAAGCGAGTCAAGCATAGAAACGACAGCCTTCGACATAGGACCAGGACCACACATATAGTACTCAATATCCTCAGGAGCATCATGATCCTTCAAGTATGTCGCGTACATCACATTGTGCACAAAACCAGGAGTGTACTTCACGCCTGCAGCATCTGCAGCAGGATCAGGACGGTCAAGTGCAAGATGGAAATGGAAGTTGGGATACTCCTTCTCCAGTCCCAGGAAGTCTTCAAGATAGAACACCTCATTCAATGCACGAGCACCATAGAAATAGTGCATCTCACGATCAGTAGTATGAAGTGTCTTCGTCATGTGCATAATCTGTGCGCGAAGTGGAGCCATACCAGCACCACCGCCAACCCAAATCATCTCCTTCTTTGAGTCGAAGTGAGGATGGAAATCTCCATAAGGGCCGCTCATGATTACCTTGTCACCGGGTTTCAGCGAGAAGATATAAGAAGAAGCAATACCAGGATTTACCTCCATGAATCCACTACGGTCTGCTTTAAAGGGAGGAGTTGCAATACGAACGGTAAGCATAAACACATCACCCTCTGCAGGATAGTTAGCCATAGAGTAAGCACGAATGGTAGGCTCTGGATTCTTACACTTCAATGGGAACAGTCCGAACTTTTCCCATGCAGGCAGATACTCGTCGCCAATCAGACTCTTGTCGAAGTCCTTGTCGTAGTCAATGCAGTCGAATGCGGGAATCTTAATCTGAGCATATGAACCAGGCAAGAAATCCATGTGAGCACCAGCAGGCAACTGCACTTTGAATTCCTTGATGAAGGTAGCCACGTTTTTGTTGCTGATAACGGTACACTCGTACTCTTTCACGCCGAGGATAGACTCATCGACATGTATCTTCAAGTCACCTTTCACTTTGCACTGACAGCCCAAACGCCAACCAGCCTTAATTTCTTTACGAGAGAAGTGTGGCTTCTCAGAGTCAAGAATTTCGCCACCACCTTCAAGCACCTGTACCTTACACTGTCCGCAGCTTGCTTTACCGCCACAAGCAGAAGGAAGGAAAATGCCATTCTCGTTGAGTGTTGACATGAGTGAGTTACCCTGAGGCACGTTAATGGTATTCTGACCATTAATCTCAATATTCACATTACCGCTGGGTGAGAGATATTTCTTTGCTACCAGCAGGATAACAACCAAGAGAAGTATTACGATGAGGAATACTCCTATGCTATATGCTATAAACTGAGCCATAATTTCAATTCTTCAATTCTAAAATATTAAATAATTATATGTTCAGTCCAGAGAAGCACATCATAGCCATAGCCATAAGGCCTACTACAATAAATGTAATTCCAAGGCCCTGAAGTGGACGAGGCACATCGCCGTACTGCATTTTCTCACGGATAGCTCCAAGTGAAACGATTGCGAGTGTCCAGCCGATACCTGATCCGAATCCATAAACCAAAGCATCCCACACTGAAGTGATGGCCTGTGTATTTTCTGGGTCCATGAGTATGCGCTGCTGCATAAAGAGTGATGCACCCATGATAGCACAGTTCACGGCAATCAGAGGCAGGAAGATACCCAATGCTGCATAAAGTGAGGGTGAGTATTTCTCTACAGTCATCTCTACGAGCTGCACCATACCGGCAATGACGCCAATGAACAGTATGAACGAGAGATAGCTCAGATCTACGCCTTCAACGAGACAGTCAGGACCTAACACCTTTGTCTGCAACAAGTAGTTCACAGGTACTGTTACTGTGAGCACGAAGGTTACAGCCAAACCCAATCCCATTGATGTTTTCACCGTCTTCGATACAGCCAAGTATGAACACATACCGAGGAAGAAGGCAAATATCATATTGTCGACAAAAATCGACCTGAAGAATAGACTAATTACGTGTTCCATATTTTATTTCTCCTTATAAAAATAAGCACGATGAACCCAAATAACAATACCAACAAGAATCAGGGCCATAGCAGGCATGGTCATCATACCATTGTTGATGTAACCCATATCATAGCAGGCATCAGGAATAATCTGGAAACCAAGCAGAGAGCCACGGCCCAGCAATTCACGTACAGCACCTACAATGACCAGAATCATTGCATAGCCAAGACCATTACCCACACCATCAAGGAATGAAGGCCAAGGTTTGTTCATCATAGCGAAAGCCTCAAGACGTCCCATGAGGATACAGTTGGTAATAATCAGACCTACGTAAACGCTGAGTTCAACACTCACATCATATACATAAGCCTTCAGAATCTGCGACACGATGGTTACCAATGCTGCCACCACTACCAACTGCACCACAATACGAATACGGTTAGGAATGGTATTACGCAGAATAGAGATAATCGTGTTTGAGAATGCGGTGATCACTGTTACAGCGAGACCCATCACGATGGCCGGTTTCAACTGTGAGGTTACAGCCAAAGCCGAACAGATGCCAAGTACCTGGCCCAAAATGGGATGATCAGCATTCAATGGTTTCAGGAAAACCTCTCTATTTTGTTTACTAAATAAACTCATAATCCAATTAGTAATTAAAAATTAATTATTAGTAATTATGATTACTCTTTTACGATAGTAGAATCTACACACTCTGCTACGGCTGCTGAATCAACTGTCTCTTTCTGAGAAGCAATAACTTCATTCAGTCTGCCGACAACATAGTTTTCAACGTTCTTCAGTCCTTCTTTCAGCATTGCATCAACGCCGTTTGAAGTTAGTGTAGCACCCGTCACGCAGTCAACCTGTGTAGCAGGATCCTCTACTTTCTTAACTACCGAGAGAACAACATTATTATCGTCGTCCCAGATGCGCTTACCAATGAATTTCTCCTGCCAAGCCTGAGAATCCTTGATTTCTGCACCCAAACCGGCTGTTTCTCCTTCATGATTGAAGTAGGCACCATACACCTTTCCTTCATTATCAACAGCCATATAGCCGCTGATACCACCCCAAAGGCCCATACCTTTCAGACTTGCCACAAGGATTTCGTTTCCGTCAATTTCGCACTCGTAGAATTTCTGTCCATTCAGTTCTTTCTCTTCCTTCACTACTTCGGCATATTTGGCTTCGGCTTCAGCACCATCCAAATTGCGAATATTGAGTGAATAGAGTATCTGTTTCTTAATATCGAGTGCCACGTTTGCATCCTGCATAGGCTTCAGTGCCTTAAAGATGAAGGCCAACAGGAATGCAACGACAACTACAAGAATCGCACTATATATAATAATGTACGAATTTGAATTTGTATTTAGCTTGCTCATAATTATCAATTCTCTATTTACAATTTAAATTAAGAGTTGCTACCTCTCTTCATACGTTTCGAGATGTTACGCTCTACTACGAAGTGGTCGATAGTGGGAGCAAACATGTTCATGAGCAGGATTGCCAGCATCATGCCTTCAGGATAACCTGGGTTCATCACACGAATCACAACTGCCATAACACCAATCAGGAAACCATAAATCCACTTACCTGTTTCTGTACGACAAGAGGTTACAGGATCAGTAGCCATGAACACAGCACCAAAGCAGAATCCGCCCAGCACA
Source organism: Prevotella sp. E9-3 (assembly GCF_022024015.1). Classification (NCBI taxonomy): domain Bacteria; kingdom Pseudomonadati; phylum Bacteroidota; class Bacteroidia; order Bacteroidales; family Prevotellaceae; genus Prevotella; species Prevotella sp. E9-3. Next base: position 2,059,480 of record NZ_CP091786.1, read on the forward strand.
ATATGTTCATACCATGTGATAGGAGTCATACCAAGACTCTCAAAGCAGCAGGCCATCAGTCCACCACCTACGAATACACTCAGCATGGTCTTCCAAGAAGCAATACCTGTCCACAACAACAGCAGGGCACCCAGTGCGATAGCCACTACTGAAGTTTCACCGATTGAACCTGGAATAAAACCAAGAATCATATCGTTCAGAGAAGCCGTTACTTCTGTTCCTGCACCAATCTGACCGAGTGGTGTAGCTGCAGTAAATCCGTCGGGCAATGTATTGCCGAAACCAAGAATGCTTTCATTGGCTACCCAAACCTGATCGCCACTCATCTTTGTAGGATAAGCGAAGAAAAGGAAAGCGCGGCAAAGCAGTGCTGGGTTGAAGATATTCATACCAGTGCCGCCAAATATTTCCTTACCAATGATCACTGCAAAAGCTACTGCAATAGCCAGAATCCACAAGGGGCAGTTTACAGGAACAATCAATGGAATAAGAATACCACTAACGAGGAATCCCTCCTGAATTTCCTCGCCCTTCCACTGAGCCCATGCAAATTCTATGCCCAGACCTACAATGTAAGAAACGAGAATTTTTGGCAGTACAGCCAGGAAACCAAACACGAAGAGGTCCATGAATGTTGCTGTGGCCAGTGTGCCAGCAGCCAGTGCATTCTGATAACCCACATTGTACATACCAAACAGCATGGCAGGCATCAATGCGAGCACTACCATACTCATGATACGCTTCGAGTCAATAGCGTCGTGAATGTGAACGCCCGTCTTCGCCGTGTCATTAGGCACGTAGAGGAAGGTCTCGAAGCCATCGAACAACGAACGGAAGGCATGCAACTTTCCACCCTCCTCGAAGTTCGGCTTTATCTTGTTGAGATAATTTCTTAATGCGCTCATAATTGTTTATGCGTTTTCTTTGCGTAAAATGTTAAGTCCCTCTCTTACAATTCGCTGCAGCTCCAGCTTAGAGCTATCCACGAACTCAGCGAGTGCGAAATCCTCAGGTGCCACCTCGTAAATACCAAGCTGCTCCTGACGGTCAATATCGCCAGTGATGATAGCCTTGATGAGGTATTCGCCATAGATATCCATTGGCAACACCTTGTCATACTCACCACTCATAATCATGTGGCGTGCACCACCCTTGATACGTGCATCAGCCTCAAACTCTTTCTTTCCACAGAGCCATGAGAAGTAGCTGCGGTTCACTGAGAACTGCTTAAAGCGAGGCATTATCCAGCCCAGCATCTCATCGGCATCCGAACCTTCAGGAATTACGGTAATTTCTGATGAATGGGCACCTAGGAAACCATCCTTTGTAGTCTGACGTCCAGTGAGCACGTTACCATTAATTATACGTACGCTGTGTGAAGCATCATAGCTGTTTGACAGCAGTGTAGAGAGTTCTTCACCCACCAGCATATCTACATGCACAGGCTTCTGAACCTCGCTACCGCAAAGAGCAACCGTGCGGCGCAAATCCACTCTACCCGTGTTGAAAAGACGACCGATGAACAGTACTACGGTTGGATCGCCAATGGTCCAAACCACTTCGCCTTTGTTTACTGGCGACACATGGTTCACCTGTACGCCAACGTTGCCTGCAGGACATGAGCCATTGAACTCGTTCACTTCAACATTCTGAAGATTGCTCAGTGAAGAATTCTTGCCAACGCCCACGTAGGTCTTAGCAATCTTCGACAGAGCCGTCAAACCAGTCTGGAAGTCCTGTTCCTGACCTTTTACCTCATACTCAAAGTCGCAAGCCAATGGCTTATCGCGCAGAGCAGACACAAAAATTGCCTTAGGCTTCGTTTCAGGATTGGTAGAAACGGCATAAGGCAACTGATTGATGTAGCCGAACAAGCCTGCTTCGAGAAGAGCATCGACAACAGCGTTGCCATCGAGTTTCGAAACATCCTTTTTGCCGAATTCTACATACTGCTGTGTGGCATCGGCTTCAACCTTCACACAGAGCACCTTACGACGTTCGCCACGCTCTACGGATGTTACCTTACCGCTTACGGGTGAGGCAAAGCGAACCTGCGGATACTGCTTGTTAACAAACAAAGCATCGCCTGCCTTGACAATATCGCCCTCATGTACAAGAACTTTTGGAGTAACACCTTCGAAATCATCGGGTACTAAAGCATAGCGCCCATTAGATTTCAGCTGGATTTTTTGCTCCTCAGCTTTACCTTTCAGACGAATATCAAGGCCTTTACGCAAATTGAAAACTTGTTTAATTGCCATATAATAAGTTTAAAAGTGGATTCAACGCGTGCAAAATTACTAAATTTTGATTGAAGACCGACAAATTCCGTTTGAAAAATACGGAGGTCACAAGAAATTATCGTACTTTTGCAATCCAAAATATACAGATGCAAATGCATTTGTCAAGTCTAAATATCAGTTTGAAGGTAGTTAAACATTTTTTTAGTGGTGTGATATGGGGTTTTATCGCCTTATATTTCATTTTGATGACCCTTATTTACCTACCTCCTTTTCAACAGTGGATGGGCTCAAAGGCCTCTCGTGCCATCGGTGACGCATTAGGCACGAGTGTATCGGTAGGTTCTATCCAGTTAGGTCTTCCTAATCGTATTATTATAGACAATGTAACCATCTTGGATCAGCAGCAGAAAAAGATGCTGCGCATAGGCCGACTATCCACCAAGTTGCAGTGGCTTCCACTGGTTGAAGGACGAATCGTCATCTCGTCGGCTCAGCTTTTTGGCGCCCATATCAATATCTACAAAACCGACTCACTCCAGCCTTCCAACATGCAGTTTATGCTGGATGCCCTTTCATCGAACGACACCACCAGTCATTCGGCTATCGACCTGCGCATCAATTCGCTCATTGTCCGTCATTCCAATGTGCGCTACAATTTGGAATACATGCCCAAAACAGACCGTTTCGACCTCAACCACCTTGCATTCAACGATGTCAGTTCTCATATTCTACTGAACGAACTGTCTGACGACTCACTAAACGTCAGGGTGAAACGACTCACGTTCAACGAAGAGAGCGGGCTGAAGGTAAACAGCGTTTCTTTCTCTCTGACGGCTGGAAAGCGAGAGGGTATGTTGAAGGATTTCACCCTTCAGATGCCCCACTCTATGCTGTATATCGATTCGCTCACAGCGGCCTACAATTCCGAGAAGCTGAATGAAACCCTTCGCTATCGTGCCAGCAACTTGAATGCCGATGTAAGGTTGAGCGATCTAAAGTGCTTTTTACCCAACCTGGCCAATTATTCTGACGTGCTGAGTCTGACCACCACTTTTGAGGGTACCACTAAATATATTAATGTGCCTCACCTCGAAATAAACGGCACTGGACGCAGTTTAGTGCTCAATGCGCATGGTTGGGTGTTCGGACTCGACGAGAGTCATCCCACATGGAAGGCCGAGATAGCCCGTTTCTCACTTGACGAGAGCGTATTACAGAAACTCAAAAGCGATATTTCTTCCCTACCCTCACAGTTGGCAAATATAGGCAATGTCCAACTTTCAGGTTCTTTCGAAGGAAACGAGTTTGGCGACATCAGTGCCCATAGTGCCATTCTTGCCGATATTGGAAACCTCGACGTGAATATGAAAATGGCCGGAGGTAAGGTATTCTCCGGTTCGCTCAACACAAAGGGCATAGACCTGAAACGCCTGCTATCAAACGACCACCTCGGAACTTTGGCCACTAATATCCAGCTCAGCGGCACCACCTCGGCCATGAAGGCCAATGGCTTGATCAGTAAGTTGGAATACAACGACTACACCTATACTAATATACGCGTGGACGGCAACTATGCCGGCCGTTCAGCCAGCGGCACTATAGCCATTGACGATTCTAACGCCCAGCTCACCCTCGAAGGTTTGTGGAAGGATGACGGCCAACGCACAGCCCTTCAACTGAATGGTACGGTGAATAAATTATCGCCTCAACAACTCAACTTGTCTGACAATTGGGGCGATGCCACTTTCAGTCTGCAACTGACTGCCGATATCAGCGCCACCAATATCAACGATGTGGAGGGCAATATCGACCTGCATCATTTTGTGATGAACGATTCTACGGGTTTCTTCCGCATCGACAGCGTTATGCTACAGTCAGGCTTTAACAATGGCCAACATTACCTGAAGCTGAGCGGCGATTTGGGTGAAGGAAGCCTGAACGGTCAGTTCAATTTGAACACCCTCCCCCAAAGCTTTGTCAGTTTCCTTGCTTCACAACTCCCCTCTATCCCCGGGCTTCCAAAAGTAAAGGAACGACTGAACAACAATTTTGATGTAAATCTGCACATTACGAGCAGCGAGTGGATAAGACGAATCCTGAATATTCCCCTCCTCCTTGAAGAACCCCTCAGTCTGCAGGGAAATATCAACGATGCCACCCACACTTTCTGTCTTGACGGAAGCGTACCCGCTTTTTTCTACGACGAAGCATTCTACGAAGGGGCCAAACTGCACATCACTACCGAGAACGACTCCATTTTGTGCAATGTCAATGTAGTGAAACACATGGACCACGACCTGAAGATGGACCTTGCACTGAAAGCTGCCGCCAGCAACAACAATATCAGCACCAGTTTTTCGTGGAACAACCATACCGTTGGCATCAAGGCCACACAGGGCGAACTGAATGCCACCACACAGCTCTACACCAACGACGAAGGCTATCCAGAAGCACATATCCGAACCCATTCATCCCACCTTTCCATGGGCGACACTCAATGGGACATCATGCCCAGCGACATTATCTATGCCGACAACAGGATTCTTGTTGACCATTTCGAGATTCAGCATCAAGAACAACACCTGCTCATTGATGGCATAGCCTCGAAAAGCGCCAAAGACACATTGGTAGTCGATATGAAAGACCTTGATGTGAGCTATGTGCTCGACCTGCTCAATTTCCATCCTGTTGAATTTGCAGGTTTTGTTACCGGTCGTGCCTGTGTTTCCCAACTGTTCGACCAGCCCAAAGCTATGGCCGATATCAACGTGAGCAGTTTCCGCTTTGAAGGAGGACGAATGGGTACCCTTCATGCCCAAGCCGAATGGAATGCCGACCAGCAGCAGATAGATATTCACGCTCTGGCTGACGACGGTCCTGACTCAAAAACACATATCAACGGTTATGTATCACCCGTGAGAAGTGATATCGAGCTGGTGATTAAAGGCGAAGGCACCCATATTGATTTCCTCCAACAATACACCAGAAGTTTCCTGAGCAACGTGGGCGGACAGGCCTATGGTGAAGTGAGACTGGTGGGTCCCTTGGGCGCAATGGATCTGTTGGGAACGCTGGTTGTCGATGGACAGGCCACCGTCATTCCCCTTGGCACCACCTATACGCTGAAGAAAGATACCGTTCGGCTTGTCCACAACGACATCCTGCTCAATAGGGCCAACATCAATGATATAAACAATGATGTGGCCTACCTCAGCGGAGGCATTCACCACGAGCACCTGTCAAACCTCACTTTCGACCTCGACATAGAGACCTCTCGTCTTTTGGCCTACGATTTCAAGGAATTGGGCAACGATACGTTTTGCGGAACCGTTGAAGCCAGCGGACGTGTTGACCTTCACGGACGTCCTGGCGAGGTAGTCATTAACTGCAATGCCACCCCACTCCGCTCTACGGTGTTCACCTACAACGCTTCCCTCTCCAACGAGGTGAGCCAGCAAGATTTCATTACTTGGCGAAACAAGCATCAACTTGCTAACATTCCTGTCACGCAGACCAAGAGTGAAGAGAAACCACGCGATATACCTACCGACATCTACATCAACTTCCTGATCAATGCCAACCCGAATGCCACCGTCAAACTGCTCATGGATGCCACTACGGGCGACTATATCACCCTCTACGGTTCGGGCGTGCTTCGAGCCAGTTACCACAACAAAGGCGTTTTCCAGATGTTTGGCACCTATACAGTCGATCATGGCACCTATGGCATCACGATCCAGAACATCATCAAGAAAAACTTTGTGTTCCAGGAAGGCAGCACACTCATATTTGGCGGCAACCCCATGGAGGCCAATCTGCAACTGCAAGCCGTATATACCGTCAACGGCGTGTCGTTGTCCGATCTGAACATCGGCAATTCTTTTGCCAGCAATACCGTGCGTGTAAACTGTCTGATGAACATCACCGGACAGGCAGGCTCACCACGCATAGATTTCGATTTCGACCTGCCTACCGTCAATAGCGACGAAAAACAAATGGTACGCTCTGTCATAGCCAGCGAACAGGAAATAAACCAGCAAGTGCTCTACCTTCTTGGCATAGGCCGCTTCTATTCTCAAAGAACCCAAGAGGCCAACAATGCCGAAACGCAGGAATATGGACAGACGCAACTGGCCATGCAGTCGTTCCTTTCAGGCACCCTCTCTTCGCAAATCAACACCCTCATATCACAAGTAGTAAAGAATGACGACTGGAACTTTGGCGCCAATATCTCTACCGGCAATGAGGGGTGGCACAATGCTGAATATGAAGGACTCATCAGTGGACGTATGCTGAACAATCGACTTCTGATCAACGGACAGTTTGGCTATCGCGACAATGCCACACAGGCCACCTCCTCATTCATTGGCGACTTTGACATTCGCTATATTCTTACTCCAAACGGAAATCTTTCGCTGAAGATGTATAACCAAACGAACGACCGATACTTTACCCGTTCGTCACTAAACACTCAGGGAATTGGACTCATTATCAAGAAAGACTTCAATGGACTGAACGACTTGTTTACCCGCAGAAAGAAATAGTGAAGCAAACAAAAAGCCTTTCATCTCTCACAGACAAAAGGCGTAATTACAATATTGAATAAAAAAATATTACGTGAGCGGAATACGGGACTCGAACCCGCGACCCTCGGCTTGGGAAGCCAATGCTCTACCAACTGAGCTAATTCCGCAACCGAGAGCCGACACCCGGACTCGAACCGGGGACCTACGCATTACGAATGCGTTGCTCTACCAACTGAGCCATGTCGGCTTTTTTGCTTTAAGCGGATGCAAAGGTAAGTATATTTTTTGTTTTCCACAAATTTTAGTCTCGATTTTTTAGTCTCCTATTCCATATTTACAGCCAATAACATTCATTCACTAACAAAACAATCATCTTTCAATCAATTATTTGTACATTTGCGGTCAGAAACTTAATATTTACATTTATCAAGACACTTATACACTCATGAAAGTATTATTAATCAATGGCAGTCCCCGAGAGAATGGAAACACCTTTCAAGCACTCAGCGAGGTATCCAATACACTGAACGAAGAAGGTATCGAAACCCAGATTATCAGCATTGGCAAAAAAGCAGTACAGGGTTGTATAGCCTGTGGCATGTGTGGCCGCTTAGGTCGCTGTACGTTCAAAGACGACCTGTACTCCAAAATATGGAGCGAAGTGAAAAATGGTATCGACGGGCTTATCGTCGGTTCACCAGTCTATTACGGAGGCCCCAATGGTTCGCTATGCGCCCTACTCGACCGTGTGTTCTATTCACTCTCTGCCGACATGAAATATCTGCCAGGCGCCAGCGTTGTAGTATGCCGCCGAGGAGGTGCATCGGCAGCCTTCGACCGCCTGAACAAATATTTCACCATGAACAGTATGCCTTTGGTCACTTCGCAGTACTGGAATATGGTCTATGGTCAGACTCCAGGACAGGCTGTACAAGACGAGGAGGGCATGCAAACCATGCGCACTCTGGCCCGCAACATGGCTTGGATGATTAAGCATCTCAATGCCCGTGAAGAGGGTCACCCTGCCGAAGAACAGCGTGTTTGGACCAACTTCATTCGATAAGGAGTACCCCATGAAAATTCTTGTTGTTGACGACGAGCAGGATATCTGCGAGATACTGCAATATAACCTGGAGACCGAAGGTTTTGAGGTGATGACAGTCAATTCGGCAGAAGAGGCGCTTGAGCTTCCTCTGTGTGAGTTTTCACTGATTCTTCTGGATGTGATGATGGGCGAGATGTCTGGTTTTCAGATGGCGAGACGACTGAAGGAAAGTCCAGAAACGGCGCAGATACCCATTATCTTCATCACGGCACTTGACAGTGATGACCATCTGGTGAAGGGATTGAATATCGGAGCCGACGACTATATCGTCAAACCACTTAGCATGAAGGAGGTGAAGGCCAGAGTCAAGGCTGTACTCCGACGGACGGCTCATACAGTGCCACAACAGGCAGACACATCTACTTCCGCTTCTGACAACAAGATTTGCTATGAAGGCATCACGCTCGACCTGAATGCGAAGACCGCCGCCATCGATGGTGAGGAACTGGTATGCTCGAAATTGGAGTTCGAACTGTTGTCGTTCTTCCTCCAGCATCCCGGCAAAGTATTTTCACGGGAAGACCTTCTGAAATATTGCTGGCCACAGGACGTGCTGGTGCTCGACCGCACGGTGGACGTGAGCATCACCCGACTGCGCAAGAAGATTGGCCGCTACGGCAAACAAATCAAAACACGAGTGGGCTATGGCTACTATTTTGCAGAGTAAATCCTTTCAGCGTAATCTGCTGTTCAGTATCGGCGGCGTCTTTCTGCTCTTTGCCGTCTGTTTCAGTTTTTATCAGTATCAACGCGAGAAAGAGTACAAGATTGACATCCTGCACTCGCGACTGCAGATGTACAACTACGAGATGGTGCAGACGCTGGGTGAGGACAGTCTGACCAACGACCATCTGTTTCGCGACTATGTGGAGCGGCACAGCATGAAAGGGCTTCGTGTCTCTATTATAGATAAGGAGGGCCAGGTCGTTCTCGACAGCTACGAACCACAAACAGACTCGCTGGGCAACCACCTGCAGCGAACCGAAATCCAACAGGCACTACACGATGGCAACGGCTATGACATCAAGCGCCTGTCACAATCTACCCACGAAACTTACTTCTATTCCGCCACCCGTTTTGGCAATGTCATCGTACGTGCCGCCGTACCCTACTCTGCCGAGCTGACGCGCTCGCTTCAGGCCGACAACACCTACATCTACTTTGCCGTTGCCCTGACCCTGCTGCTGGGCATCGCGCTCTACTACATCACCCACCGCATCAGCCGCCATATCGGTTATCTGCGCGCATTCGCCGTCAAGGCTGAAAGGCTATGGGTAGGCGAACAGGGTTCGGAAATGGAGGGCGAAGAACTGGAACATGAACTGAAGCAGCGCCTGCCCAATGACGAATTGGGCGACATCAGTCACACCATCATCATGCTCTACTGGAAACTGCGCCATTCTGAGAAAGACAAAGTGCGCATCAAGCGACAACTCACTCAGAATGCCGCCCACGAGCTGAAGACTCCTGCCGCCAGCATCCACGGCTATTTGGAGAGCATTCTTGACAATCCAGACATGCCCGAGGACAAAAAAAAACATTTTCTGGAGCGTTGCTATGCCCAGAGCGAGCGTATGAGTAAACTGCTACAGGACATGAGCGCGCTCACCAAACTGGACGAGATGGATGACAAGCACGCGCGTGAAGATTACCACCCGGTGAATGTCTTGCAGATCATTCAGAGTGCCTTGGACGATACTGCCCTGCAACTCCACGACAAGGGCATCACCCCTTCGCTCCGACTGCCGCAGCATCTGGAAGTGCTCGGCGATGCCAGTCTGCTTTACAGCATCTTCCGCAACCTCATCGACAATGCCATAGCATACGCCACAGGTGCCTCACGTCTCGACATCGTTTGCAAAGAGACAGAGTGCGAAGGCCGCCATTTTTTCGAGTTCCTAATCAGCGACAATGGCCCTGGCGTTGCCCCCGAGCACTTTGACCACCTCTTCGAACGCTTCTACCGTATCGACAAAGGGCGCTCGCGCAAACTCGGCGGCACGGGCCTCGGCCTTGCCATCGTAAAAAATGCAGTTGCTGCCCACGGAGGAACAGTAACTGCACTCTCTACGCCCGGTGGCGGACTCACCATCCGCTTTACCCTTGCGCGTTTCTAAACCTGTCCATTTCTTGGTCTGTCTTCAAAGTCGTTGTTCAGTCCTTTGCCGGCCTGAACCACGTTCATCACGTAGTCTGCCAGACGTTCACATTCGGAAATAAAATCGACATAGAACACGCCGAGCTGATAACTGTAGAGACCTGCATTCACATCGTGCAGATTCTGATTGCGCAGCTGCTTGCGGTAGTTATTGATTTCGTGTTCAATGTTGATGGATTTCGTAATGTTGGTTCTTGGTGCTGTCAGGTCTATGCACTTCATCATTTCCTGCAACGAGTCATTCACGAGGCCGAGCATCGTATGCATGTGTTGAGTCTGTTCTGGCGTAAAGGCGTCCTGACAGTGCATACGGTGACGGTTCAGCGTGCGACCGAGGTTATACACCGAGTCGCCTATAGACTCCAGTTCCGTAATCTGGCGCAGCATTTTCTGAATCTGAGCCTTCGAGGCATCCGACAGTCGGCCCTCACTCACTTTGTTCAGATAGGCAGCAATTTCCATTTCCATTGCATCGGTGATATTCTCGTATTTCCCAATGCGCGAAAAGAGTTTGTTGAACTCCGCCTCATCTTCCGTCTGCATCAGTTCTGGAACAAAGCCGAACATCCGCTGGCAGCGCTCTGCGAAATGGTGGACTTCCTTCTGCGCCTCCATGATGCTCAACTCTGCCGTAGAGAGCAGACCGCCAGAGATGAACTTCAGACGATAGTCCTCGTCCTGAGCCTTCATTGGCAGCACCTTACATACCAGCATCTCTATTTGATGAACGAAGCCGATGAGTAGCAGTGTGTTAATGACGTTGAAGGCAGTGTGGAAAGCCGACAGTTTGAAGAGGTCGTTACCCCCACCCATAAGGTTTTCTACCACCCAACTGACAGCATCGCAGGCGGGATAGAACACGATGAGAAACACCACTACGCCAAAAACATTGAAGAACATGTGAGCCAATGCAGCGCGACGTGCTTGTGTGTTGGCAGTCAGCGAAGCCATAAATGCCGTGATGGTGGTACCGATATTCTGTCCCATAGCCAGTGCCGCAGCCTGTTCAAACCCGAATCCGGGGATGTTCATGCCGAAGAGCATCAGCGTGATGGCCATCGTGGCTGCTGAAGCCTGAACGATCATCGTCACCAGTGCCCCCACGATAACAAAGAGAATAATAGTGAGAAACGAGTCCTGCGGCACGTGGGCCAGCATTCCCGCCACCATGTCGCCGATGTTCATCGCAGTGGCAGCCTCTTGTAGGAACGATAGACCCATGAACAGGAACGAGAAGCCAAAGATGAACTCACCGATGCTCTTACGATTGCCCTTACTACTGAAAATCAATGGCATTCCAATGGCAAGCAGAGGGATGGAAAAGGCTGCAATATTCACCTTGAAGCCAACAGCCGAGATAATCCATGCTGTAACAGTTGTACCAATGTTGGCGCCCATGATAACACCTATCGACTGACCCAGTGTCATCAGTCCGGCGTTCACAAAACTCACCACCATCACCGTTGTGGCGCTCGACGACTGGATGAGTGCCGTAATGAGCACGCCCGTCAGCACACCCATCACACGGTTCTTCGTCATTGCCGCCAAAATACTGCGCAGGCGATCACCTGCAAACTTCTCAAGGCCCTCCGACATCGTCTTCATTCCGAAGAGAAACAATGCCAGCGAACCTACGAGAGAAAAAATGTTGATAAAAAATTCCATTACCTTCGTCAATATAAATAATGCGACAAAGGTAATGGAATTTTGTTACGCAAGCGTTACATTGATGTTACAATCCTGTTACAACATTACATACTTTCCTTCAGAATCTCTGTCACGTCCTCCTTCGTCAGATTCAGATAACCAGCAGGATAGACGACAGTGGTCTCGGTAATGCCGGGAATCATATCGGCGGTAGCACCTATTTCGCTGATGGTCAAGGGCAGGCCAATCTCCAGCATCCAGTCTTTCAGGGCTTGCAAGCCAGCTTCGGCTATCTGCTCGTCGGTCATTCCATCACCACTGATGTTCCACACATTCTTGGCAAAGCGAACAAATTTAGGCAGACCGTTCTGCATGGCGCGGCGATAGTAGGCCATTGAGACTGAGGCCAGTGCATAGCCGTGAGGAGCGTGCGTCCAGGCACCTACGCTGTGACCAATCATGTGAACCATCCAGTCTTCTTTTTTGCCCAGTCCGATGAGGGTGTTCAGCGCCCAAGTGGCTGTCCACATGATGTTCGAGCGTGCCTCGTAGTCCTGAGGATTCTTTACAGCGATGCGGCTGCTGTGGATGACAGAACGCATCAGTCCTTCAGAGAGGTAGTCGCTGGTGTTGTCATCGAAGTCCGAGAAGTACTGCTCCATGATGTGGTTCATGATGTCGTAGATACCCGCCTTCATCTGGTTCTCGGGTACGGTCATCGTGAACTTCGGATTGAGGATAGAGAACTTAGGCATCAGACGGCTGTCGAACACGTGACCCACCTTGAAGGTATGCTCTGCATCGGTAATCACCGTGCCTGCATTCATCTCCGAACCAGTGCCAGCCATCGTCAGGATGCAGCCCACAGGCAGCAGTCTCTGGTCCTTAGCGGGATTTTCCTGCTTCAGCCAGAACTTGTCCCAGTAGTCGCCTTCATAATAGACAGATGCAGCCACGGCCTTCGAGTAGTCGCACACGCTACCGCCACCGAGGGCAAGAATCAGATCCACCTCGTTCTCGCGGGCTATCTTCACACCCTCGTTCAGTTTCTCCAGTGTAGGATTAGTCATCACGCCAGGGTTCTCGACGATGGTCTTGCCAGCCTCCTTCAAGATAGCCACCACCTGGTCGTAGATGCCGTTGCGCTTAACGCTACCGCTACCATAGTTCAACAGAACCACTGGACCATATCCTTTCAGTTCGTCCTTGAGGAAGTTCAGGGACTCATCACCAAAATACAATTTAGTGGGATTGTAATAAGAAAAATTTCCTAACATAGTTGTATGTCAATTTAATTTTTTGGTTAACTATTTCAGTTGCAAATGTACATATTCTTTTTTAATTATCCTTAGTCCTTTATGAGTTTCTTAGATTCTTTATAGTTCATAAAAATTTAAATCTCTTACGATACGACATTTAGAACAATCTGGACTTTGATTGTCAACGGAAAACCATCCCAACGGGCCTAAACTTGCATATCCATACCATTTATTTTTCGAAAATCAAGACAAATAAAAAATGCAAACTAGAACGACGAGGCTACCCAAAGACGACCTTTAGTGCAGTAAAAAGTCTATTATACCGCAACTGAATGCATCTTATACCGAAACGTACTGTCTATTATACCGAAACCTAACTTCAATTGCATCATAACTGAACGTCAATTGCAGTATAGAATAAATGCAGTTATGGTATAATAGAAGTTCTATTGCAGCCTTTTTTCAGGGGTTATTAAAGAAAAAGAGGTACCTTTTGGGGTACTAAAATCGTAAACATCTGTCGTTCAGAGCGTTGCGAACCATTCGCAACATACTCATAATTCGCACAGAGAAGTCCGAAATAGGAGTTGGTGATTTTCGTGCGATTCTCACGCGTCTTAACGTTATAAATATGCACTCCAAAAATGAATATATATACCAAAGCGAGAGTATTCAGGCTTTAGGAACAGTTCTCATTTAGAACAATTCATATCAGCAACATAAAAAATCGATTATACAAAGTACAATATAGCATTCTTTTATTATCTTTGTAGCCGAATTTATAAATATCACAAATGCGTATATTAGCCTTTTTCGTTTGTATAACCATGATGTTGTCGTGCGGAAACAATGAAGGTTGGGATTAAACTTAAATTGAACCTATAGATATTCTATAATTATGTTAGGCGCAATTATTGGAGACATAGTCGGCTCGATCTATGAGTTTGACAATATCAAAACTAAGGACTTTCCATTTTTTGATAATAGAATGGAATATACGGACGATAGCATTCTTACGATTGCTACCGCAGACTGGTTGATGAATGGTGGTGAGTCTGGCAGCTACTACCTGAAGTACGCAACGGACTATCCATACCCTATGGGCAGCTATGGCACCATGTTTGTACAGTGGGTACACCGCTCAAAACGTGGTTTCATGGAGCCATACGACAGTTGTGGTAACGGCTCAGCCATGCGTATAGGACCAGTGGGATGGGCATTTACTTCAGAGAAACAAACCCTGGACGCAGCAAAAAAATCTGCCGAGTGTACGCACAATCATCCAGAAGGAATTAAAGGAGCCCAGGCTGTGGCTCTTTGTATCTATCTGGCACGTCAAGGAATATCTGTGTCAGAGATAAAAGGCAGGATTGAAACTGATTTTGGCTATGACCTGTCGTTAAGCGTCGAAGAAATCCGGCCACGCTACTCTTGGCAGGGTCTGGATGGCATAATCTCTGGTGGAACCTGTCAGGGAAGTGTGCCACAAGCAATTACATGCGCTTTGGAGGCAACAGACTTTGAGGATGCCATCCGAAACGCTATCAGTATAGGCGGCGACTCTGACACGATTGGCTGTATTACTGGATCAATTGCGGAAGCCTTGTATGGTATTCCTACAGACATACGAAGCAAAGGGATGAACTATCTACCCACTGCGCTTCGGAACACAGTGGAAGAGTTTGAGAGTAAGTATGGTTCAAAATAAAGAATGACAATATGGAATATACATATAAATATCCACGTCCTGCTGTTACTGCCGACTGTATAGTGATGACCAACGAACCACAGCCAAAGGTTCTGCTCATCCAAAGGGGTGCAGCCCCATTTAAAGGAGCATGGGCATTCCCTGGCGGGTTCATGAATATGGACGAAACGACGGAACAATGTGCCATCCGTGAACTGGAAGAAGAGACGGGGCTGAAGGTGACCACCGTTCATCAGGTTGGAGCATACTCAAAAGTTGATCGCGACCCACGAGGTCGTACCATCACCGTGGCATACCTCGCCATCATTGATTCCCCACAGGAAGTCCATGGCCAAGATGATGCCGCAAAAGCAGAATGGTTCCCGATAAACGAGCTTCCAACTCTCGCTTTTGACCATGCAGAGATTATGGCAGATGCGATAAGAAAAATGCATTTGCTAATGGAGTAGTAGAGAAAAGGATGGGCTAAAATAATTATTTGTCTCACCTCTGCCACTGTTTGGCGTACCCTATTTATACTTTTGCAGAAAAGACAAAGAAATATGGACAACGACAGAGGACAAAGTTTGATTACTAAATACGTCTGGGTGATAGAGACCATCTATCGCAAGCGTAAGATCTCGTTCAAGGAACTGAACGAGCTATGGCTTCGCGATGACATTAGCAGAGGTGTGGATATCCCCAAACGTACCTTCGACAACTGGCGTTATGTTATCTGGGATATGTTTGGCATCAACATCGCCAATGAAGGGCGTGGCGAGTACCGTTACTACATCGAGAATGAAGAGGATATTAGCAAGAACGGACTCCGTTCCTGGCTTTACAACACTTTCTGTGTGAGCAATGCCTTGGCAAACAGCCAGAGCATTAAAGATCGTATTATTTTGGAATACGTACCATCTGGTCAGGACTACCTTCAGCCCATCATTGAGGCCATGAAGGAAAACCGTGTGCTAAACATGACTTATCACAGTTATTGGAAGGATGAGGAGAACAACTTCGATGTTCAGCCGTATTGTGTAAAACTGTTCCGGCAGCGTTGGTACATGGTGGCTCGTAGCACTTATTCCTATTATTATGAGAAAGGGCCACGTATCTATTCCCTTGATCGTATCAAATATCTTCATGCAACAGACGAGACTTTTGAAATGCCAAAGAACTGGACGGCAGAGGATTTCTTTGACGGCTGCTTTGGAATCATTGCAGAACAGTCTGTCAAAATCCAACCTGTTAAGTTAAAAGTATCAGCAGGACAGGCCAACTACATCCGTGATTTGAAGATGCACGAGTCGCAGGAAGAGATAGAGCGCAATGAAGAGTATAGCATCTTTACCTTTAATCTCCGTCCAGAGTTCGATTTCCAGCAGGAACTGCTTTGGAATGGTGAAGACATGGAGGTACTTGAACCCTACTGGCTCCGCAAAGAGATTGCCAGTAAGATTAAGAGAATGTGGAACAAATATAGTGCAAGCGAGAACAAAGACAAACTTGTTTGATCTTTGTCGAGTGTAGCCTATATTATCAAAATACAAAGATGACAAATAATGAAAGATTTTGCAGCTATAGATTTTGAAACGGCTAACAATGAGCGTAGCTCTGTTTGTTCTGTTGGTATCGTCATTGTACGAAATGGTGAGATTGTAGATACGTTCTATTCTCTCATCCAGCCAGAGCCGAACTATTATAACTATTGGTGTTCTCAGGTGCATGGACTCTGCCAGGATGATACTGAGGATGCACCAGTATTCCCGAAAGTATGGGCGCAAATAGAACCTCTAATAGAGGGTTTACCGCTTGTCGCTCATAATAAACCTTTTGACGAAGGGTGTCTGAAGGCTGTGTTTCGAGTATATCAGATGGATTACCCAGATTACGAGTTTTACGACACTCTTTGTGTTTCACGACGAGTGCTCCCTGATTTAGAAAATCACCAACTTCATACTGTAGCTGCCGCCTGTGGTTATGAGTTGGAAAACCATCATCACGCACTTGCTGATGCAGAGGCATGTGCTTGGATAGCAAGAGAAATATTGTAATAAGCATATTTTTATGACGATTGACCCGATAAAGCTCATAAAAGAGTTCATTCACGATTATCTACATGATAATTTGGACGAATTAGTTAACTTCCGACTGTATGATCTAAGAGAAGACGAGAAGTATGGTTGTCCCAATCGGAAGTTCGATTCGGATGACACTAATATAATGCGTGCAATCTATTGTGTTTTATTCTCCGACGCATGGCAAGGGCTGACAATGGATACACTCGAAGATTATACCTTCAGAGGTGATACTATGAACACGTACAATACGATGTTTGGAAGACCATGTAATGATTCGCTTCATCCTGGATTAGATAAGTTCAGCCCGTCTAGTGAACTTATCACAAAGGTGGAATATTTCCAAAACTGTGTATGTGGCACCATTGGCAATATGTGTGTCCTGCCGAATATTGGGCATAAATACAACGGTGAGTACGAAACATTGAATACTTACCGAGGATGCCACTATATCTGGCATGACTTCTTCGATCAATTCCTTGTTGCTTTAGAATCCGTGTTGGAGAAAAAAAAAGATGCGGACTATCCTCTTCAGAAACATATAATGCTTAATGAGCAGGCTTTTCGCCCTTATATGAATGATGATGGTATTACACGCCTTTCCCAAGCCTTGCTGTGGGAAGACTACCTTAATAAGGATGGAAAGCCCTTTATATCATCTAAAGGTTTCTTCTATTGGAGGAATTTTGACATGACTGCTGATGATTATTTGCTTGAAGCGGAACGCTATGTAGATTTTGCTACAAGAGTCATCCGTCATAGAGCAGAAATTATGGTTAAGAAATTAAAGATTAAACTATATATGAAACACAGAACAATTGACCCAGTGGCAATTAAAGAGTTGACTTGCTTAGATTTTCATATTCCATCATATCAACGCGGTTACAGATGGACCACGCAACAGGTTAGCGAATTACTTGAAGATATTGAAGATTTCTGCGAAAAGGGAGCAAAAGGTATTTACTGCATACAGCCGCTTGTAGTGAAGGAACACGGCACTTCCTGGGACGTGATAGATGGACAGCAACGACTTACCACCATCAATATCATTCTTTCCTGTTTAAATCAGGAAAAGTATAAGCTGCAATATCAGACAAGGCCCAAAAGTCAGATGTTCCTCAGCTATATTCTCAATCGTACGGAAGAGGAAGCCAAGGAGAATATCGACTTCTATCACATGATTGAGGCACGTAACTTCATTCTTCGTTGGAAACAAGGTAAGGATGAAGAGTATATCAAGGAATTCACAAAAATCTTGTTAGACAAGGTTAAATTCATATGGTATGATACGGACACACAAGACCCAATTGAGGTATTTACTCGCTTAAACATTGATAAAATACCGCTTACTTCAGCAGAACTCATTAAAGCTATCCTGCTTAACCGTTCTAACTTCCCGTCAGACGATAACTATGAGAGGATTCGGCTCATACAACAGGATATCGCTTCACAATGGAACGAGATAGAAGCCATGTTACAAAACGATGAATTTTGGCTTTTCTTTCATGATGATACTTATACACAAGAAACACGAATTGATTTCATCTTTGAATTGATGTGTAGCCAGCGTGTATTGGGTGAGCCGACAGAGGATATTGGCACCGACCAATCTCGTGTATTTCGCTATTTTTATGGTTATTTTCACGATTCAAAATACAGCGAAACGACGCTAAAAATTGTTTGGGAAAAGGTTAAGAAAATATATAGTACACTCTATGAGTGGTTTACGCATCTTGAACTTTACCACTATATAGGATACTTGATGGCTCGTCCTAAGGAATCCACACGACAGAAAGGAAACCCCGCAGCCCAGCAAGCACTACTCTTCAAATATCTCACTGAATGGAACAAGCCAGGCATGACTATTGGAAAGTTCAAGGAATATCTCATTGGTGAAATCAACAACACGCTGAATGATTGCGCAGACCTTGGAAAGATTTACGAACTGAAAGGTTGCCCGAAGACACAATGTCGACCACTATTGCTCCTACATAATGTAGAATCGGTCATCCAACAGGGTCTGATCGTGCAGAAGGAGTATGGTCAGAGTGTCTTTACAAAATTCCCGTTCAATCTTTACAAAAAAGAAAAATGGGATGTAGAACACATTGACTCCAATACTTCTAATGAACTCACAAGTTTTAATGATCAGAAGGAATGGCTTCTGACAACATACATTATCTCGACTGATGAACAAAGGAAAGACATAAAGAACTTCTGTCTTAATATGCAGGACAACGATAATGAGGCAGAGCGTAAGCGTATTTTTGATAAACTGGCACAGGAGATTCTTCCAGAAGGAAATGCTGAAGAATATCTCGACGAAGAAGAAAAAAACATGGTATGGAACTTCACTCTGCTAGACGAAAGTACGAATAGAAGCTACGGAAACGCAATCTTTCCTGCCAAGCGTCGCACCATCATAGGGAAGGAACAAGGCGTGTATTATCCTATACCTACATTTAATAAGGAAAAAGGCTTTGAGGTTCCCGTGGAGCGCAAAGCCAAGTCTGCCTTCATTCCACCTTGCACGAAACAGGCATTCATGAAATATTACAGCCCTACATCCGGAAGCATGGTGGCATGGACTAAAAATGATGCCGAAGCTTATCTGAAGAATATTTATCGTATCTTATCCCAGAAATTCAAAGTTAAAGACTATGTTTCAGACACTATATAATATACTGCGTCAGCAACGCATCGAAATTCCCATTATTCAGCGCGATTACGCTCAGGGACGTGAAAATAAGGTGTATCTTCGTGAGCGCTTGCTCGGGAAGATGATTAAGGCTCTGCAAGATAAGTCTGGCAAAGATACTTTGAGCCTTGATTTCGTTTATGGCACAAATGAACATGGTGCCATGTGGCCATTGGATGGACAGCAACGTCTAACTACACTGTGGCTACTTCACTGGTATCTTGCCGTGAGGACAAATAACCTTGCCTCTGCAGAGGGGTGGCTCAGTCAGTTTACTTATGAAACCCGTACAACTTCTCGCGATTTCTGCAAGAGTCTCTGCAACATGGATACGGAGGCCTTCAATCAGAGTGGCATGAAACTCGTGGATTTCATTAAAGACCAGACATGGTTCTACTCCAAATATAAGCAAGATCCTACTATACAGGGAATGCTCCGGACGCTGGGAGGAACGAATATCACAAATTCTGAAAACGTGGACATTCAAGATGGTATAGAGGAGTTTCTTGCTGACGACAATAACTGTTCTGAGTATTGGGAGCGATTGTTAGCTGACGATTGTCCAATTTACTTTCTCTTCAAGGACATGAAGGATGAGAATCTGCCATTATCGGATGATCTTTATATAAAGATGAATGCCAGAGGAAAACAGCTGACGGACTTTGAAAACTTTAAAGCAGATCTTATCGGATATGCTCCAAACGAGGACAAGCCCAACGAAAAACTTTTCAATCATAAAACAGCTTCGCTCATTGACAATGAGTGGACGGATGTGTTCTGGAAAGAAGCGAGTTCTAAGGGTATTTTTAAGGTGGATGACATATACTATAAGTTCTTGCGCCGCTATTTTCTTGACAGGCTGATTGCCACGACATCCCGTAACGTACAGGAAACGCAACAGATTAATCTGTATCAAGACCTCTATAAAGGCAAAGAGAACTATGATGGACTAAAAGGATATGGCGAGGTACTAACATCAGAAACAATTAATTCTTTAGAAAAGCTGTTTGCTCGTTGGAATGGAGCGAAGATTGCTCCTTATTGGGAAGAAACCGACGTTTTCGCCTTTATTCCAGAATATGTTGTCAAAGAAACAGGCAAAGATGACGAGCCTACAGTTGTGGAGGTTTCATCTATTAGTCAAAAACAACGGGCTGTATTCCATGCAGTTTGTTGCTATTTTGAATATAATGAGATATTCAACAAAGAACAATTTGAACAATGGATGCGCTTCGTCTGGAATGTCGTGGAAAACAGCAGCTTGAACAACGAGGAAGCAATGATTGGTGCTATCCGTTTATTTGAAGAACTGCGTCCCCAAAGTGATAATATCTTGCAATTCCTCGCTTCTGATGAAAAAATACGATCTAGTTTCGCGGCAAAGCAGGTGGAAGAGGAACGCTTCAAGGCTAAACTGCTATGTGGTAAAAATAGAGAAGAATGGCTAAAACTCATAAGAGAAGCCGAGGAAATGCAGTTCTTTAAAGGAAACATCGCTTGTTTGCTCCGTTATGATAGCAAGGAATTCGTAGAGGATATTGAATGTTTCAAAGTGAAACTCTTGCATGCAAGTACTTACTTCGATGACAAAGAGGTCAGAAAGGAATATGCGCTGTCACTCACAAAAGCTTTAATCCGTATAGCTCATCACTGGGAGCAGCTCGTCGAACAATATATTTATGACACCAGTGCTGATGCATGGAAAGAAAAAATACTTCATAGCACAAATCCAAATTACTATAAGGAAGTACATACACTCTTGACAGCAGATAACCTTGATGAGCTTGACTTTATAAGCATTGAGGACAGAGAAAGGGATTGGGTTAAATCAGCCAATCATATTAAAATGCTATTCGCTGAAAGCAAATTCTTAGAGGAAGAACCATACTATCGTTATGGAAAAATCGTAAGTAATGGATCTGAATGGAGGCTTCACTGGACTGCAGGTGTATTGACATTCTTCCCATATAGAAGGAACTATGCCTACTGTTTCGATTGGATTGACACAGATAGTAACTACTCTTTCCGTCGAAATATTATGCTGTCGCATCCAAACATAGAAGTTGATTCTGATGTAAATTCATGTAACCAAGGAATATTCTGGAATTGGAGAGTGTATTTCAATTACAATGGAAACTCGTTCATGTGGGGATATGACAATATCATATATCTCCTTAATCGAATAAATGAACCCAAGAAAAGAGATTCAAATCATAAGAACGAAAGAGATGACAAATACTTCTGTATTCACATGAACGAACTGCCTGATATTTCGCAACAAGGACTGCTGATCCGGCTAACACATCTAGCAGAAGAAGCTTCAATGTGATTACGATTATCAAGGTGTCTCTTCAATCTAACGATTTTTGTTATAAACAATATCACTAGTGTCCGGTTAATTTTTTCCGAACGTTAATTAAATGTTTAAATTTCAATGAGATACAGCGATTTAAAAATTTTCCGATTTGATTTTTTATCTTTGTACTGTCTCATATATAAGATAGCACAGGATATGAATGCCGGAAATACTGTATTCTCGCAACTGATGTCTCTCATCCCTGACTACGAGCTCAGGAAATGTATTGACAGATATAGAGGGGATTTTCATGCAAGACGATTCACTTGCCGTGACCAGTTCCTTGTCATGAGTTATGCTCAGCTGACCAGCAGCGCAAGCCTCCGTAGCATAGAGGCTCAGTTGACTGCTTTCAACTCCAAGTTGTATCATGCCGGTCTGAAGGTGATGCCCAAGTCCACTCTCGCCGACATGAACGAGAAGAAGGACTGGCGTATCTATCAGGACTACGCAATGGTACTTGTCGAGAGGGCTAAAGTCCTGTATAAACATGAATACTATCGGTTGGGCATTGACAATATGGTGTATGCCTTTGACAGCAGTACCATCAACCTGTGTCTGCAACTCTGTCCATGGGCGAAGTTCCATCATGACAAAGGTGATTTCAAAATGCACACTTTGATTGATGTAAAGAACAACATACCCAACTTCATCATGCTTACTCCTGGCAATGTGCATGATACTCAGGCTATGGACAGCTTGCCTGTAGAAGCAGGGGCTTACTATCTGATGGATAAAGGCTATGTGGACTTTGACCGTCTTTTCCGTCTCTTCCAACAGCAGAAGGCTTACTTTGTAACCAGAGCAAAGGACAACATGAAATATTCCGTATTCGAGGCAAGAGAGGTTGACAGGCAGACTGGCGTCATCACTGACGAGTCCATCAGTCTTACTGGTCTCTTTACAGCCAAGAAGTACCCTGATTTGTTGCGTCTGGTCGTCTATGAGGACTTTGCGCAGAACGTAGCGTATCGATTCCTGACGAATGACTTCACCCTTGAAGCAATTACCATTGCGGAACTGTACCGAGAGCGCTGGACTATCGAAACGTTCTTCAAATGGATCAAGCAGCACCTGCACATCAAGACGTTCTATGGGACGTCCCAAAATGCAGTCTTCACACAGATATGGATTGCCATCTGTGACTACCTGCTGCTTATTATTGCTCTGAAGATGTATCATATCGAACAAAATCTTTACATATTCTCTAATGTCATCGGCCAAGTTCTATTTGAGAGGACTCCGCTGAATGAACTTTTTGACAAACCAATTATTAATCAAAATCCGGAAGATGACCGCCAACTTTCGCTTTGGTGAAATTTAACCAGACAGTAGTGAAGTTGCACATTTTCTTCAAAGTATTCATAATGGATGTCAGCGTCCCTGATGGGAGTCGTTATCTGAATGAAACGACTTTGCTGCCATGAGCGAGGACGGCAATATGCATATATCCGTTTTTTATTACCATACTTTTCCCTTATGGTATACTTGACGTCATCAACAAGTTCTTGATTAATCCAAACTGACATAATATATCATTAATTGAAGTTACTTTTATGTAAAACAGGATTTGTATTATCAATATAGCAAATCTTTTAGTCGCTCTGCTTCAACCTTCAACTTTTCTGGATTTAGGTCTGCCAGTTTTTGAAGGTTAAGAAGCTTCCATTTGACAGATGGAAAGTCCTTAAAATAAGCGAACTCATAGTTTTCCCATTCTGGGGCACCATATTCAAAGCTGACCAGGAAGTGGCGGTCGGCATCTGTTAAGATGTTATTAACGTCAGATATTAGTTTGGTACGAGTTTCTTCAAATTCTTCGTATGAAAATGGAGAATCGGTCATACCAACAAATTGATTGGCAAGTGCTTCATGCTGATCAATAAGAGTCGGAGCAAACGATTCATGAATGGGACGGTCACTGCCAAGTAAACAGAAAATGAGACCTTCACGGCAATCCTTCAGTGGAATAGTCATGTACTTTACATCGAATAGGTCTCGTGGATGTTGACGTGAGAGTGCTGCTGCTACCTTACCTCCATAGAGTTGTGAAATGGGAACAATGTCAGCGATGCAATATACTTGAAACTCATCCTGTGCCTTTTCGCATAATGGAAGATGCATTAACTCACCACCTACGATACCTCGTTTTGTTTGGTTTACCTCAACCTTGACTTGTTTGCCTCGGTATTCGCAGAGTAATTTGCATGTAGCATAGTTTGGAATGATGTGCATACCTGGGAATGCTTTACGTGCTTTCTCGCTAATCGATTTCAGATGGAAGTTAATGTCATCAATACTTTTCTTACGGTCAGCTAAAGGAATATAAGTGAGATCAATGTCAACTGAATACCTTGGAAGATTCCTTAGAAAGAGATTGATTGCCGTTCCCCCGTGTACAGCAAAAACCTTTTCTTCCATAACCAAAGGTAAAAGACGCAATAGGAGATCTACCTTCTGAGCATAAACGCTTGATTGTATATCTTGTTTATTCATATTCTGCTAATTCTCTTGGAATTGTGATTTTATATTTTGAGACATAGACACCACCTTTGCACAATTGTATTTTAGAAGTGCCAAGGTTTATTCGGCTAACATCAATTGCTTTATACCAAGGATAATTAGCCTTTTCTGCCATATAAAGGAACATTCTTTTGACAGTCATGTTATTAGTCGTTTCAAGCAATTGCTGAACTATGGTTGGGCGAAGTGCCGTTAATTGCTCCATGATGTAATATAAATCCATGAAGCTATATCTATTTGGGGCCAATAGAAGACATTCCATGAAAGCAAGTTCTGGTGAAGATGCTTGTACGGTATAATTATTCTGTTTTATTGCTTGTTTCTGGATTAGGCCGAAAGCCGATGTTGTAAAAAACTCTATTGCCATATCAAACAAATCGCTTTTTGCCCATTGAGGAGTTCTTGGCTCATTGCTGGCTACCATGAGTTGTGGTTTTCCCATTGGTACAAAATGGTAATAACCGGAAAGCTCAAGAGCAGAGTGGGCTGCTACACGATACTGTTTACCAGTTTGCTCCTGGCAACTTGCTAAAGCTGCCAATGCTGATAGAGAATCTCCGCTACGATACATAACCCCCTTAGACAAGGATGTCAGCCAGCCAGATTTACGGTACTGCTTCATCAACTGATCAGAATATCCCTGCTTCTTTAGTGCCTCGGAAAAAATAATTCCTCCGGGGAGTATATTCATTAGTAACGAGTTGATTTTGCTCTTTGTTTCTACAGCCATATTTTATAATACGTTGAATATTTCAACTACAAAGATATACTATTTCTTTGATAGAACCAAATGTTTGGTTAAAAAATATGCATTATTCTATATTTTCACTTTAGTTATAAGTTGAAATGGCTTTGAGATAAGGTTATAATTGTCTTTTGGGAAAGTAGGTTTAGTTTACTCCACATTATATATAAAGAGGGATAAACTAAACCTACTTCCCCATGCAGATATTATGGCAGATGCCATCGCTGCCTATAACAGTTTCATAAAGTAAGATATATAGTAAAAAATGATAGTGCTAATAACGATATTTCAGCAAAGCTTCTAGCGTCGTATCAATATCAAATGCTTTAAGAAACGGCAGGTCGTGAGGCCTGCCGTTTTGTTAATCTGTTAGTTTCATTCTTCCTCAAAGAACTTTCCTTTAGGAATCGGTGCAGCCTCAGCCAAGCAGCAGTTAAAGCGTTCGCGGCTTCGGCGTTCACGGGCGAACATCTCCTTGGTTCCTTTCTCATCCTGAGTAAATTCCATGTGTTCCTCGATGGCAAACGACTGAGCCATCTCCTCAACATCAAGATTATCTGTACCAATCAGCGTGAAGGTCCAGTTCTGCTTCTTCAGTTTCTCGATGAGATTACGTACCATCTTCAGCGTCCATTCCTCGCTGCAGTTCTCATAACCGTCAGTTATGATGGTCACAAGAACATGATCGCCATCTTCTACTTGGCCATTGACCTTTGAGATGCCCTTTCCGATAGCATCGTAAAGAGGTGTGGCAGAACACGGATGATATGCTTTCCACTTCAAATCCGTTGTCTTGTCTGCAAGTGTATTGTCGTAGTGCAGCTTAGTATGGTCGCTGTCAAAGGTTATCAACGTGACATACTGAATCTGGTTTGGATACTTCTTCTGCATCATGCGAACAGTCTGCAGGGTTTCATTCATACCAGTAAAGGCCTGCTTGCGGATGCACTCCATAGAACCGCTCTCGTCAACAATAATCAAATTGTGAACTCTTGTTGGAATTAAATCTTTCATAATCATCATGTTTTAAAGGATTAATACTTCTGTATCGTCATGTCTTTATCACTTTAAAGAAGATTTCCGGAAAAAATTAAGTAGTATCACATTTTTTTCGTAAATTCGCCCCATAAACTGTAATATGACCTATAGACGATTATCAGACAAGGACATTCTGAAGGGCTTCCGCAATGGCGACGCCGACATTATCCGTACCTATTTCTACGGGTACTGTGAAGTAGGCTATTATATATTCGACCAGCGGTATCAACTTCATGAGAAAGAGAATCTGGACTTCCTTTCGCTTGCCCATCAGTATGCTATATACTTGATGGAGCATGATTGGAAACCTCTGGAGGATCACTCCCCAAACGTATCCCTAAAGACTTGGTTAATCAATGGTTTTCGTTTTATTGTCCTCGATGCACTTAAATGGTACCGAAAGGAATATGGCAGCATCACATTTGAGGACTATCTCCAGTCGTTTGATGTCACGAGTAATCTTCGTCTGCAGTTTAACCGTATGGTTGAAGATGTCTGCGACCATGTTCCTATGGGCAGACAAGAGCGACTTATCATTGATATGATTCTCCTTCAGGGTTTCAAGTCAAAGGATGTTGCCACCCAGATGGGAATGACGCCTGCAGCCATATCACAGAAATACAAGAAAATCAAGGAAGACATCATCGTGCCGTATTTCCGTCAAAACTTTGATATGGACTTTGACATGCCTGAGATTATGCCGGACTTCGGTGTTGTCGGCGAGCCTATGTTGGAAGAGGCAGCGCCCTGCGCCATACATATGGATATTATGGAAAGAAGAACTATGGAAGAAAAACGTACTACTCCGGAGCGTATTACCTCGCTCCAGCCAAACGAGATTTTTGTCTTCGGGTCAAACCTTCGCGGAATGCATGGCGGAGGTGCAGCCTATATTGCTTATCGTCATTTCGGCGCCATCATGGGACAAGGTGTCGGTCTGCAGGGACAGAGCTATGCCATCCCCACGATGCAAGGTGGCGTAGAGACAATTCGTCCCTACGTCGATGAGTTCATCGAGTTCGCTAAGCAGCACCAGAACTTAACATTTCTGGTGACTCGCATTGGCTGCGGCATAGCTGGATTCACCGATGAAGAGATTGCCCCACTATTCGAAAAAGCCCACGAAGTAGAGAATATTATATTGCCGCAAGGTTGGTAGGAAGACAGATATGAAAGTAGAAATTATCTCGGCCAGACCCGAAGATACGGATTTCATAGCATGGATTGTAGCCCAAGGTATGCACATGGATGGTGTGCCGTCGTTTTTGAAAAAGCACGGTGCTCGCAATGATACGCTCTATAGTTGGCAGAATACTCGCCTTCTTCTGTGTGATGGCAGACTGGCTGGTGGTCTTATCTCCTACGATGGAGCCACGCATGAGGAAAGACGAAGGAATACCTGGGTAATGCCCAACGGTAAACTGCTCAGTTCTGGTGATGTACCAGAAACGACGGCCGGTGAATACTATCTTGACTCTCTGGCCATCGTACCAGAGTTTCGAGGAAATGGGCTGTGGAGATTGTTGTTTGATGATGCAGTAAAAATCGCCAAAGAAAAAGGTTTCCATCGCGTCACGTTGATTTACGATGAGGAGTATCCAAAGTTGGCACAGCTTTATACTTCTTATGGTTTTGTACCAGAAGACACATTCTTGTATTTCGACACACTCTGTCGTAAAATGTCACTCTCAATATAGAAACATGTACTCAACCTATACTGATAAACGTTTTTTCGATGAGTAAGATGAAAAAGAATAATAAAGAACTTACTATCATAAATTATAAACGGAGCACTATATAAACAAAAGCGAATGAAGAATAAACGGGAATACATACAGGCCAACAAGGAATGGTTGGAGGCGAAAGCCAAAGAGGAAGGTGTCAAGGCTTTGCCCAAAGGCATCTATTATAAGGTGCTGAGTGAGGGGAATCAGAATAGTCCAAGACCCACTGTCCGAAGTATCATCACAGCCCACTATACTGGCAAGACCATTGACGGAAAGCAGTTTGACAGCAGTCGTGGCGGTGTGCCGTTGGCCTGCAGGCTCTGCGACCTTATTGAGGGTTGGATCATCGCTATGCAACAGATGCATATTGGCGACAAGTGGGAACTTTACTTACCTGCCGAAATGGGTTACGGAAAATTTTCTCAGCCGGGTATTCCCGGCGGCTCAACACTTATCTTTGAAATAGAATTGATAGGCATAGCATGAAAGAGGATACATCTCTATTTGAAGAGAGACAGAATTTTGCTAATGATACCTATTTATGATTAATCTACTTTGAAAGCAGTTCTGAGGACGTGCCAAAAGAAAAGCATAACTTTTGAGTATTGCACAATTTATGAAATCGCCGTACCTTCGCATCCAGTTTATTAAACCATTAAGATAAAATAGAAATGAATAAAACTATTGTAGTATTTGGTTCCTCGACTGGAACATGCGAGGCTATCGCAGAGAAGATAGCCCAGAAACTTGGCTGTGAGGCCATCAACGTTCAGGATCTCACAGCTGATGTCGTCGAAAATAATCAGAACCTTATTCTCGGCACTTCAACATGGGGTGCCGGTGAGTTGCAGGACGACTGGTACGACGGACTGCGAGTACTAAAGGCAGCCAACCTTGCTGACAAGACCATCGCCCTCTTCGGTTGTGGTGATTGCGAGTCGTATGGCGACACCTTCGTGGGTGGTATCGGTGAACTGTATAACGGTATCAAGGAGAGCGGTGCAAACTTTGTGGGAAGTGTCAGTACTGACGGATACACATTCGATGCCTCTGAAGCTGTCGTAGATGGTAAGTTTGTGGGACTGCCCTTGGACGATGTCAACGAGGATGACAAGACTGATGTCCGCATCGATGCGTGGATTGCTGAGATTTCTTCAAACCTCTAAAACTTAGGTATATGCAGCAGACGGTGAATCGACAGATGACAGAGCAGGTACTCCCTCCAGAGGCCAAGGTGCTGATGAACCATATTTATGAATATAAGAAAGGTGTGCGCAGGATGATACTCTTCACATGCAATCGCCGTTTCGAGGCATTTGCCACGAACCGTCTGCGTCGCCAGTCTATCGACTATGTGGTGCAGCCCGCTGGCAAGGAGAATGTCAATGTGTATTTTGGTCGCAAGGAGTGCCTCGATGCCATCCGTCTTTTCATCACCCGTCCGCTGAATAAGCTGACTCCCGAAGAGGACTTCATCCTTGGAGCCATGCTTGGCTACGACATCTGCGCCCAGTGTGAGCGATACTGCGAACGCAAGGGACGGTGTGCCAATTGTCAGCATGTGCAATAGACATCTCAAGTACAATAAAAATCCCTGGCCTGCAATGCAAGCCAGGGATTTACTATTAGTTTAGAATCATCTGTCTTATGATACCTCAATGGCCTTGGTGACTTTCTCCTTCGGTTCGGCTTTCGGCATCGTGATGGTCAGGATGCCGTCCTCCACCTTGGCAGAAATCTTATCGCGGACCACATCATCAGGGAGTGTGTAGTTCTGCTCGTAGTTCGAATAACTGAACTCACGGCGCAGATAGTGACGGTGACTATCCTCATGCTTGTGTTCCTGTTTGTTCTCAATGGCGATGGTGAGGTTGCCCTCGTCGTTAATACCTATGCGGCAATATTCTTTCTTAATGCCTGGAGCTGCAAGTTCCATGATGTAGCTCTTGTCGGTCTCCTTGACATTGACTGCTGGTGCTGTACTATTGGCACGAGGCATCCAATCATTGTTAAAGAAATCCTCAAATACTGTTGGCATCCAACTGTTCTGAAACATTACTGGTAACATAATTAATACCTCCTAATTATATTTTTAGTTTGACATTTTATTGATTGCCTCGGCTTATTTGCTTCGGCTTACGCTAACAGATATGCAAAGTACATGCCTATGGAAACAGTGGTCAGCGTGTTTTGTCATTCTGGCATGGAATTTAAACTCGCTTAAACGATACTGACAATTCTTTAAACTCGCTTAAACATTGGCCGGAAAATCTGTCAGTCGCTATGTCCAAAACTCTTTTTCTCCAGTCTGCCGCATCTCGCCCTGACACTTCGGGCAGGTGTGTCCGTTCCATAGTCGGATGTTATCGCTTCCGCACTGCAAACAGAGTCGGCCTACCTCACTCCTGTACGATGGTGCCACGTCTGCAATAATTCCTCCCACCACGATGTTCTGGATGCTCTTACAGTCTGGGCACGACACAGCACGTATCTCCTGGCGGAAGACTCCTCTGCCTTCATATACCTCGGCTTCATAGCCACACTCGCTGCAGCGATATTTCAATTTCCAAGCCATTTCTTTACTAACAATCGTTTTGCAGGGCAAAAATACATAATTATGACCGATTTTTAGTACTTTTGCAACAAATAATATGATCTGAAGAATAATTGTCATTCTCAAAGGCAAAGTCAAGGTAACGACCTACAACGACAATGATGAGATGACATATTGGAAATAAAGAGAGAAAGAAATAAAGTACAGACTATATATGAAAAAGATATTATTCCTGCATGGTTTCTTTGCCAGCGGTCAGTGCGTACCTGCAGTGGCTTTGAGAGAGGCTTTCGAAGGACGTGTTGAGGTGCTTACTCCCGACTTGCCAATACATCCACAGATGGCACTGGAACAAATCCGGGGCATCTGTGATAGGGAGCATCCCGACCTGCTGGTGGGAAACAGTTGCGGTTCGTTCTATGCCCAGATGCTGGCGCCCATAGTTGGCATCCCTGCCCTGCTTGGCAACCCACATTTTCAGATGACGGCATTTCTGAAGGAACGCATCGGAGAGCATGAATACAAGTCACCACGCAAGGACGGCAACCAGCAGTTTGCTATCGATGAAAGCCTAATACAGGAGTTTGCAGAGTTGGAAAACGTTCAATTCAGCTATTGTACCCCCTACTACAAAGACAAAGTTTGGGGGGTGTTCGGTGATAAGGACACCCTAGCTCACTTCGAGCCGTTGTTTTTGAAACATTACAGCAATTCATTCCACTTTCCAGGTGCTCACACTCCAACGGCCAAAGAAGTACGCACATGGTATGTTCCACTGATAGAGAAGATGCTGATGGCGCTACCGGATGACTACAGACCGTTTCAGTGAAAAACTGAGCGTTGCAATATTGCAGGCGCTCAACAAGATCGGTCTCTTGAAGTATTTCCGCCCCATGCCTACTGAGCAAGTGACACATGTTATTATTTTGATGGCCAATATACAAATAATTCTTCATATCATACTGCCACAAAGAGAAATTTTTGTAAATATTTATGATATGAAGAACGATAGATCTCTTATCGTATCTGAAATATGCTTTCGCGCCACTTCCGGACGCATCGCTTCCTGTAGAGAAATCCCTTCGGGATTGATGCATCTGACGTCAGAGAAACCTGCTTGCAGAAGCGCCTCTCTGTCTCTGATGCGACCGGCTATCAAACATACCGGCACGTCACCAGACTGGTGCAACACGCCAACGGGCAACTTGCCCATGAGGGTCTGACTATCAGCAGATCCTTCGCCCGTGATGACAAGATCTGCATCTTTGACCACTTCTCTGAATCGGGCCGCTTCAAGAAGCACCTCTATGCCTGGTCTGCAAGTGGCATGCATGTATTGTAGGAAAGCATATCCTAATCCACCGGCTGCACCCGCTCCATCATCATTGGAACAGTCATAACCGAAATGTTTGGCTGAAACTTCAGCAAATTTTCTGGCACGAGCATCTAACCGCTCCACCATCTCAGGAGAGGCGCCTTTCTGTGGAGCAAAGATATGAGCAGCTCCTTGTGCACCACAAAGAGGATTCTTCACATCGGAAGCAATGGTAAACTGAATATCCTTGAGTTCTGTAATATCATCAAACTGCCCTTGCTTGGCAAAAGTGTCAATCAAGGCTCTAAGCATCCCCATACCGGCATCGCTGGTAGCACTGCCACCAAGTCCTACGATGATTTGTTTGGCCCCTTTTCGGATAGCATCGGCAATGAGTTGGCCTGTACCATAGCTGGTGGCTACCATGGGATTGCGCTCTTCTTCAGAGAGAAGAGTAAGTCCACTGGCCTGCGCAATCTCTATGACTGCCTCTTGCCCGCATAACAGATATTGGGCTGTAACGCAGCGCATCAATGGGTCGCGCACCGCCACTTCCTGAATTGTGCCGCCAATAGCTGCATGGAAGGCATCAACGAAACCTTCGCCACCATCGCTGACAGGTATCTGAACAATGTCTGCATCTGGAAAAACACTTCTAACACCATCAGCTGCCGCTTGATTGGCATCAGCAGAACTCAGACACCCTTTCATAGAATCTATGACAACGACAATTTTCATAACATATCATTTAAGTTGGTACAAGCCATTTCCTTACTTAAAATTATTTTGCTGGGCAAAAATACATAATTCTACCCGATTTTTAGTACTTTTGCAGCAGAATAATCAGGTATTGAAGAATAATTGATACAACAAATAGAACATGAGTATGTTTCGAGAAATGAGGCGTAAGCGTCAACAACTTACTGAAGAAGATAGTATTGCCATTCTGCAGAAGGCCACATCAGGTACTTTGGCACTACTCGGCGATGATGATTATCCCTATGCCGTTCCCATCAGCTATGTATATCATGACGGGAAACTATTCTTCCATAGTGCTATGGCAGGTCATAAGGTTGATGCTATCCGTAAGTGTGATAAGGCATCTTTCTGCGTCATCGAGCAGGATAATATCCAACCGGAAAAGTTCACCACCTTTTTCCGAAGTGTGATTGCTTTCGGCAGAATCCACATAGTCGAGGATGAGCAAGAGAAACTACAAATGGTTCGAATGCTTGGCAACCGTTACAATCCCAATCAGGATGAAGCCCTACAGAAAGAGATTGAGAGCGGTTTTTCGCATATGCTGGCCATTCGTTTCGACATCGAGCATCTGACGGGAAAGGAGGCTATTGAGCTGGTGAGGCAGCGCCCTCATAATACAGGCGAATGAATAAATACAAATGAAATTACCTAAGCTTATTATCACTATAGACGGGATATTCCGTCTGGGGATGGTTGACCAGCACAGAGACCTTCTGCAACCCAGCGACCAGTGCATTGGCGGTGGCTACTACGCTTTCGACTTCGTTTACAACCGCATCATCCTGGATAGAGAGTCATACGACTTTGGCCGACCGAAGTGGCACCTACTTGATACACTAAAGGTGCCATCAACATATCGCGGCCTTCGCATCGTCTATAAGTACGACGATGGTTTTCATGACGATTTCAATGTCAGCGAGGAACTAAAGATAGAATATTATGATTAAGCGTATGACAGAGAAAGAAAAAATGCTGGCTGGCGAGATATACTCAGCCGTTGACCCAGAGGTATTGAAAGAACTAACTGTTACAAGGGACAAGATATTTGAATACAACACTCTTCGCCCGTCAGAAACGAAGAGAATGAAGGAAATAATCAAGGAGTTGTTCGGTTCTGTAGGCGACGATAACTTTTTACTCAATCAGCCTTTTCGTTGCGACTATGGCAGGCAAATAAGTATTGGCAAGCGTTTCTTTGCCAATTTCAACTTCACGGTACTTGATGAAGCGCATGTCACCATTGGCGACGATTGTTTCATCGGCCCAAATGTAAGCATTTATACAGCTTGCCATAGCACAGACCCTATAGAGCGCAATAGTCGTCAGGAATGGGCAAAACCTGTCACCATAGGTAATAACGTATGGATTGGCGGCAGCGTAACAATACTACCTGGAGTAACTATCGGCAATAATGTAACTATCGGTGCAGGCTCAGTTGTGGTAAAGGACATACCATCTAACACTGTTGCCGTAGGTAATCCTTGCAAGGTCATAAAGAATATATGACAGGCTACGACTCCATCTGGCACATGCAGGACGAACTCCAAACGGTCTTCTAACTGCATCTGCAGATTCTCTTCGTCATGCAGTTCTGTTATGTCTATCAATAATAACAATTAAAACTGTTTGTAAAAGTACCACAAGATGCGGTATATTCAGTATCTTTGCATTGTATTTTGAGAATTATTAGAAATCGATATTAGTAAATAGACTAAAGCGATGATAGAAAAGAAGTTAACCTCTACACAAGAGGATATCATTCAGATCAAACAGCTCTACGAGACGGCTTTTCCTGAGAACGAGCGTATTCCTTGGCCCGACCTGATGCGTCTCATTGATGAGATGCATCTGGATTTCACCTCCTTTTATGATGATGACGCGCTGGTTGGCTTCTACATCGTATATCCTGGACCAAAGGTCAACTGGTTCTGGTACTTTGCCGTGAAAGAAGAACTCCGAGGCCAGGGTATTGGTCAGCAGATTCTCACGCTCCTAATTCAGAAGTACGAGGGCAAGACCATTGTCCTTGATATGGAAAATCCTTATCAAGAACCGTGTCCCAACCCAGAACAGCGCCAGCGTCGCCAACATTTCTACCTCCGCAACGGCTTCCGTGACACAAATCTTTTCAAGTCCTACGACGACATTGAAATGACTATCATGATGATGGGGCCTGGAGTATTTACCATGGCAGACTGGGACACCATCACCAACGAACTCCGCCAACACTGGGCATGGGACTAATTATGCAATCAGTTTTGTAACAACATAAAACGAAGGTATTATGAATCTATTTGTCGTTATTATCGTATTTATTATTATTGCTTTTGTTACTGCTTTTGTTTTGAACCTGAATAAAGAAAAGAAATTCGAGAATAGTCTTTCTGAAGGCGAGATCAAGACAAAAATGCTCTACAAAGGTAGCCTTGCACATTATCTAATGGTTGTAAGTGAAACTAATACCGTTATCAATAAACTTCATACCATTATTACTAGAAACTAGTTGTTGTTTATTATGGAAATCAAGGAATTATTGAATAAGACAGAT
The DNA here is from genome assembly GCF_022024015.1 of Prevotella sp. E9-3. Classification (NCBI taxonomy): domain Bacteria; kingdom Pseudomonadati; phylum Bacteroidota; class Bacteroidia; order Bacteroidales; family Prevotellaceae; genus Prevotella; species Prevotella sp. E9-3. The sequence goes on from NZ_CP091786.1 coordinate 2,094,452, forward strand.
CGTTTTGCTGCAAATACTGGCTGCCAGATAACAGAGGCGAACGAAAGGCATGCCGTTGCCGTGATGACAGTCACCAATGCTCATCTCAACGGCGGGAATGTGTGCCAGGGTGGGGCACTCTTTACGTTGGCTGACTTGGCCATTGCTGCATTGATGAATGCCTCCGGCCGTCTTACCTTTGGCATCAGCAACTCAATCATGTTTGTAGCTTCTGCACATGAAGGCGACGTCCTCCGTGCTGAAGCCGTCTTTGTGTCTGACCATCATAAGATTCCCGCTGTAGAAGTCTGCGTGACAAATCAGGACGATGTCCTCATCTGTCATGTCACCGGCATGGGATACCGCAAGAATGTTCCTCTACCACAATCTTGCTGGGGCAAAAACACATAATTATGACCGATTTTTCGTACTTTTGCAGCGAAAGAACAAGCTAATGTCGCTAAAAGATTTACTTCAATCCGCCAATACTGAGCAATATAACGACTCCCCGCTATTCATTCAGCTCAGCCAGACCAAGCCCGAATATGGCATGAATCACCATATTCAGGTGGCTCTCTCTGATGGTGGCAAGATTACCGTCACTAATTGTCACGTGGGCTCGTTGGGTGACATCCTCACATACCCCATCGATGTGGACCAAAATCTCAACATCTCCAAAACACAGTTGCTGGATGCCATCCTGAAAGAAATGGAGAACGATGGTTTCACCGCTTCCGAACAAAAGGACTTCTGGGACGACTTCGACAACCTTCAGAAAGCAAAAATCATTAGATAGATATGGAAAAGAACTGGTATAGCCGCACAGAAATTAGCCCAGAAGTACAGAAGATAATGGCCAAGACTTCGGTTTCAATCAAACAGATGAATAGTCTAACACTGATAGACTTCAAGGAGAAAGAAACACTCATTCGTGAGCTATTTGGATCTGTAGGAAGCGCTCCCTTTGTGGGCGATAATTTCCATTGCGATTTCGGACAGAATATTCATGTAGGTAATAACTTCCACGCAGACTACAATTGTACGATGCTCGACCTAGAGGAAATCCGTATTGGAGACAACTGTTTGATAGGCCCCGACGTTGGTATCTATACCGCAGGACACCGACTGGAGCCAGAAGGTCGCGTTCTTGATGTTTACGGTAGCCCTATTACCATAGGAAACGATGTTTGGATTGGCGGACATTCCACTATTTTATCGGGTGTCACCATCGGCGACGGTGTTGTTATAGCTGCAGGTTCTGTGGTGACAAATGACGTGGCTCCCAGAACACTCGTAGCTGGCAACCCCGCCATATTCAAGAAGAATATAAAATAATGAATTGAATGAATCTCCCAAAGTTTATTATCACAATGGACGGCGTTTTCCGTCTGGGAATGGTTGACCAGCACAAGCACCTACTGAAGCCAGGCGACCAGTGCATTGGCGGTGGCTACTACGCTTTCGACTTCGTATCAAACTGCATTATCCTAGATAGAGAGTCGTACGACTTCGGACGTCCCAAGTGGCACCTGTTGGACACGCTGAAGGTGCCATCAACATATCGCGGCCTTCGCATCGTCTATAAGTACGACGACAACTTTCACGAAGATTTCAACGTGAGTGAGGAAATGCAAATAAAATACTACGACTGACTACTTAACACCCTCTTCCATCGATACTGCAAGCAGCTCCTTCATCCTGAGGTCGTGGTTCCAAGCCGACATCCTTCGAGTAGAGCGTCACCGTACCATCCTCTAACACATAACAAGGGATGCCTAAATCATCTACTGCCTTTGCTTCGTCGAACGCCGGGTTTGTGTCACGAAGTTTGATAAACTGCTTCAGGTTCCTAACATGCTTACCAATGTCAATCACCTCAAAGTTAGGATTTCCCTCAACCTGCTTCTCGACATATTCACAGTCTGGACAGGTTTCCATCACATACATCTTAATCATAGTTATATTTCTTTTTTGAATTATTGTGTTCTGCAAATATCGCCCATAAATGTCAATCAAACAACTTCTTCCAAATCCAAAGTACAGTCACGGCACCAAGGACACAGAATACAAAGTTTGTGAAGTAGCCTTTACCAAATAGTTCGATATTCAGCAGATGACTAATGAACGTACCAGCATAACTACCTATAACACCTATAAAAAGGTTCATACAACACCCTTTACCTTCACCGCTCATAATGCGGTTGGCAACGTAGCCAATCAAAATGCCGGTGATGATGGGCCATGCCGTAAAATCTGCAATGTGTTCTAACATATCTAATACTTTTTATATGATACCGCAAAGATACGATTATTTTATACAAATCTATTCAATAAAAAAAGAAATATTTTTTATCTCTTGAAAATGATTGGGTCAAAGAACAAAAAAAAGGAGACTCGAAAGCAAGCTTTTTGTCTCCATTTCCTGTTCTTTATGATTCCGGCGAATTGACTTCGTCGATCCGTGGCCCTGCTACGGGCCAATCATTTAAAAGCAAAAAAATAACGAGCGAAAGTAAAACTTTGCTCGCTATTCCTTGGTTTTTGTGATTCCGGCGGAATTAACTCCTACCTTGTATTTCAATCACTTATACGTCTTTTTGTTACTCCGTTAACCTCGGTAGCAAATGACATAATATTTAGATTTCTCTAGTTCGCGAGGCATCTCTATGCCTTGTAAAACTCTTAACTAAGTTAGTTATTCGTTTTAACGGGTGCAAAGGTAGGCATTTTATTTGTTACCACCAAATTATGAACCTAAAAAATGTACTTGGGAAGTTTGGAAATGGGCAAAAAAACACCTGATAGTTTGAATGGCTTCAGGGACTACCAGGACTGAACGATGCAAAGGTAGGAAATAATTCTGAAACTTCCAAATAATTTGCTATTTTTCTTCCATTTTGAGGTATAATTACCTGTTTTTAACCTCTTATATACACATAATATGGCTACATTCATCACCTACATGATCCAAACCGTACATTAGCTTTGGAGCATCTATTCCCATCCAGTTAAACAACATCATCATACGAGCATAATTCATTAAAACATAGTTGGTGTCAATACTAATAGGACGTCCAAAACAAATTGGCTCATGATGAGCAATTCTGTTACGAATATTATTAATATGGTCTAGTTCCTGAAAGATTCGAGAATTATCAACTCTATTTTGAGCTGTTGTACGTGGCTTATTGGGAAAAATATTGAGCAAATAACGACCACCTAAACGATACTGTACATTATTAAACATATATTTCCAAACGCCAAACTCCATCTGCGATAATAGCTTTGAATGGCTATATGTATTTGAGAATACAAGTCCGTCGTATGCCTTCTTTACAATTTTCCGAGTACCATCCACTCTACCATCGGTAGCAAATGGGCCGCTTGGCATAATAATATCTCGCAACCAGTCACTACCCCAATGTTGCTGCATTTCCTTATCAATTCGGTTACGTAGCGCAACTTCAAAACAACTGATCATCGTGAACATCTCTTGCGAGAGTTTCAAGTTATGACGATAGAGGGTCATTGCCCTGCGAGTATCATTATTGCAGGCCACAAGATATTTCCTCATGCGGTCTGCTGATATAATATCTTCAAATTCCGTATATTTCATTGCTGCTGCATATTTACTTCATTCTTATCAATTAGCCAATAATTATCGGCATTTTCAGCATTTCTTTACTGCAAATGCTTATAGTTGAATATGGTGAAAAAACAACTGCTCCTATACGACTGATATGGGAGTAGTTGTTATTATTTTGTTATTCATCCAAATGATTTTAGGGGAAGAAGAAAAAAATTGAGTCTTCTTACAACCTTTTGGCATGTTGATACGTTTATATAACAGAAACAAATATGTCAATGACCCGAGAAGAATTCACCCAACTCGTCCGCAAAGAGCTCCCAAGCTTGCGCCGCTTCCTGTTAGCGGCATGCAGCGGCAACAACGAAGAAGCTGACGACGTGGCCCAGGACGCGCTGATGAAGGCCTACGTAGCTTCACGCTCTTTCGGCGACGGGGCGGGTTTCTCGGCCTGGCTCTACCGGATTGCCTGCAACACGCTGATAGACCACCAGCGGAAACAGACGACGCACGGCACGACCATTGACATTGGCAAGGCGCATGAGTTGGCCGCCGTTACACGTTCGGATGACAGCTTTGTCTATCAGGAACTGTATTGTGCTATTGACGGATTGAACGTCAGCGAACGAACGGCCGTGCTCCTCTTCTATATGGAGGACCGTCCTATCAAGGAGATCTGCACAATCATGAATGTGTCAGAAGGAACGGTGAAGGGCTATCTCTCACGAGGCCGCGAACACTTAAGAACGAAACTAAGTAAGAAATGACAGATATGAAGGATCAGGAACTACGAGACATAATACACGGCTATCGTCCGAAGATTGACGATAACGATGTGTTCATGGACAAAATTATGGCGCAGATGGATGCCGAAGATGCTCGGCAACAGCAAGCTCGCATCATTCCCCTCTACCACAGAATGTTGCCTTGGGCAGTGGGCATAGCAGCGGTGGTAGTTGCGGCGGTGTTCGTCATCAAGGAGCCCGCCCCCACACCCGTGACCTCATATAGCGAACCCCGTCTGCCAGAATACTATCACAACGCCCCATCCTATTCAGAATTTTCTTCCTACGAAGATATAGTCAACGAGATAGAGCGTAGCGGCAGACAGTTGGAGAATGCCATCGCACAACTATAATAAAACAGAAAAGACGTCTTGCTATTCATAATAATCATCAACAAAACATCAGCAATGAAAAAAGCATTATTCCTATTAGTAGCGTGTACGCTGTTATGCGCCTGTGCTTCAGAGAACATGAGTTCATCAGACCCCATAGAGAACTTGGTTTCCTATCTGGATAGTAAAGACTACTCCCTGACCCATAAGCGGATAAGATATGAGGGCGGCGCCATTCTGAAAACAGAGACAGAGTATTACGGTATCGGTGCTACGCCAGAGGCGCTCAAGTCAAAAGAGTACCAGAACCTGCCCAAAGAGCGATTACAGGAACAGCAGGAAAACATGGAGATTCAGGATTCTTGCCTCCGTGCCTTCCGCTGGGGCTGCTCCTTAGCTCGGCAGTGCTACCACAAAGAGAACCGTATGCTGGACAAGGATACCGTGCTCTATGCGTTGGCTCTCGACGGCATGGACGGAGAACGTATTGAACTGAAAGGTGCAGACAGCTATCAGGACTACTCCGTTGGCTTCAAAGCCGCACGTGCTGCAACCTTGAAGGTGAATGGCAACAAACAATACTCCCAATGGCAGATGCAATACATCATCCGCGAGGAGAAAGGACGGGAAGACCCCTTCAATATGCGCCCGCTCAACGACTTCATCAAAAACCTAATGGAGAATGTCGACAGCGTGAAAGTTTATGAAACCTCCTACGAAATAACATACGAGGACCTCGGCGGGAATCCCTCGCTGGTCGGAGAAGTTGCCCCCGACGAGGAGCACACCTATAGTGGCAAGACGACGGGACATCTCTACGTGGTGCCAGAAAAGTCAGCCAAGGATGTAGAAGAAGGATTGCGGTTCTGCGTGAAGAACGACTATTTGGGCTTGAACCCAAATCAGAAATTCTTTATCACCATGGATGAGGAAGGACTTGTTATCGGCAACAAAGAACCTCATTCATTCAGCATCAACGAAACCGTCAAGCATCAGTCATTATACGCCGAGAGGTCCGTCGATGGTCACTTCTACATCCTTATCCTCGACGAGACCACAGGTGCCTACTGCCTCCCCCGCTGCTGGAAACACATCATCCGCATCAAGGACCACAAGGAGTATCTCATCCCTGGCGGTCACAAGCCTAACAAGGATGGCTGGATAGATTAAGGAAAACGTAATCACAGCATAAAGATTTGTTGAGACTATAATCTGTCTCTCTCACTTATAATTATAGGCTACTCTAAAAAAGGGTAGTCTTTATTTATGAACTCTGTGATTTCAGCGGAGTTGACTTTGCCGAACCCTTAGCCCTGCCACGGGCTAAGGGTTACAATCAAAACAAAAAGACCAAGCTGAAGTAAACTTTGCTCGGTCTTTTTCTTTCCTTTGTGATTCCGGCGGAATTAACTCCTATCTTGTATTTCAATCACTTATACGTCTTTTTGTTACTCCGTTAACCTCGGTAGCAAATGACATAATATTTAGATTTCTCTAGTTCGCGAGGCATCTCTATGCCTTGTAAAACTCTTAACTAAGTTAGTTATTCGTTTTAACGGGTGCAAAGGTAGGCATTTTATTTGTTACCACCAAATTATGAACCTAAAAAATGTACTTGGGAAGTTTGGAAATGGGCAAAAAAACACCTGATAGTTTGAATGGCTTCAGGGACTACCAGGACTGAACGATGCAAAGGTACAGTTAATTTTTGATACATACAAGTTTTGAACCTATTTTATTTGGAAAAGATCTCTGCGAGTTTCGCCTGAAGCTGTTCGCCACGCAGGTCGATGTCTACCACCTTGCCCTCACCATCAAAGAGGATGTTGCTTGGGATGGCCTTGATGTCGTAGATGTCCGAGGCGATACTCTTCCAACCGGCCAGGTCGCTCAGATGAACCCAAGGCATCTTCATGTTCTTGATGGCGTTCAGCCAAGCGTTCTTTGTGTTGTCAAACGAGATGGCAACGATGTCGAGACCTTTGTCGTGATATTTCTCGTAGCATGCCGTCACGTTGGGCATCTCAGCACGACAAGGTCCACACCAGGAAGCCCAGAAGTCGACAAGCACATAACGGCCCTTACCACACCACTCACTCAATTTATGAGCTTTGCCCTCAGTGTCGTTCATCGTCAGGTCGATAAACGGTTTGCCTATAGAGCGTACCGACTTTTCTGAAAGCAGATCCAGACGCTGCTTGGCCTCCTGCATCGATGGATACTCAGTATAATTAGGATGAGCATCAAAAATCTTCTGAAGGTCGCCAGCCGAGAGTCCTTCAGCAATCATGGGTATGAAATGTACGGGAATTTCAGAATCCAGATTCTCCATCACAGCCTTATGCATCACCTTATACGCCTCTTCTTTCGAATTCTTAATCATACACGAATATAATCCCCTGACAGCCTCATTCATAGCCATAGAGGTCTTGGAGCCCTTGACGGTGCCAGCAGTCAAATCTACCTCCGTCGGTGTCTCGTCAACCATCACGGCAACCATGTTATTAAGTAAATCCTGAGGCGATTGTATGCGTTTGATGTCGGCTACGATGCATAGCATGCTACGCCCCACGGGCTGCTCTGCTTTATAGCTCCACTTTCCATTGTTTACCCTTGTGCTGTCAACAGGCTGCCCCATGTTTATTTGGTTGAAAAGAAAGATAGTCTCAGCATCATTTGCTGCTATGCCCTTAATGTTGACTTTTGTTTGTGCCCAGCTCGTCATTGTGACAAGAGGAAGCAAAATAGTTGTAATAATTATCCTCATATATTTAAGTTGTTGTATATATATACGCTCAATATTGGGGAATATCTCGCATATGGATTTTAATTATTGCAAAAAGACAAAACTATGCAGCTCCCTCTGCCCGAAACCACATGACTATTAATCATCGCGTCTCATCATAGGTTATGGTCTGGAATAGTCAACTCTTAATAAAGTGGTTTTACCACTTCTACTCTCAATCCAAGTGCATTGATGATACGATAGAACACTCCAACACTGGGAACGATGACACCATTCTCAATCTTAGAGATATATGACTTTGTGGTGTTAGTACGACGTGCCAACTCCTCCTGAGTCACTTTTGCCTCCTTTCTTGCATCCTGGAGTATCTGACCAGAATAGAAAGAATAAGCAGCTTCTTCTGCCTGAATACGCTCAGGTGTACCCTCCTTGCCAAACTTGGCGTCAAGTACGAGATCGTAGTCAACGATTTTGTGATTGTTTGTCTGCATAATATGCCTCCTTAATTTTAATTGCTTTTTCTATTTCATTTGCTGGCGTTTTCTGGGTTTTCTTTTGAAAGCCATTGAACAGTACTACTATCTGACCATCATCGAAGATAAAAAATACACGGTAGATATTACCGCCATATTCCGTGCGAAGTTCATAGACGCCGTCTTTGATGTGCTTAACGAACTTCTTCGACAGCCTATCTTGAGTTTTCAAGAGAAGTAATCCATATTGGACCTTCTCTTGCTCCTTCTCTTTCAGAGTGGCCATGAACGCCTCAAAATAGCCACCATATGTAAGTATCTTACGCTTCATGGGTGCAAAGATACAAAAAGTTGTCGTATCTTACAACTTTTTATGATAATTTTTTAATAATAAAAAAAAGAGGTATTAAAATACCTCTCTTTGTGATTCCGGCGGGATTCAAACCCACAACCTTCTGATCCGTAGTCAGATGCTCTATTCAGTTGAGCTACGGAACCAACGTTCCATTGAACTATTGCAAAACTAAAGAAGTGATTCCGGCGGGATTCAAACCCACAACCTTCTGATCCGTAGTCAGATGCTCTATTCAGTTGAGCTACGGAACCATGTTCCTCGTTTGCGGGTGCAAAGGTAAAGACTTTTTTTGGCACCACCAAATGTTTTATATGACTTTTTTCAAAAAAAGTGCTATTTTTGAAGTTTTCAGCCGATAATTTTGTATATTTGCAGTCAGATTAAGTATTTTTCATCAGGAAACAATGCATAAGTTGCTATATTTATTATTTGCGTTTGTTCTCTCCAGTAGTATCAGCAGCGAACTGGACTACTACCTTCAACGCCACAGTATTGAAGATGAAGGGTATGACATGGTGGTAAGATATGCAACAGTGGGCGATAGTTTGATACGCTCTTACCGCAATATGGGCCCTATCTCACCGCTAGCTCTATTGAATCTTAGGAATGGTGTTCGTCAGGGGGTAGGTATTACTCATGACGCGCGCGAACGTATATATATAGGTATATGGAAAGATGATACGCTGACCATTGGAACCAGAATTGACAGAAAAGGAATATATGCAGGTGAATTTAACCGATGGATGGACGCTCATGGACACGGATGTTACCGAAACAATGATGGCACTTACTATGAAGGCCATTGGCAAGACGACGAACGTCATGGATTTGGTATTAGCATCAGTATATCCCCTACCCGCCTGTTAGCTGGAACATGGCAGAAAAACCGCTTCAAAGGCGAACACATTAAGCATACCGAGGAAAGGATATACGGCATAGACCTTTCACGCTATCAACACGAGAAAGGACGAAAGCGTTTTGGCATCAACTGGACAAGCCTTAGAGTTAAGAGTTTGGGCAGAAGAATCAAAGAGAGTCTGAAAGGAGAAGTAAACTATCCTGTAAGATTTGCTTATCTAAAAGCCACTCAGGGCATCACCATCCGCAACCGTTACTTTGCAGAAGACTATCGTAATGCGAGAAGGCACAACATTCCTGTAGGTGCTTACCATTTTTTCTCTACGGTACAGAGCGGCCGACTGCAAGCCAACTATTTTCTGCATGAAGGCATTTTCCAGAAAGGCGACCTTCCTCCTGTACTCGATATTGAACCTACCAATGGACAGGTGAAGAGAATGGGCGGAACATCCGCATTGATACGCGAAATAAAGTCATGGATAAAAGTAGTAGAGGGCCGACTGAACGTAAAGCCTATCCTTTACGTGAACCAACGACTGGTGGACGAACACTTGTCGCAGGATGCTGAATTGCTAGCAAACTACCCTATCTGGATAGCCCGTTATGGTGAATACAAACCTGGACATCATCTGGACTTCTGGCAACTGTCGGCAGATGGCAGAGTGAACGGCATACAGACAGAGGTGGATGTAAACATCTTTAATGGCTACGAACCACAATGGAAGGCCTTTTTGAAGAACGAAACCATCAAATAAATGACCTGAATACTTTATGTTATGTTATCTTAAATCATTAACATAATAAAAAAGGATGATTTTTTTCTGACAAACAGAAAGTTTTTTCACGCTTTTTGTTTACCTTTGCACCCCAAACAACCACACCCATAAAATTTCAATACATTATGACCAAAGCTAAATTCAGTAAGGTATTAGTGCTGGGCTCAGGAGCCCTGAAGATTGGACAGGCTGGCGAATTTGACTATTCAGGATCGCAGGCTCTGAAAGCATTGCGTGAAGAAGGTATCAAAAGCGTGCTCGTAAATCCGAACATTGCAACGATTCAAACTTCTGAAGGTATTGCCGACAAAGTTTATTTCCAGCCAGTAACCACTCACTTCGTTACCGAAATTATCAAGAAGGAACGTCCAGATGGTATTCTCTTGGCATTCGGTGGACAAACCGCTCTTAATTGCGGAACAGAGCTCTACCAAAAAGGTATCTTAAAAGAATATGGTGTTGAAGTTCTCGGAACCAGTGTTGAAGCCATTATGAACACTGAGGACCGAGACCTTTTTGTAAAGAAACTTAACGAAATTCAGCTAAAGACTCCCGTTAGTCACGCTGTAGAGAACATGGACGATGCGTTGAAGGCTGCTCGTGAGATAGGCTTCCCCATTATGATTCGTTCAGCTTACGCTCTTGGCGGTTTGGGTTCAGGTATTTGTCCTGACGAGAAGGCATTCAAGGAACTGGCCGAGAGTGCCTTTACTTTTGCCCCACAGATTCTGGTGGAAGAGTCACTGAAAGGATGGAAGGAGATAGAATTCGAGTGCATCCGCGACGCCAACGACCACTGCTTTACAGTTGCCTCAATGGAAAACTTCGACCCTCTGGGCATTCACACTGGCGAGTCAATTGTTGTGGCTCCTACTTGCTCACTGAAGGAAGAACAGGTGAAGATGTTGCAGGATATCACTATCCGCTGCGTACGCCATCTGGGCATCGTAGGCGAATGCAACATTCAGTTTGCCTTCAATGCAGAGACAAACGACTATCGTATCATTGAGATTAACGCCCGTCTGAGCCGTTCTTCAGCTCTGGCTTCAAAGGCTACTGGTTATCCTCTGGCTTTCGTAGCTGCTAAGATTGCTCTTGGCTATACCCTCGACCAGATTGGCGAAATGGGTACTCCCAACTCAGCTTACGTAGCTCCAAGCCTCGACTACATGATTTGTAAGATACCCCGCTGGGACCTCACCAAGTTTGCTGGTGTAAGCCGCAAGATTGGTTCTTCAATGAAATCAGTAGGCGAAATCATGTCAATTGGTCGTTCATTTGAGGAAATGATTCAGAAAGGCCTGCGCATGATTGGTCAGGGAATGCACGGATTCGTGGGTAACGATCATACTAAGTTCGACAATCTGGACGATGCACTGGCAAATCCCACAGACCTTCGTATCTTCGCCATCGCTCAGGCACTGGAAGAAGGATATACTATTGAGCGTATTGAAGAACTTACCAAGATTGATGTATGGTTCTTGGAGCGCCTGAAGCATATCGTAGATTTGAAGCACGAGCTTCAGAAATACAACAAGCTGGAAGACCTGCCTACAGAGCTGTTGGTAGAGGTGAAACGTGCCGGATTCAGCGATTTCCAGATAGCACGCTTCGTTCTGAAACCTCAGAACGGCAACATGGAGAAGGAAAACCTCGAAGTGCGCAAACTGCGTAAAGAGCGCGGCATCATTCCTTCAGTAAAACGTATTGAGACCGTTGCTTCAGAACATCCTGAACTGACCAACTATCTGTACTTCACTTACGCCGAGAAGCCTGCCTTCCAGGATGACTTCACCACAGGCAACAAAACTGCAGGTGAGCCATATAAGCATACACACGACATCAACTACTATAACAACGAAAAATCGGTTGTAGTACTTGGCTCAGGAGCTTATCGTATCGGTTCAAGCGTAGAGTTTGACTGGTGTTCAGTAAACGCTATTCAAACTGCTCGCAAACTGGGATACAAGAGTATCATGATTAACTACAATCCTGAGACTGTATCTACCGACTATGATATGTGCGACCGTCTGTACTTCGACGAATTGTCACTGGAACGCGTGCTTGATGTCATCGATTTGGAGATGCCTCGCGGTGTGATTGTATCAGTGGGTGGACAGATTCCAAACAACTTGGCCATGAAACTGTACCGTCAGGGAGTTCCTGTACTGGGTACAAGTCCTGTAGATATTGACCGTGCTGAGAACCGCGACAAGTTCTCTGCTATGCTCGACAAACTTGGAATTGACCAGCCCGCTTGGCGTGCACTGACCTCATTTGAGGATATCAAAGATTTTGTTGCACAGGTAGGCTATCCCGTTTTGGTGCGTCCCTCATATGTACTTTCAGGTGCAGCTATGAACGTTTGCTACGATGACGAAGAGCTTCATCGCTTCCTGAATATGGCTACTGAGGTGTCTAAGGAATTCCCCGTTGTAGTTAGTCAGTTCATGCAGGAGACCAAGGAGATTGAGTTCGACGCTGTTGCCGATAAGGGTGAAGTGGTAGAATATGCTATTTCAGAGCACGTAGAGTATGCTGGTGTACACTCTGGCGATGCCACAATGGTATTCCCCGCTCAGCACATCTACTTCTCAACCATCCGTCAGATTAAGAAGATCTCACATAAGATTGCAAAAGAGTTGAACATCAGCGGTCCGTTCAACATTCAGTTCCTGGCCAAGAACCGTGAGGTAAAGGTTATCGAGTGTAACCTGCGCGCCAGCCGTTCGTTCCCCTTCGTATCAAAGATTCTGAAGCGCAACTTCATAGAAACTGCTACGAAGATTATGCTTGACGCTCCTTACACACGTCCTGACAAGTCTGAGTTCGACATCGATCGCATTGGTGTGAAGGCATCTCAGTTCTCATTCGCACGTCTGCAGAATGCTGACCCTGTACTGGGCGTAGATATGAGTTCAACTGGTGAGGTTGGCTGTCTAGGTGATGACCTGAACGAGGCATTGCTCAATGCACTGATTGCCACTGGCTATCGTCTGCCTAAGAAATCGGTACTTATCAGCTCTGGTGCTGCTAAGGGTAAGGTATCTCTCCTTGAGCCTGCCAAGAATCTTATTAAGGAAGGCTATGATGTTTACGCCACCGGTGGTACCGCCAAGTTCTTTAATGAGAACGGTGTGCCTGCAGTAGCAGTAAGCTGGCCCGACGAAGAGGGTGAGAACAATGTACTCGACATGATTGCTGAGCACAAGTTCGACCTGATTATCAATGTGCCAAAGAACCACTCAAAGCGCGAATTGACCAATGGCTATCGCATTCGTCGTGGTGCTATCGACCACAACATTCCTTTGATGACAAATGTTCGTCTGGCTAAAGCTTTCATCGAAGCTTTCACCGCCATGAAAGAAAACGACATCAAGATCAAGAGTTGGCAGGAATACAACGCTTAATCCTGCTTCACTTATAGAAACAGACAAAATGGGAGGGAAATAGAATTATTTTCCTCCCGTTTTTATGTCCTTATTTGACGATTTTTCAGTACTTTTGCAGCATTTATTAATAGAAATATTTATGATAGAAATCGGATTGAAACATACCAGCGAGTTGATAGTTTCTGAAGCCGTTACTGCCATCGCTGTTGGTTCTGGCGATATGCCTGTATTGGCAACACCCATGATGATGGCTTTAATGGAAAATGCCGCCATGCAGGCCGTGAAAGATTATCTGCCCGAAGGATGTACCACTGTTGGCGGACATATTGAGTCATCGCATCTGAAACCTTCAAGAATTGGCGAAACCATCAAGGCCATAGCTGAAGTTAAAAAGATTGATGGAAAAAAGATTGAATTCGAAGTGGCTGCCTATTCCCAAGACACGCTCATTGGCAAAGGTACACACCTTAGATTTATTGTTAACAAAGAAAGATTCCTGAATCCTGACAACTCCACACAGAACAAAACAAAGAAGGCATGATTCAAACCCTTCAAACAAAAACCATTTAACGAGATTATTATGGGCAACATAAAAATTCGTCAGGGCGGTTTTGCCACAAAACTCGAGCTTCAACACGCTGGTGTGAAAGCAGGCTTTCCCTCCCCTGCTCAAGACTATATCCACGACACGCTGGACTTCAACCGCGATTATATCCGCCATCCAGAGGCTTCATTCTATGGTGATGTAGAGGGCGATTCGATGAAAGATGCCGGTATTTTCGATGGTGACCGTGTAATCATCGACAAATCTGTTGACCCACACAATGGTTCTATTGTTGTTGCTTATTGGAACGGCGAATTCACCATGAAGTATCTCGACCTCACCCACAAATCAGAAGGTTATATCGAGCTACGCCCTGCCAATCCTAATTACCCCGTGTTCAAGGTAGAAGCAGGTGACAACTTCGAGGTATGGGGGGTCGTCATCCATCTGATAAGGACTTTTGAAAAACTATAATTGCAGTAGAAAGTTACTCACTTTTCACTCATCACTTTTCATTTTTCGCTTAAAAAATGTACGGAATAGCCGACCTTGACAACTGTTACGTTTCATGCGAACGTGTCTTCAGACCTGATTTGAAAGGGGTACCCGTTGTTGTATTATCAAACAACGATGGCTGTGTTGTGGCCCGTTCAAACGAGGCCAAAGCCATAGGCGTGAAGGAAGGCACCCCCTATTATCAATTGGCTGAGCTATTTCCAAACAACAAAATTGCAGTATTTTCTTCGAATTATGAGTTATATGGTGAGTTAACAGGACGTGTAATTAGTATCATACGAAAAGAGACCCCCGCTTATTTCCGATACTCCATTGATGAATGCTTTATGTATCTCGATGGTATAGCACTTGAACAGTTGCAGACATGGGGCGAGCGACTCCAAAAACGAGTAAAACGTGAAGTGGGCATACCAATCAGCATCGGTTTGGCACCGAACAAGACACTGGCAAAGATAGCATCTAAATTAGCAAAGAAGTTTGAAGCTTATAACCATTGCTGCATGATCGATACGGACTACAAACGCGAACGTGCACTTGAATGGTGCCCTATAGACGATGTTTGGGGCATCGGTCGCCGTTATGCGGCAAAGCTACAGTCGCTCGGCTGTAAGACAGCGCTCGACTTTGCCAAGCATCATAAGGACTGGGTTCGCCAAACTTTCAACGATATCAACATTGTGCGCACTTGGCAGGAACTAAACGGTGAGGATGCTGTTCCCAACGAAGAACTTGCCAAAAAGAAAAGTATCTGTACCAGTCGCTCATTCAATGGAATGATTGATGACTTTGAAACCCTGCGTACTAATGTTTCAAACTATGCCGCACGGTGTTCCGAGAAACTTCGCCTACAGAATACGGTAGCTACTACTGTGGGTGTATTTGTAAACACTAATGCATTTCGTGAAGACCTTGCCCAATACTGGAATTTCCAAGAAACTCGACTTATCACCCCAACGAACAGTACTATCCCAATCGTCAGCGCAGCCTGTGATGTACTTCAGAAGATTTTTCGCCAAGGCTATAAATACAAAAAGGCGGGTGTCATCGTAATGGGAATAGGTCCTGAAAGCCCTATTCAGCAGGATTTATTCGATCTGAATGCTGAACAGATTGAGAAGATGCGCCGATTGGACAAAGTGATTGATCGTATCAATAGACTTAATGGTTCTGAGACAATTGTCATCGGTGCACAGCAGTACACACTAAAAGAGACTGACGAACATGAGCAGAACCAGAATTGCATGGAAACTACTGGATGCAAACATGCTAAACCGAAAATCAAAGTTGATGTATTTGCCAATGCTATCAAACACGATTTCAAAAGTCCGAATCCTACCACACGCTGGAGCGATATCATAAAACTAAAATAGAGATAACAAGGTAAACAAAAAATCGGGACATCACTATCACAATGATGTCCCGATTTTTGTATAGACTTAAATGACTCAAAGTCGTTATATTCTATTCACTCTTGAACAAGTCCTTGATACCGCCAATAGAGCCCATAAGGTTGGTAGCTTCATAAGGCAGGTAAACTGTCTTAGTCTTATCGCCAGTAGCCAGTTCCTGTAGCATTTGGATATACTTCTGAGCCAACAGGTAATTAGCGGGATTAGTACTCTTGCCAACGGCTTCAGTAATCAGTTCAATCGCTTTAGCCTCTGCCTCTGCCTTACGGATACGTGCCTGAGCTTCACCCTCAGCAGTAAGGATAGCCTGCTGTTTAGCCGCTTCAGCACGGTTTACCATAGCAGTTTTCTCACCTTCTGACGCCAGGATCTCAGCAGCTTTCTCACCTTCAGAGGTCAGAATCTGTGCACGCTTGTTACGCTCTGCCTGCATCTGTTTCTCCATAGCATTGAGTACAGTTGCAGGAGGAGTAATATCCTGCAGTTCGACACGGTTCACTTTCACACCCCATTTGTCGGTAGCCTCATCAAGAACCAGACGCAATTTGTTGTTGATGGTATCGCGCGAAGTAAGTGTTTCATCAAGTTCCAGTTCACCGATGATATTACGCAGGGTGGTCTGAGTCAATTTCTCAATAGCATTGGGAAGGTTGTTAATTTCGTAGGCCGCCTTGTAAGGATCAACAATCTGGAAATAAAGCAAAGCATTGATTTCCATCTGGATATTATCCTTTGTGATTACATTCTGCGAAGGGAAATCATAAACCTGTTCACGCAAATCAATGGTCGATGAATAGCTATAACGGCCGTGTGAGAGTACTACAATATTCTTAGCACTATCAATGAATGGAATAATCCAGTTCACACCAGCCTGAAGAGTTTCATTATACTTACCCAATCGCTCAATAATCTTAGTCTCTGACTGAGGTATGATAAGTAATGATTTCTTTACAATAATGATAGCCAATACGGCTACAAAAATCAGAAAATAGAATGTAAGAGTCATAGTTTATTATTATTAAGTGAAACATTATTTATTCTTTTAGTTATCTAACTCTACGGTCAGAATGGTACTTTCGCGAGAAATCACCCTCACTAGAGAACCTTCAGCGATAGCAGTATCGTCGGCTGCTACAGCTTTCCAACGGTCGCCATCGAGTGCCACATACCCTGAGCCCTGAGCCTGAATGGTTTCAGTAACACGGCCTTTCCGACCAATCAGCGCATCAGCATTGCTTAAACGGTTAGGAGCTTTACCCCTAAGATAGCGCAAAGCAAAGGGACGCACCTGCCAAAGACATAACAGCGTGACCACACTGAAAACAATCAGGTGGACATAGATACTGGTGAAAGGAGCAACAACGGCTGCACCAGCAGCACCAATGGCGATACACATTATGAAGAAATCACCAGAGGTCAATTCGATTATCAACCCCAGAACGGCGAGTACCGCCCACAATTGCCACATATTGGCCAAAAGATATTCAATCATATGCTTAATATTTTAAACAGGTTATTATTATCATATTGAATAAATAAAATCGTCCCAATCTTTTGTAGAGCCTTTCTTTCCAAATATCTTCTGGTAAAGGCGGCTGCGCGTAGTAGCCACACTTTCTTTAGAATGAGCCGTCAGCAAGGCTATATCCTTCGGTTGGAAACGAATCTTGATAAGCAGACAAACGTGATAGTCGTTGACCGAAAGATTGTAAAGGCTATACAATTTGTCGGTAAAACCAGTATAAATGCCATCAACTAACGCTGCCAACTGTTTCCATTGTTCATCATTCAGACTTTTTCCTTCATTTAGATATTTCTGGATATTCAGATATACATCTGAAGTAAATATATCGACTTCAGCACGCTCGCGCTTTTCGCTTTCTATTCGCGCCATTGTATTCGCATAGTCCAGGCGAGCTTTCTTCTCTTCCAATTCCAGTCTCAGCATCGAGTTTTCTGATCCCAGCTTGGCAATTAGTCGTTTCAGTTCTTCAATTTTCTGCTTGTTCGCTTCCACGTCTTGAGTCTGCAGCATCTCATGAACTTTGTCTAATCGCTGCTGCAAAAGCAGAACCTTGCGTCTGCTATTCTGCCAAGTCACAACAAACAAGGTTATATAAGTAACTGTTCCTATTATTAATAGAAAGAGTTCACGATTGGTAAGTATGGTCAATGTTTCGTTCATGGTGCAAAGATAAATCAAAAATAGAGATGCACCAAACAATTGACTTTGCAATAGTTCGCAATTCAACAAATAAGTTCGCAAAAGTTTGCAAACTGACTTAAAAAAGGAAAGAGCGGAAATTCACACTCGGGAATTACCGCTCTTTTATTGAATAAAGGTTATCTATCGCAACACTTCGTTTACTATATCTATTTCAAGACGCTTAGGTTCGCCTTCACGCCCACTAAGACAAGCAATTTTATCGTCATGGGTCAAATAGCCTTTCTGACGCAGCATGCGCACTGCGGCACGAAACAAAGTATTGGGAGATATCTGATCTTTCTGATAAACAGGTATCACACCATAGGACAAGGCCAACTCGCGTTGTAAACGGTCTGTATAACATATAGCCAGCACTGGGTGAGGGCCACGGAATGAGGCTAAATGGCGAACAGTTAAGCCTGTTCCCGAACTACAGATGATGCCTTTCACCCCCAATTTTTCAGTAGATTCAATGGCACTATGAGCCAAGAATTCACGAACGTCACTCTTTCCACTCCTTTGAACAGCATAATCATGACCATGAATTTTCTCCTGCTCGGCCTGTTCGGCAATAGAAGCCATCGTTTCAACAGCCTCAACAGGATACTTACCACTTGCTGTTTCTCCTGAAAGCATTAGCGCATCTGTGCGAGAGTAGATAGCATTGGCAATATCAGTCACCTCAGCACGTGTAGGGCGAGGGTTCTGAATCATCGAATGCAACATCTGGGTAGCTACAATAACAGGACGCTTCGCCTGTACGCACTTATGAATAATTTTTCGCTGAATACCTGGAATACGCTCTATGGGAACCTCAATACCAAGGTCGCCACGAGCCACCATTATACCATATGAGGCTTCGATAATCTCGTCAATATTATCAACACCCTCCTGATTCTCAATTTTTGAGATAATCTTGATGTCAGAATTATATGCGTCGAGCAGAGCCTGTACAGCACGTACATCAGCAGCCGAACGAACAAATGAATGGGCAATGAAGTCGATATCGAGTTCAATGGCTAGCATTATCATACGGCGATCACGATCGGTAAGAGCAGGAAGATCAACATGAACACCAGGCACATTGACACTCTTGTGAGCGCCTAAAATTCCATCGTTCTCAACACGAGCCACAACCTGCGGGCCATTGATTCCCATAATCTCCATAGACAGTGTTCCGTCATCAAAGAGAACATGATCACCTTCACGAACATCGGCTGAAAAATCTGAATAGGTAAGATTTATAATATCATGAGTGCAATCAACCTCTGGGCGACCGAAAATCTTTACCACATCACCTGCCTTATACTCAATCGGAGCGGCACATCCTGTGGTACGAATTTCTGGTCCTTTAGTATCTATCAGCAGAGCGATATGTGGACTAACTTCACGAACATTTTTTACAATTTTGCGA
Source organism: Prevotella sp. E9-3 (assembly GCF_022024015.1). Lineage (NCBI taxonomy): Bacteria > Pseudomonadati > Bacteroidota > Bacteroidia > Bacteroidales > Prevotellaceae > Prevotella > Prevotella sp. E9-3. The sequence continues at coordinate 2,113,823 of NZ_CP091786.1, forward strand.
ATACCTTCTTCTGAGGCATGCGCAGTGTTCATCCTGACTACATTCATGCCGGCGTCAAACAGTTTTCTGATAAAATCGGTATCGCACCGACGGTCACTGACGCTGGCAACAATCTTTGTTTGCTTCATAAAAAATTTAGTTATCTAGTAGAAGAAAATGACATTAAATTTTCAATTCCTTCATAATCTCTGACATACGTTGGAGTGTTGAAATACGTGTAGGCACAAGAGGCAGACGAAGCACATTTTCAATAAATCCCATTTCATGCAACATTGCCTTTACACCTGCAGGGTTACCATCAACAAAAAGCAATGAGAAAAGATCTGTAAAACGGTGGTGAATTTTACGGGCTGGATCATACTCGCCTTTCATCTGCAAACGAATCATTTTCGAGAACTCCTTAGGCAAAGCATTTCCAATAACAGAAATAACACCTACAGCACCACAACTTATCATTGGGAATGTCAGCGAATCATCGCCCGAAATCACATCAAAATCCTTTGGCTTGTTCTTTATGATCTCATCTACCTGTTCCAGATTGCCAGAAGCCTCCTTGATGGCTACGATATTTTTGCAATCGCGAGCTAGTCTAACGGTTGTAGCAGCCTGAAGATTCACGCCAGTTCTGCCTGGAACATTATATAGAACAACGGGAAGTGAAGTGGCAGCAGAGATGGCTTTGAAATGCTGATAAAGGCCTTCCTGCGAAGGTTTATTATAATAAGGGCACACGCTTAAAACGCCATCAATTCCATGGAAATCTCCTTCCTGCAACTCGCGTACAACAGCTGCGGTGTTGTTTCCGCCACATCCCATAAGGATAGGAACCCGTCCACGCACACGTTCTACAATCATATTCTTGATTGTTGACTTTTCGTCAGGCGACAATGTTGGGGTTTCACCTGTAGTAGCAAGGATGCAAAAGAAGTCAGCTCCGTTATCCAATTGATAATCAACCAAGCGCATCAACGCATCATAATCAACCTCTCCATTTTGCTGAAAAGGGGTAATCAAGGCGATGCCCAGCCCCTTAAAAATATTACGTACCATAAAGTCGCTGTCTAATTCCGCATGCAAAGGTACAAAAAAAATGAGAAATCGCAAACGTTTACATGTGTTTTTGCGACAGAAAATAACGTGCAATAACAAATAAGTTGTACTTTTGCAAACTGAAGGAATAATTATAAAAAACAATATAAATCCACATTATTATAATTATATGGAAAGAACCTGGAGATGGTTTGGCAAGAAAGACAAGATAACTCTGGCCATGCTGAAACAGATTGGCGTAGAAGGAATTGTAACCGCATTGCACGATGTGCCACTAGGTGAAGTATGGACTCGTGAGAAAATTCGTGAACTTCGTCAATACATTGAAAGTTACGGTATGCGCTGGAGCGTTGTTGAGAGTCTGCCAGTAGTAGAAACTATAAAGTATGGTGGTCCAGACCGCGATCATCAAATTGAGGTTTACAAAGAGTCATTGAGAAATCTCTCGGCAGAAGGTATTCACACCATTTGCTACAACTTTATGCCTGTGCTCGACTGGGCACGTACAGATTTACTTCATGCCAACCCCAACGGTGCTTCAAATCTTTTCTTCAGCTACGCCGAGTTTGCTTATTTCGATATCTATATACTAAAACGTGAGGGAGCACGTGAAGAGTGGAGTAAAGCCACAAGTCCGTCTCCAACAGGTGAGCCCAGAAATATACTTGAAGAGGCCGACGAACTAGCCAAGACAATGACGCCTGAAAAGGATCACAAACTGGTTGAAAACATCATTATCAAAACCCAAGGCTTTGTATCGGGTAATTTCAACGAAAATGACGAGACTCCCGTTGAAAAATTCCGTGAATTCTTAAACCTTTATAAAGGGGTCGACAAAAAGCAGTTGCGTCAGAACATGAAGTATTTTTTGGAAGCTATCATGCCTGTCTGCGACGAGTGCAACATGAATATGTGTGTGCACCCTGACGATCCTCCAATTGAAGTTCTTGGCTTGCCCAGAATTGTCCGTACAGAAGAGGATATTCAATGGATGCTCGATGCCGTGCCCAACAAACATAATGGCCTAACTTTCTGCGCCGGCTCATTGTCGGCAGGTGCCTACAATAATGTAGTTGATATGGCTGAAAAATTTGCATCGCGTACACATTTCGTACATCTACGCTCATGTCATATCTTCTCCAATGGCGACTTTACCGAAGCCAGCCATTTAGGTGGAAGGGCTGATATTATTGAATTGGCGCGCATCTTTGAAAAAGAGGGCCAACGCCGAGCAGCCGATTCCCAGTCCTCAATTCTCGATACTCAATTACCCATGCGTGTTGACCACGGCATGACTTTTACTGATGCCCCAGGAGGTATTATGGACGAAAGTAGTCATGGCCACAATGCCGGTTATACACTTTTAGGACGCATGTTTGCTCTCGGACAGGTACAGGGAATATTAGCTACCGTTGACCGGGAACTGGGTATCGAGTACAAGCAACCAGGTTTCTACGACTAATATTATTTTAATATGATTAACAACCTATTCGACATTAACGGAAACGTTACAGTTATTACCGGTGGAACAGGCGTCTTGGGCCGCACCATAGCAAAGTATCTGGCCCTGAATGGAGCCAAAGTAATTATTCTGGGACGCAAAGAGGAAATTGGCAAAGAAATAGTTGACGATATCCAGAAGAACGGTGGTGTATGCGAATTTTTGAAGACAGACGTGATGAATGCTCAATTGGTGCAGGACAACTGCGACTACATAGTAGAGAAATACGGCCATATTGACACATTGCTCAACGCTGCCGGCGGTAATATGCCTGGAGCCACCATCGGTCCCGACAAGACCTTTTTCGATCTCGATGCCGAACAGTTTTCACGTGTTTTAGAGTTAAATCTTACAGGCACAGTGATTCCTACCCAAATATTCCTTAAGCCAATGGCTAAACAGGGAAAAGGCTCAATCATTAATTTCTCATCAATGGCAGCCTTCCGTCCTATGACACGCGTTTGTGGCTATGCCGCCGCCAAAGCCGGCATCAGCAACTTTACCGCTTACATGGCTACGGAATGCGCCAAGAAATTTGGCGAAGGTATCCGTGTAAATGCCATAGCCCCAGGCTTTTTCATTACCGAGCAGAACCGTTCACTACTCACCAATCCCGACGGTTCTTACACCCAGCGCGGCCAAGATGTGATACGTCAGACTCCTTTTGGACGCATGGGCGAACCTGAAGAGCTCTGTGGCACCATTCATTACTTAATGTCTGATGCCTCAAAATTCGTAACAGGAACGGTTGCAGTAGTCGATGGAGGCTTCAATGTGTTTGCCATGTAAGCAACTTTTTGGGGAGGCAAAGGAAAAACGAATGTCACTGACTATAAGCAGAATATGAATTGTTTTTTCATTTTTTAATAAGTAGGTGATACACAATATCACTTATTCTTTGTAACTTTGCGCCACAAAAAAAACGACATTTTAACATCAATAGAAAAAAAATGAAGAACATTAGTCTTGACATTACAAAGGCATCCTGCTTTCTGAAAGAGGGTGCTGTAGCTGCGTTTGAACCATGTGTGAAGGCCGCTCAAGAATCTCTTGAGAATGGCACCTGCCCAGGAAACGACTTTTTGGGATGGTTGCATCTGCCTTCATCTATCACCCCTGCATTCCTTGATGAGATTGAAGCAACAGCAAAAGTACTCCGCGAGAATTGTGAGGCTATCGTTGTAGCAGGCATAGGTGGTAGCTATCTGGGCGCTCGTGCCGTGATTGAAGCACTGAGCAATTCGTTCAACTGGCTCATTCAGGACAAGAACAATCCTACCATTCTCTTTGCAGGTAATAACATCGGCGAAGATTATCTGTTCGAACTTACCGAATACCTGAAAGGAAAGAAATTTGGCGTCATCAATATTTCTAAGAGTGGTACCACCACCGAAACCGCTCTTACCTTCCGTCTGCTGAAGAAGCAGTGCGAAGCTCAGCGCGGCAAGGAAGAAGCGAAGAAAGTTATTGTGGCTGTAACCGATGCTAAGCGCGGTGCTGCACGTACCTGTGCCGACAAGGAAGGCTACAAGAGTTTCATCATTCCCGACAATGTAGGTGGTCGTTTCTCTGTTCTTACTCCTGTAGGACTTCTGCCCATTGCCTGCGCCGGATTCGACGTAAAGGCTTTGGTGGCTGGTGCTCAGGAAATGGAGAAGGCTTGCGGCAAGGATGTTCCCTTCGAGCAGAATCTGGCTGCACAATATGCAGCTGTACGCAACGGTCTGTATCAGAGCGGCAAGAAGATTGAGATTATGGTGAACTATCAGCCCAAGTTGCACTTCTTCTCTGAGTGGTGGAAACAACTCTACGGCGAGTCTGAGGGTAAGGATGGTAAGGGAATCTTCCCTGCCAGTGTTGACTTTACCACCGACCTGCACTCTATGGGGCAATGGATTCAGGAAGGCGAGCGCACCATCTTCGAGACTGTTATCTCTGTAGAGAAACCCGAAAAGAAATTGCTCTTCCCTGAGGATGAGGAGAACCTGGATGGTCTGAACTTCCTGGCTGGCAAGCGTGTGGACGAAGTAAACAAGATGGCCGAACTGGGCACTCGTCTGGCTCACGTAGATGGCGGTGTACCCAATATGCGTATCTGCGTTCCTCAGCTCAACGAATACTACATCGGTCAGCTCATCTATTTCTTTGAAATAGCCTGCGGCATCAGCGGCAATATCCTTCAGGTGAATCCCTTCAATCAGCCTGGCGTTGAGGCCTATAAGAAGAACATGTTCGCTCTTCTTGAGAAACCCGGCTACGAAGCTGAAACAAAGGCTATCAAGGAGCGCCTGAACAAGGAGAAATAAATAATCTCTATTTCGCAGATTAACAGATTAAACGACCTTTGAATTGAAAGAAATTATTCAACAATATTTAGAGAAATACGGCTTTGAGGCATTATGCCCCAAAGCCGTGCTCTTTGATATGGATGGCGTATTGTACGATTCCATGCCCAATCATGCCGTAGCCTGGCAACGCTCAATGGCCACGTTTGGCATAGAGATGACTGCCAGCGATGCCTATGCAACCGAAGGTGCAAGAGGAGTAGATACCATTCGCATGATGGTAAAAAAGCAACAAGGAAGAGACATCGACGAGCAGGAAGCCCAGCGTATGTATGATGAAAAGACACGCCAATTCCATTTAATGCCCGAGGCCCCGATAATGCCTGGAGTTTTGGAACTAATGAAACAGATAAAGGATTGCGGACTTCAGATTGGAGTAGTAACAGGAAGCGGCCAACGCCCTTTGATTCAACGTCTTCTGAACGACTTTAAAAATTACTTGGCCGAAGAGCACATTACCACAGCCTACGATGTCAAACGCGGTAAACCCAATCCAGACCCTTATCTGGCCGGATTGAAGAAAGCTGGAAACTTAAAGTCCTATGAAGCAATAGTAGTAGAGAATGCTCCTCTGGGCGTTAGAGCCGGTGTTGCAGCAAAAATCTTTACTGTAGCAGTTAACACAGGCCCCCTACCCGATGAATCTCTTATCAAAGAAGGTGCAAACCTATTGTTTGCCGATATGCCATCGTTCAACCTTCAATGGAATCATTTATTTCATCAAATATATGACCTTCGGTAATGCGTAAGCCTCCCTGCCGGTCTATAAAGAGATCGAGTGGAATAAACTCGTCTTCACTGCCGGGACGGCTTATGGCTACGCCGAATTTCAAACATCCGTTTTCAACATTCTGGAAAATAATATTTTCCAAATATCCGTTCTTTCGGAAATCACTATCAAGATAAGAGGTAAACGATTCCTTAGTAAATACCTGTTTAAAAAATATAGAACTATCAGTACGCTGAACAGTAATCGTAACCTGATTGTCAATATATTGCTGTCCTATTTCATCAGTCAGCACAGGCAACGATTCGTTAGCCGTCCTATTAGTAGATATAGCATAGAAGGCATTCAGCCATTTTGTATCAGTATGCCGTAAGTCATTGTTCAATCGAATAGGATCCTTGGGTTGTTCAGGTACATACTTGGCTACAATAATATCGTCACTTTTCTTTTTTTCTTTGCACGAAACAGTTCCAAAAACAAGCATTCCTGCAGCCAGGCATAAGGGGAAAATAGATTTCATTTTCTTCGTTTTAATATGTTTTTAGGACACAAAGTTACAAATAATCTTTGAGCCAAACAAATAAAATCTTTTATTTCTATTTGAAACGAAATAGAGAATACTTATCCATTCTCCACAAAAATAAGAAAAAACGCCTGCCACTTTTCGCAGCAGACGTTGTATATCCATCAAATCTTTTTACGAGCATTTCTACCCATTGAGATAATAGGTTCACTTACCTATTTTCAAAACATTATGTTAACCTAAATCACTTTAAACAATTTATCTTCTGTGCATCATTTTCTTCCGATCATTCTCGTAGGCAGAGAATTGCTCTTCAGTCAGAATGCCTTTCAATTCTGAGTTGTAAGCATCCATTTTCGCGCGCATTTTTTCAAAATCTCCTTTGCGGAATTCTCTGTGAAAATTCTTCTGCTTGTCCTTATTCAAAACACTATCCTTTTCAATGCGCTCCCGCTTTCCAGGATTCATTCCCTGAGGATGACGCCCATGCTCGCCACGTGGTCTTGCCATTAAGTCGGCATATTTAGTGTTTAGTTCTGTCAACTTAGCTTTCTGCTCGTCGGTCAGCGAATAACGTTGAGCCATACGCTCCGTACGATGCTGAATCATCTCACCTTTAGTTGGTTGTTTACGTTCAGAACTATTATCATCCTGTGCTATTGCTCCTGCTGCTGCAAAAAGAGCTACTGTCATAGCGACTATAAACTTTTTCATAATTGTACGCTCAAATTAGTTGTTTTAATATCAGTTTATTATTTATTTTAAGTTGCAACTATTAGTTTGATGCAATTACAAAGAAAAAGTTTAATCCTTGGTAGAAATAAATATCTATTTAAAGAAATATGTTACCTATTTAACCTTTATTCACACATAACCTTTTTACCGCAACTCAATACATCTTATAGCGAAACGTACTGGCAATTATACCGAAAGGTACTGGCAATTATACCGAAAGGTACTAGCAATTGTGCCGCAACTGAATGGCAATTGCGGTATAGAATGAATACTGTTATGGTATTTTAGAGTCGCACCCCTATGCTGCCCATGACCCAACGCCCTTTCTGCGGAATCAGATTGGTGTTCATGCCACTACGATAATAGTGGGTACCAAACAAATTGTGAACATTCAGACCGAAGGTAACAGGACCTAGTGTATAGTCTCCGCCGATATTGACAATGACACGTGCCGGCATTTCTTTGTGCATAATCAACTCACTGGCAGTAGCCTTGGCGCTGTTCATGGCTTCCTCAGCTTCTTTATACATACCCTTAGACGAATAGGTAATGGCACTAAGCAGACTGCCCGATGTTTGAACAGCTTTCACTAAATCTGTGTTGTAGGATGTCTGCTTGCCTTCAAACAACAGATGAGTATGAAGTTTCAACCTAGGTGTAAACTGCCATCCAAGCACGGCATTCGACATAATGGCAGGAGTGTTGTTATTGGCATCTAGATTGATAGAAGTAAGAGATTTCAAATCATCAGGCAGTCCAAAGTCCATCAGGTTGGCCCTGAAGGTATTGGTCCACGTAAAGTTCCAATCCGCCGTGAACTTTGGCTGTTTGTAGCTAGCCATTAATTCTACGCCACAAGTGTAGTTTTTACTTACATTCTCGTAATCAAGAATACTGGTAAGAATCAGATTGGATGCACGATTATAGAATCCGTTAATTTCAAAATTCAATCCTTTCGTCCAATTGGTACCAGCAAAGGAAAGTTGGATGGAGTGTACTCTCTCAGGCGAAAGATTCAAAGCATCGTAATTAACGCTATGACCGCTACCACTACCCGTCTGCTGACTGCCACTTGCCAGCATGAGCGTTGACAACAGATTGGCCTTGCGATAGATATATGGGGCATCAACGAACGACTTTGAATAGCTCAGTTTGATGTTCCATTTTGGACGCAACATGATGAGGGCCACACGGGGCGAAAGCTCGCGAATCTTGGTGTTGTCGTAGCGAATTTTATGATCGTAACGAATGCCAGCATTAAGAATCAGCGAATGCCACTGGTGTTTCAACTGCAAATAGGTATTGGTACTGTACTCCCTACCCGTTCCTTCATTACGAAGTATGGGTTCTTCAGGGAAAGTTCGTTCAAAATCATAGCCTATCTGATAGCGGTTGTCATCGAGCTTGAAATAGGCATATTCAGCACCAAAACCAATATTTCCCTTATGGTCGTCACCTAAACGGTACGAATAGTTTCCTTTCAGCTGTGCGCCATAATCCTGTTCCTGACCATTCACATAGCGATAAATGCCGCCATATTCTTCAAATATCTTGGTCATCTGCTCGGGCAGTGAGAGTACCAGTCCCAAGGTGGGCATCGGCTCATCGTTGATTACCTGATAGCGTGTGAGGTCGGACCTATCATAGGTAACAGCAGCTTTCCATTGTACATTGAACATTGACCATTGATAGGTAAGGTCGGCATGACGGGAGGAAACGCTGAAACCAGGTTTCAGTCCGTTGAAGGTGCGATATCGGTCGTAATCATATGAAAGGGCCATGGATGCCACGGTGAAAGGAGCGGCCACCTGCGAGAAGTGGGCATCGTACATGAACTGTAACCCCCTATAGCCCAATTGCAGTCCGAAGTCGTAACTGGGATGATTGCCAATGTGCCCTATGCGAACGTGGTCAACGGGCATACCATACAGGCTTTCGTCTATACGACTGCGCTCGTTGGTAACATCGTACTTTTCTCCACTGCAATGATAGAGACTGCCCCATACAAGCATGTCAAGGTCAAAATAGTGCTTTCCCAGAATGGCGTCGGCCTTCACCTGTCCGTGGTTTCCTGCTGCTGCCATTGCTTGCAATCCGTCAATGTCGGCTCCTTTTTTGGTGATGATGTTTACAACTGCCGTCAAGGCCACTCCACCATAGAGCGAGGAAGCCGGTCCGCGCAGCACTTCAATCTGCTTTATCTTCTCCAGGGAAATGCTGAAGTCGGGTGCTGCCGTATTGGTGGCATAGCTGTTGAGCCGATGTCCATTGAGCATGACCAGTATTTTTTCCTGCGTATTACTATATATGCCACGCATGGCAATGTTGATATCATCATCGCAGTCAATGATGTTCATGCCCGGCACATAGGCAGCCAACACCTCCTGCAGATTGCGGGCTCCACTGGTCTTTATCATCTCGGCCGTGATAAGTGTAGTGGGCACGGGCACCTCTGCCAGACTTTCTGCCTGACTGGAAGCTGTGGTAATGGTAGCCGTCATGCCAGCCTTTATATTTGCGATGATATCGGAAAAAGCCAAAGGGTCGTTAGAAGACGGACTATAGTATGGATTCTCCTGTAACATCATTGTGGCATACCGTTCGGTCTGTTCTATGTCGAAACGTGCCAGATAGCTGAGCGCAATAAGTCGAAAGGCATTTTGGCGCATATTGCCATGAAACTGACCGAGGTGTGCAATCAGTGCATCGCGCGCCTGCTCGATCCTACCTATCTGATAGTCGTTCTCGGCCTGTACATAGACTTCACGAATGGTGCTTTCGTCTTGGGCGTAGGCCGCCAAAGTACATTGAAGAAACAACAATAATATGTATATGCTCTTTCTCATATTTCGAAAGGTATGGTAAAGGAGATAGTGGTTCCTACATTCTTGGTCGATGTAAAGTCCACCTTTCCCTTGTGTTTGTTCTCTATAATATCACGAGTAATACTCATGCCGAGTCCTGTACCCTCACCTATAGGTTTGGTAGTAAAGAAATTATCGAAAAGTCGTTTTTTCACCTCGTCGGTCATTCCTTCTCCATTGTCGGCAATACGGATGATAAGATTATTATCCTGAACGGCAACACTGATGCCAATTTCCGGCGAATAGTTTCCGGCATTACTCTGCGACTTATTCCACACTGCATAGCATGCATTGTTCATCACGTTCAGTATAGCCCGGCTCAAATCTTGCGGAATGACTTTTATCAGCGGCAGCCCGTCCTGATACTCTTCTCGTATGGTGACATTGAATCCCTGATGATTGGCCCTCATGGCATGATAGGCCAATCGAACATATTCTTTCACTATGTGTACGACATCGGTAGGCACATACTCATTCTCTTTTCCACGAGAAACAAGAAGTATGCCTTGAATGATGCTAACAGCACGTTCGCCATTGTCCTCAATCTGCTTCAGGTTTTCTTTCAAACCGGTCACTATTTCGTTCAGGTCTTCACGGTCATCCTCTGTGAGACTGTCAGCATAGCCATCTACAATGTCAATCAAATCGGCCAACAGATGCCCTGACATTTTCGAGAAATTAATGACAAAGTTCAACGGGTTCTGTATTTCGTGAGCAATGCCAGCACTCAGAAGTCCGAGCGATGCCAGTTTTTCCTGTTTCTGAAGTTGTAGCTTAAGTTGTTCAATCTCAGTCATACTCTAATTATTTTGATAATGTGACAGTAAACTCAGTATATTCATCCTTGACAGACTTGACAGTAATCGTTCCTCCATGATTCTGAATAATTTCTCGACTCAGATAGAGGCCAACGCCAGCTGCTTCATCTGTAGTCTTGGTGGTAAAGAAGGGATCAAATACCTTATCAAGAATCTTCTCTTCAATGCCTATGCCATTGTCTCGGATAGTCAGTATGTATGTATCCTTTGAGGGAATGGATACTGTGAACCCAATCTCAGGAACATAAGACTGAGCTGAAGAACCAGCATTCATTTTTTGTGCTTTCTTAATGACCGCATAAATTGAATTGCCCAACAGGCTCATCATCGTTTTGCTGAGCATTTCAGGATTTCCGTGAAGAGGCATCTGCTCGGCTGGCAATGAGAAGACGACCTGAATATGATACTCTTCAATCTCCTTAGAATAATAATTGTACAGCATTTCCTTGTTCTGCACAAGAACAGGCAGTAGGTCTGTATCAACATATCCACCATTTCGGTCTTTCAGCATCTCTTCCATTGCTTTCAGTATTCGAGTAGTGTTTTGTCCGTACTGGTCAACATTCTGAAGATTTTCAGTAAGCATGTCGAGTACGTCAAGCGTGTCATCATAGTCATCCTCGTTGATGGATTCCTTATTCTTGTCAATATTCTCTTTAAGGTCTTTCAGCAGATCATTTGACATTTTGGAAAAGTTGATGATATAGTTCATCGGATTCAGAATGCGGTCAATAAGTCCTTCAGTCAGTTTACCTACCGAGGCCATTTTCTCCTGACGTATCAGTTCGCCCTGAGCATTACGAAGATCGGCAGTACGTTCCTCAACAATCTTTTCCAGTTTTATCTTGTCTTTTTTCAGTTTTTTCAAGCGATATAAGAATAGCAAATAGACAACGTATGCAAAGAGGAACAAATAGAGCACTAGCATGTACCAGCGCATGAAAAGCGGATAGGCGATGGTAAAATCAATTGATGTCACCTCTGACAGTTCGCCATTGGCCAACTTTGCCTGTACACTAAGTGTATATGAACCGTAGGGTAAGTTCAGGTACTCTATATCTTGCTTGTCTGTCCATCCGCTCCAGTTGTTGTTGCTTAACTTATAGCGATAGAGAGTCTTGCCAGAAAGAGGTGAGTAGTCAAGAGCATAGAAGAAATGCAGATGGCGCTCATTGCTACTCAATTTAGGTAATGCCTTAGGCATATTTCCGAAACCGCCCCACAACACGCTATCATTACCCATGATAATAGAACGGAAACGTACCGTCCGACTATCGGCAAGTGCTAACAAATTTTTCTTGTCTGTATCAATGATTGCCAGCACTTCATCTCCTCCTATCCATACTTGATTGCCATACAGATATTGGGCTTTCACTTCAATATCACTTACAGGCATAAGCAAATTGTCGGAGATGTCAGCAAGAGGCTCTTTGACTGCCTCAGGATTGCTGCCTATTGTCTCGCCATGAACATTTTGGAACCAAAGACCTGTCTGATTATCATTCTGACGGGGAGCTTTTGATTGATTATTTTTATTTGTAGAGCGACGAATGTCTGTTACCAACTGAAGATCATTCAACTTTATGCGCTGTTTGAAGTCTGACTCGTAAAGCCATACTCCGTCTGGTTCGCCGGCATAAACCTTTTCTCCATCTACAAATATGGCCGTAGTGGCATTGGAAGTCATTCTAGAGGTTTCTACCCTACCCTTGGTTGCATGCAAAGACTTTATCTTATAAATACCACTCGATGTTGCAGCCAGGAGATCCTGACCATAACTACTTAACATCCAGCAAATATTATTTACTTCATTGATGCGCTTACACTGTCGGGATGAAATGAAATAAATGCCATTCGAGCTGCCAGCGAATATCATATCATTGAAAGCCGTGATTGCATGAACCTCACCTGTAAAACCATCCTTCGCTAAGAAATAGCTATACACCGATGGCAGTTCAATAGCGAAAATGCCATGCAGAGTAGCCCCCCAAAGCATGCCATGACCATCATAAGCCACATAAGCAATCTGGTTTGAGCAAAGACCATTTTCCTCAGTAATAGTATATAGTTCCTTGCCTAAACTGTCAGTAATAATCAAGCCATTATTCTTTTTTACAACAACTTGCAAACCACCATCCAATTGTTCTATCTGTGTTACATCATCCAAAATAGCATTTTCCTTACCATTTTTCAAGGCTTCCAACGAAACTATATCAGAATCTATACCTGGAAGGAAATTTGCATTGGTACGCATTTTCAGCGAAATGGTGTTATCGCGAACTGAATATATATTGTTGTCGCTGGCAACGAACTGAAGCGATCCGTCTTCCTCAAATATTTCCATCACTTCGCCTTTGAACCTGCCTTTCTGCTCAAAGGGCTCCATATACAGTTCACCATTATCCTTCTTTTCCAAACGGGCAAAAAGATTGTAGCCACCAACCCATATGGTATTCTGGCTATCACGATAGACAACCGTTACGCGACTGATGTCGGGGGCATGAATGATGCGCCATCTTACATGATCGTAATATAGCAGGCCTTCAAAGTTTGCTACATAAATAGTGCCATCATCACCTATCTCAATATCAAAACATCGATTATGTCCACCGTATTCATTGGTTGTAAAATTTCGGATAAGAGGAAGGCCCTGTGCATTTACATGATTAGCTAAGAGCGAAAAGTGGAGCATGAAGAGTACTGCACACAACAGTATTCTCCGTACTGAAACTTTAATGACAAGATTCCTATTCATAGCGTTAGCAGACTTTCATTGTTTAGATATCGCCTTTCACTTTCCTATAAGGAATTCCCTTTCCCACATGATAGTCCCATTCCTCTTGTGTAAAGTTTCGCTTTACATTATCGCGTAGCCGCTTGGCTATCTGTGTAATTGAGATAAGATATTCTGATATGGTGCCAGTGTAATCACCAGTCCAGATATTGTTTCTATCAGTACTGAAAGTAAAATCGGTAAGCCAGCTACCTGACTGAAACAGGGTGATAGGCTTTATCTGTGTGTCAGTAATAAGCCAAAAAAGCAATTTACCATCGTAACTGGAAGAATAGAGACGCTGACCATCAAACTCCAATTTAGTAACCTGCGACAGATGCCCAACCAGTTTGTAAGTTTTGCCGGTTTTGGCGGTCAACCAGATAGTACCATCGGCCATACCATAAGCTGCCAATTGATTGTCTTTACTGCTAGCATACGAAGTAGCCAATCCTTGTACAGGCACTGCTTCATTAGTTATATTATCAAGACTATTCACAAGATGCATGCCACCACGATTATCAAAAAGAAGGGGTTTGTTATCACGCTGGCTACAGAATGTTACATGGAACGGAAGGCGACAAAAACCAATTACCTTCTCATCATCTATATCAAAAAGGACCAGACTGTTCTCGCCTACAATAAGCAACTGACGGTTGTCGTTCATGCTATGAATAGCAATAGGACGGTCCACATTCTCTAAGAAAATACTATGAGTATGCTGGGCATTGATGACTACCAAATGGCCAGAAAGACTGATGGCAAAACTTTTTCCTGTTTTTGAAGAATAAGCATCACGGAAACAATAGTGCCTATCACTGAACAGCCTACTGGTTATCAGTTTGTCAGTCTGCATCTCATGAACAAAAATTTCTCCATAAGTGCTCACGGTAAGCAAACGGTTGCCATCGGACAAAAAGCATATATGAGAGATACTTCCATCATGTACGTTCCAACTGCGGCGCCCACCTGCTGACTGGGTTAGCGCCTGAAATACAGAGGGAGTAAAAAGATCGCCTTTATAATCGCTTGTAAACAGATAAGATGCATAGGCAAGCATATTACCTAGTTCCTTTTCACCAGTCTGATAGATTGAGTACGACTGTGCTCCAAGGGTTCGTCCCAAAGAGATATAGTTTAGTGTGTCGGCCACCAATTTGGCATGTTCAGCCTGCTTGCGCTGTTCTTCCGCTTCTACTCTCTGACGTTCAGCCATCTGATAAGCATTAAGAGCCTCATCTGCTGCATTCTCGGCTATGGCTTGAGCTTGAATAGCATTCTTTCGCTCCGCTTCTGAACGAAGGGTCATCTCCTGCGCAATTTTGGATTGACGGATAGCTTCTTGACTTCGTTCTTCCGATAAAGCTTCCTGGCCGTTAGCAATCTCTTCCATCTGTTTGCTCACCTGACGAGCCACTTCCAATTGTTTCTCATGTTCGCGCAAAGCCGATAGCTGAGTTTCTAATTCCAGAATGCGCTCATCATTACTGTGTCGCAAATATAGTACTGCTGCTACCAACAACAATAGCAGGAATCCCATACACCCTATGATGACAATGTGCCTTTTCACTATTTACTCCTCGTACTTTTCAGTTTACTTTCTTTTGAGTACCAACATTGTTATATCATCACTCTGTTCGGCACCGTCAACAAATTCCTTGATACCTTCTTTAACAGATTCAATAATCTGCTGGCTACTTGCATTGGACAATCCCCGGATGATATTGTCAAGACGGGCATTTCCAAACTCTTCATTGGAAGAATTTATGGCTTCATTGACACCATCGGTAAACATTACCAACGTATCACCATGATTCAATTGCAGACTTTCCTCAAAATAATTCAAATCATCGAATGCTCCCACAACAGTATTCTTAGATTGTGGCAATTCACAGACAGTACCGTCAGCTTTCAACAAATGGGGAGGATTATGTCCAGCATTGCAATAGGTAACACTGCCTGTTTGGGTATTATAAATTGCATAGAATACTGTAACAAACATACAATCGACTGAGTATGATGCCAACAAATGATTGGACTCTGCAATACACTCACTCGCACTAACGCCCTGCATACCTTTAGCCCGAATCATAGTTCGACTGACAGCCATAAACAAAGCTGCAGGAATACCTTTTCCACATACATCGGCAATAACCAACGCTATATGATCGGCATCAATACGGAAGAAATCGTAAAAGTCGCCACCGATATCCTTTGCAGCCTCCATCGAAGCGAAAATATCTATATTGTCAATATCTTCTGGAAATGGAGGAAACACCTGTGGTAAAATATACTGCTGAATATCCCTTGCTGTGGTCAGGTCTTTCTTCAGTGACTCCAATTGAGAATGTTCCTTTTGAGACTCATGCACAAATTTTATCTGCTCAATAGCCTTCTCAATAGTCAGACTCAAATCTTCCATATCGATAGGCTTTGTGGCAAAATCGAACGCTCCGTTGTTCATAGCCTGTCGGATGTTCTTCATATCGCCATATGCACTTACCATAATAACGCGCAAAGCAGGATTACGCATCTCATTGACCTTTGCCAGAAGAGTTAATCCATCCATTTCAGGCATGTTGATGTCTGAAAGGATTATTTCAATGTCTGGATTGTTATACAAGATAGCAAGAGCCTCTAAGCCATTATGTGCAAAAAAGAACTCATATTCACCATTTCGGATTTTGCGTCTGAAATACTGTTTCATCAACAACTCCAATGGTGCCTCATCGTCAACACTTAGTATTTTTATTGCTGCCATAGTAGATTAAAAAAATCAAATAATGTACAAAGATATATTTTTTTTTAATATAAAGAAAGAATTAGCGTCTTTTTTTAGTTATTGGTCTTTTTATGAGGTCGGTTTCTGTACACCGACAACTATTACCTGACCATCAGAGACATTGAACTTCACATCGTAACCAGCAAAAGGCATTCCATAAATGCGCTGCGGCTGATGATGATATTGTGGGCGAGGATCAAAGGATAGTACTTCTTGAAGGCTTTTCAGTTCCTCATGAGAAAAAATGGATGCCCATTTATCAGGAATAACAACTTCAAGGCGAGGCCAATCCTTTTGATCAACGAAACCGCTGCGAGCATTTGGATGACAATCAGCATAGCGCACATAGGGCTTTATATCATAGATGGGAGTTCCATCCATAATGTCAGCGCCAAGAACATGAATAACAGGCCCTAACTGTGGATGCATTTCTACTCTATCAATTAATGCACATGTGAGACCTAAAGGATTGGGACGGAAAGGCGAACGAGAGGCAAACACTCCCACCCTTTCGTTTCCACCTAAACGTGGAGGACGCACCGTGAGGTTCTGATGTATGCTGGATTCACCGCCATTATCCATTATTGGCTCATGAGTTTTCCTGTTGGCTGAAAACTCCCAAATCAACCAAAGATGAGAAAAATCTTCTATACCGCGAACTGCTTCGGCATGACGATAAGCTGGCTCAAAAATAATTTGACCTGACAAAGAAGTTGCTAACCCGCCTTGACGGGGAATACCAAACTTTGAGGTTAATGGTGAATGGAAATAAGCAATCGGGGTTATCTGCATGGTGAGTAAAAAACTAAATCAACAAACGTCCTGATCGGTCAAAAATAAACCGGTCGGAAAACAGCATTGCGATGACAGCCACAAAAAAGCAGATTGCCACACCAAGAAAAGACAACAAGACAACCACCGTTACTGCCAACAAAGGTGACATACCTGATAATAACAACGCACAGTAAAAAACAGGAGGAGCCACTACAATAGGAGAAGTGAGAGGATGCAACAATGGCATTACCGAAGCACGCAAGCATCGGCGCACACTTGGTTGAATAGCCTCGAAGTGAGTTGCTCCATTGGACAACAAATAGATATAGTGCTCATTGGTATGTTTCAAACTGTTCACATATACTTTAATGGCCGAGCCTGTTGATAGAATAAACAAGCTAGACATCATCCCGGCAACTGCCGTGATTGTAATAACAGGGGAAGATTTTATCAGCAACAAAGAACAACCTACGCCTATTATCATTCCAATCATCTGAGACAATGCTATTGGGAGCAGGAAACGCCCTAAAGGTATTTTGCCCTTCAGAACAGAGAAATATGAAGTGACCACACTAATAGTTAATGCACCCAAAAGTGCTACCCACCATTGATTCAGTTTCAGGAGCCCCCATGCATAACAACCCACAAGAGCCAAACTGAAGGCAAAATAAACGAATACACGTACAACACGAGAAAGGATACGACGATCAACGAAGGAGAACATTCCTAGAAAAAAAGCAACCAGTACTACAATGGCAAAAACGCCTAAATAAGAAATCACGGTTATCTGCATAAAAAAATGTCCTTTACAATTCAACAACTAAATCAGATGCTCGCAATACTTCAGGATTGTCTGAGGTAACTATAACTATTTTTCCTTTTGCCGCCTGTTGTTTCAAATACTCAACAGAATCTTCATGAGGATTGTCAACCAAAAGGATTGGTTTATCGAGCAAAACGGCAACAGCCAACAACTGAACACGAATATCAGAAGCGTCAGCTTCTATTTTACGTATCTCCTCGCCTAAAATACCATTTGAAATAGGTCGTTCCCGATTCACGCGAAGACTAAACACATCCTGTATGGTAGGCGGCTCATAGACCGTCACTTCGCCAATAGCAGACAAGCGAGCTGGTGCGTATGACATCAATTGTCTAAAAGCCAATGCCGAGCAACTGGTCAATGGCTCACCATCCAAACAAATATAACCATGAACTATCGGTTCAAATCCCATCATGGAGATGAGACAACGATAACGCTGCAAAGGCTTACCGCCAGTAAGACATGTTAGTTTGCCCGACTGTGCCATCATCGAAAGCGTCTGACGATCATCTTTCAAAAGGACTTCATTCAGTTCCAGTATCATTACTGTTTCCTCGTTTTGAGCGCAAAGATAAATAAAATAATCGAAAACACTATCTTTTTGTGCAACGTTAACAAAAACAAAAAACGCATTTGTCCCGTTTAAAACCACAAATGAATTGTTTGAACAATGCAAAAATATCGTTTGAAACAATTACTTATTTTACTACAATAGAAAAATGTTCTTTCCTTTTGTTTATTCGGTCTACTTTTTGTAACTTTGCACCATGATTCAGAAACATGAATATAGACTGCCCGCCGAATGGGAGCCACAGAGTGGAGTACAACTAACTTGGCCCCATAAAGACACAGACTGGGCACCTATGCTCGAAGAAATTGAGAGCACTTATAGAGAAATGGCTTTGGAAATAAGTCAACGTGAACCACTTCTTTTGGTGGTACCGGATTATTTTAAACAATCATTTCAGAATTCCCAACTCTCAATTCTAAATTCAAACGACACGTGGGCTCGTGATCATGGTTTCATCACACTTGTAAACGATGAAACCAAAACCGCAAAACTCCTTGATTTTAAATTCAACGGATGGGGCGAAAAGTTCCCTTCCGAACTTGATAACGCACTCAACCTAGGTCTATTCGACAAAGAAATATTCAACGGTGAATATGAAAATCATTTGGATTTTGTACTTGAAGGAGGTTCAATTGAAAGCGACGGAAAAGGAACAGTCTTCACAACCTCATGCTGTCTGATGGCTCCTCATCGCAACCAACCGTTGACGAAAGAAGAGATAGAACAGCGCTTGAAGACCTATCTGAATGCTGAACGAGTGTTGTGGATAGACCATGGCGCACTCATTGGAGATGATACCGATGGACATATTGACACATTGGTACGCATATGTCCTAATGACACGCTATTATACGTTGGCTGCGATGATGCTGATGACGAACAGTATGAAGACTTACGCTTGATGGAGGAGCAATTGAAATCATTCAGAACACTGAAAGGAGAACCGTACAGGCTAATGAAGTTGCCCATGCCACGCCCCATCTATGACGAGGATGGAGAACGTCTGCCTGCTACATATGCTAATTTTCTCATCATTAACGGTGCCGTACTTTGCCCAGTTTATAACCAGCCAGACATAGACGCTGAAGCCTTACAAATAATTGGCAAAGCATTTCCAGGCTATGAGATTGTATCAATCGACTGTCGCAGTATCATCAAACAACATGGTTCCTTGCATTGCTGCACGATGCAATTTCCAGAACATGTACTAAAATAGTCATTTTTAAATTCATAGAGCTTAATATGAAAGAACTACATATAGGATTCTTGCAGCAGCACAACACGGCTGACGTTGTCAACAATATTGAACGTCTTACAGAGGGTATACTTGATTTAGCTCGCAGAGGGGCAGAACTCATTGTTCTGCAGGAACTTCACAATTCACTATATTTTTGTCAAGTAGAAACTGTGGATAACTTTGACTTAGCTGAATCAATACCAGGTCCATCAACCGACATATACGGGAAATTAGCGAAGGAATGTGGTGTAGTACTAGTCACTTCACTCTTTGAACGTAGAGCCCCTGGTCTCTATCACAATACTGCAGTAGTGTTTGAAAAAGACGGAACAATATCAGGAAAATACCGGAAGATGCATATACCCGATGACCCAGCCTACTACGAGAAGTTTTACTTTACCCCAGGCGACCTGGGATTTAAGCCAATCGACACATCAGTAGGCAGATTAGGAGTTCTTGTATGCTGGGATCAATGGTATCCAGAAGCAGCTCGTTTAATGGCTCTTGCTGGAGCAGAGATTCTAATCTACCCCACCGCTATAGGCTATGAAAGTAGTGACACGCCCGAAGAACAAGAGCGCCAACGTATGGCTTGGCAAACGGTAATGCGTGGACATGCAGTAGCAAATGGATTGCCTGTAGTAGCTGTGAACAGAGTGGGTCATGAGCCTGATCCCAGCGGACAGACCAATGGTATTCAATTTTGGGGCACCTCGTTTGTATGCGGACCTCAGGGAGAAATTCATTATGAGGCCTCAACAAATGAAGAGGAAAGCATTATAGTAGGAATTGATATGCATAGAGCTGAACAGGTTCGCCGTTGGTGGCCATTCCTGCGCGACCGACGCATAGAAAATTACAACGACATAACAAAGCGATATATAGACTCACACTAAGAGACAACAATGAGCAATTTAAGATTTCAGGTAGTTGAAGAGGCGTTCAAGAAACACGCTCTCGAAGTAGAAACCCCAAGTAAACGTCCTTCGGAGTATTTCGGTAAATATGTGTTCGACCGAAAGAAAATGTTCAAATATCTTTCAAAGGAAGTTTACGACAAACTGGTTGATGTGATTGACCATGGTGCAAGATTAGACCGTTCTATAGCCGACGAGGTGGCTGCAGGCATGCGACAATGGGCCATTGAAATGGGGGTTACCCACTACACGCACTGGTTCCAACCATTAACAGAAGGTACTGCGGAAAAGCACGATGCCTTTGTAGAACATGATGGAAAGGGAGGTATGATTGAGAAATTTAGTGGAAAGTTGCTTGTACAACAAGAACCTGACGCTAGTTCATTTCCAAATGGTGGTATTCGAAACACGTTCGAGGCTCGCGGATATTCAGCCTGGGATCCTACTTCACCTGTATTTATCATTGATGATACACTCTGTATTCCTACAATCTTTATTGCATATACAGGTGAAGCGCTCGATTATAAAGCTCCACTATTACGTGCTCTTCATGCTGTAGGAAAAGCTGCAACAGACGTTTGTTCGCTGTTCTACGACAATGTAACAAAGGTACAAGTAAACTTGGGATGGGAACAGGAATATTTCCTTGTTGATGAAGGACTCTACTCTGCCCGCCCCGACCTGATGCTGACCGGCAGAACTCTGATGGGACATGAAAGTGCAAAGAACCAGCAAATGGACGACCACTATTTTGGTACTATACCTGACCGTGTTCAGGCTTTCATGAAAGATTTGGAGATCCAGGCATTAGAACTGGCTATTCCTTGCAAGACACGCCACAATGAGGTTGCTCCCAATCAATTTGAATTGGCGCCAATCTTTGAAGAATGCAACTTGGCTGTTGACCACAATATGTTGCTGATGAGTCTAATGAAGAAAGTTGCTCGCAAGCACGGTTTCAGAGTACTACTACACGAAAAGCCATTTGATGGTATCAACGGCAGCGGCAAACACAACAATTGGAGCCTCTCAGCCGACAATGGAGTATTATTGCACGCTCCTGGGAAAACACCTGAAGAGAACTTGCGTTTTGTGACATTTATCGTGGAAACACTGATGGCAGTTTACAAGCACAACGGACTGCTGAAAGCTTCAATCATGAGTGCCACAAATGCTCATCGCCTTGGAGGCAACGAAGCTCCCCCAAGTATTATCTCATCATTTCTTGGAACTCAGCTCACTGAACTGCTTGACCATATCGAACAGAGCGAAAAGAAGGAGTTATTCAATCTGAAAGGCAAACAGGGAATGGTAATTGATATTCCACAGATTCCCGATCTTATTGTTGATAATACTGACCGTAACCGAACTTCACCATTTGCATTTACCGGAAACAGATTTGAATTCCGTGCACCTGGTTCAAGTGTTAATTGTGCATCAGCTATGATAGCACTGAACTCAGCAATGGCAGAATCTCTAAACTGTTTCAAAGAACGAGTTGATGCGCTGATAGCTAAAGGAGAAGATAAGATTGTTGCCATATTAGAAGTCCTAAAAGAAGACATCAAGATCTGCAAACCTGTACGTTTCGACGGAAATGGCTATAGCGAAGAATGGGTGAAAGAAGCCGAGAAGCGAGGATTGGATGTAGAGCGTTCTTGCCCAGTTGTATTCAAACATTATTTAGATGAAGATAGCATAAAGATGTTTGAAAGTACTAAAGTGATGAACCGCAAGGAACTTGAAGCTCGCAACGAGGTAAAATGGGAGATGTACGTAAAAACTGTTCAGATTGAGGCTCGAGTAATGGGAGATTTATCAATGAATCACATCATTCCTGTAGCTACCCACTATCAGAGTCAGTTGATTAAAAACGTACAAGGCATGAAAAGCGTGTTCAATACAGAAAAGGCTGAAAGGCTTTCGGCTCGCAACATGAAACTGATAGAAGAGATTGCAGAGCGTACAGAGCGTATTGAACAGTTAGTTGAAGAACTGACTGATGCACGCCGCGTTGCTAATCGCATCAGCGATATAGAGCAACGAGCCGTAGCTTACCATGATACTGTTTGTCCGCACATGGAAGCCATTCGCAATGAAGCAGATCATCTTGAAATGATTGTGGAAGATGGTCTATGGACGCTGCCAAAGTATCGTGAGCTATTGTTTATCAGATAATTAACTCTCACTATTAAATACAAAATTGGGCAAGCATCATTTGAGTGCTTGCCCAATTTCATATTAGAACAGAAGAGATTATGCATCACTTACATTGACATTCTAATACACGACGATCTTCAATAAATCCTTCAAGCAGATCGCCCACAGCTACAGGACCTACTCCAGAAGGAGTACCTGTAAACAACAGATCACCAGTCTTCAAGGTAAAATAACGTGATAAATAGCTAATAATCTCATCAACCTTAAAAAGCATATCACCCGAAAAACCTTGCTGTACGGTTTGACCATTTTTGTCCAAATGAAAATGAAGCGATTGAATATTGTCAGATAGTGGCAACCATTCACCTATTATTGCACTACCATCAAAACCTTTACATATTGTCCAAGGAAGTCCTTCTATACGAGCTTTAGCCTGCATCTCCCTAGCTGTAAAATCTAAGCCAATGGTAACTGCATCATAATAGCGATGAGCAAAACGTTCAGGAATTGCCTTACCCAACCGACATATTCTTACTACAATCTCTGCCTCATAATCAATACGTCCCATATCATCAGGTACAAAGAAAGGTTTACGATCTTTTAGTAAAGCAGAATCAGCTTTGGTAAATATGACAGGCTCTTGAGGAGTGTACTCTCTGCCATCCAATTCCTTTGTATGCATGAGATAGTTCATGCCCACAGCAAATATTTTCATTGCAAGAAACAATAATTTACGTCGTAAAAGAAAAAACTGGAAGAACCTTTTCGATTCTTCCAGTTCTCATATCATATTAGCTAAATAATTTACTCTGCAGCGAGAGTGAAGCGACGGAAATCGCAGATAGCCAACTCTTTGTCCTGCTGACTGAGCCACTGAGCAACAGTAGCCTTATCGCCATCACCAAACTGGAACTCCTGATCTACCAGACAGTTCTCTTTCAAGAACTTTTGAACACGACCCTTTGCAATGTTCTCAATCATGTTCATGTTCAGTGTTGCAGCTTTTTCAGCAGCAGCGCTCTCTTTCAGTTTGCGAGCCTCGTCAGCCTGTTCCTGAGTGAGCCAACCTTTAGCCATATTTGACTCGATGTGGTCTTCGCTATCAACAAGATTGGGGTTAATACCTGCTTTTTTCAGAACAACCTCTACATACTTCTCAACCTGCTCAAGCTTAGTCTTTTCAACAGCTGTCTTGTACTCTTCGTCAAGAATAGCTTGGTCAACATGAGCGGCATCAAGAGCTACAGGCTTCATAGCAGCAACCTGCATAGCTACCTTGTGACCGGCATCAGCATTGGTCTTGTTAGTCTGAACCATAGTGCAAAGAGTATGCTTACCCATATGGTCATAAGCCTCAATATTATCACCCTCAAGAATCTGGTAGCCATCGAGCTCCATCTTTTCACCAGTGATACCAGAACGCTGAGTAACAGCCTCCTGAGCCTTAACACCATTAATATCGAGTTCTTTCACCTCATCAAGAGTCTTGCACTTATTAGCTACAGCTGCATTAAGAATGCTCTGAGTCAGGGCAATGAAGTCTGCGCCATTAGCAACAAAGTCTGTCTCACACTTCAAAGCAAGAATAGCACCAAAACCGTTTTCAACTTTGGTCAAAACACAACCATTTGAGGTTTCACGGTCGCTACGCTTTGCTGCGATAGCCAAACCACGCTCACGGAGAAGCTCTTTAGCACGGTCGAAATCGCCCTCTGCTTCGGTAAGAGCCTTCTTTACGTCAGCCAAACCAGCACCGGTCATGGCGCGAAGCTTCTTAATATCATCAATTGAAATTGCCATAGTTTAATTCTTCAATTAATTAATCTTTCAAATACTAATTACTCTGCAACTGGAGTCTCTTCAGCGGTAGTTTCCTCGGCAGGAGCATCGGCAGCTTTGCGAGCACGACGAGCTGGACGCTTTTCTTCAGTTTCAGCCTCAGCCTGGGCTTCAGCAGCTTTCTCGTCAGCCTTCTCAGCCTTACGTTCTTCCAAGCCCTCAGCGATAGCAGCACAGCAAGCGTTCAAGATAACTTCAACGCTATCCTTAGCATCATCGTTGGCAGGAATTACGAAATCGATATTCTTGGGATCAGAATTTGTATCAACAATACCAAATACGGGGATACCAAGACGATTAGCTTCACGAACAGCAATATTCTCTTTTAGAACGTCGATAACGAAGAGAGCACTAGGGAGACGAGTCAAATCAGCGATAGAACCCAGGTTCTTCTCCAACTTAGCACGCTGACGAGTAACCTGAAGCAATTCGCGCTTTGAAAGGTTACCATATGTACCATCGTTCATCAATTTATCGATGTTTGCCATTTTCTTCACAGCCTTGCGGATTGTGGGGAAGTTGGTGAGCATACCACCAGGCCAACGCTCGATAACATAAGGCATATTTACACTTGTAGCTTTCTCAGCAATTACTTCCTTAGTCTGTTTTTTAGTACCTACGAAGAGGATTTTCTTACCCTGACGGGCGATGGCCTTCAATGCCTCTGCAGCGTCGTCAACCTTAACAACGGTCTTGTGGAGGTCAATGATGTGAATACCGTTACGCTCGGTATAAATGTAGGGAGCCATGGCGGGGTTCCACTTGCGCTTCAGGTGTCCAAAGTGACAACCAGCCTGAAGCAGCATATCAAAATTTGTTCTTGCCATTTTCTTTTTCTTTAATTAAATTGTTTACTTTCTTTTTAAATCTTTGTTAGATCAACTAAGTGGTAGTCTAGTTTGACTAGTTCGACTAGTTTTATCTAGTATAACTAGCCAGAATCCACAAAGTTTAGATACTAAACATGTCCAGTATATATTAACGCTTACTGAACTGGAAGCGACGACGTGCCTTTGGCTGACCTGGTTTCTTACGTTCTACCTCACGGCTATCGCGGGTAAGGAATCCTTGGGTCTTTAAAGCTTTCTTATCCTCAGCATTGAGTTTAACCAATGCACGAGCGATTGCCATACGCAGAGCCTGGCTCTGACCGGTAAAGCCACCGCCATCGAGGTTTACTTTGATGTCATACTTTTCAGCAACTTCAAGCAGGTTCAGTGGTTGTTTTACCACGTACTGCAGAATAGCTGAGGGGAAATACTCCGTAATATCTTTTTTATTGATCGTGATCTTACCAGTACCTTCAGTAAGATAAACGCGAGCTACTGAACTCTTACGACGACCTATTGCGTTAATTACTTCCATTTTCTTTTACTTATTTATACTGGTTAATATCGATAGCTTTTGGCTGTTGTGCCTCATGCTTGTGCTCTGTTCCCTCGTAAATATAGAGGTTATTCAACAGACTGCGACCGAGAGGTCCTTTGGGCAGCATACCTTTAACTGCATGGCGAAGCATCTTATCAACACCATTTGGCTTCTTACGGAGCTCAGCAGGAGTGTTAAAACGCTGTCCACCAGGATAGCCAGTATAACGAGTGTAGACCTTATCGGTCTCTTTCTTGCCGGTGAATACCACCTTGGCTGCATTAATAATAATAACGTTGTCACCGCAATCAACGTGAGGAGTGAAGCTAGGCTTGTACTTACCACGAATCAACTTAGCGACCTTTGAAGCGAGGCGTCCTACCACCTGATCGGTAGCATCGATTACGACCCACTCCTTTTTGGCTGTCTCACTATTAACTGAGACGGTCTTGTAACTTAATGTGTTCATTCTTAAAATTAATTTTACTAAAAAACAGTTTTTTAATTTTGCGGCACTGCCGCATTCACAATTGTTTGAATGACGATTCACAAACCACGTAGTCCGGCCAAAGACAAACGCTATTTACACGTCACCCGCGGGGATTCTAAGAACCTCCCCTAATAATCGGACTGCAAAGGTACAACTATTAATTGATATTCAAGAAAGCATATTCTTTTAGCATGTTAATATTTATACTTATTTAACAAAACACCCCCAATTCTCGTTTAAGAATTGGGGATATAATACATTATTAATATTATAATATCAATCTTATAATATAATCATTTATTTACCTGAAACTTGGTATCTCCATCCTTGAAGAAAGCATTAATTTGCTTAGCAGCAGCAATACCAGCATTAATGTTGGCCTCAGCAGTCTGAGCACCCATCTTCTTAGGAGTTGAGAAGTAACGACCCTCGAACTTCAGGAACTCGTCATTGGCATCGGGCATGATATCGGTAACGAATTTCAAGTCCTCACGCTCAGCCATCAGCTTGATGAGTTCAGGCTCGTTAATCACCTCCTTACGAGCAGTGTTAACCAGCACACCACCCTTTTTCATCTTACCAACTAGTTCAGCGTTAATACTCTGTTTGGTCTCAGGTGTAGCAGGAATATGGAGTGAAACCACATCGCAAGTTTCGAACAACTTCTCCGGACAGCAAACAGCATGTACGCCAGCAGCTTCGATTACGTCTGCAGGGCAGAATGCATCGTAAGCATAAACTTCCATACCGAAGCCCTTGGCAATACGAGCCACGTTTCGACCTACATTACCAAAAGCCAAGATACCGAGTTTCTTGCCAAGCAGTTCGCTACCGCTCTTACCGTTGTAGAAGCCACGAACGGCCATCACAAGCAAACCGAAAACCAATTCGGCTACAGCATTAGAATTTTGTCCTGGAGTATTCTCGGCTACTACGTTGTGAGCTGTAGCGGCAGCCAAATCGATATTGTCGTAACCTGCACCTGCACGAACTACAATCTTCAACTTCTTAGCTGCGTCAAGCACCTCAGCATCAACTTTATCCGAGCGGATAATAAGTGCGTCGGCGTCGGCTACTGCAGCCAAGAACTGAGCCTTTTCTGTATATTTCTCAAGCAGTACTAGCTCATTGCCGGCTGCCTCAATCTCTGCTTTGATTCCATTGACAGCTGCAGCTGCAAATGGCTTCTCTGTTGCAACAAGAATCTTCATAATTTCAATTCTTCATTTTTTCAATTCTTTGACTCTTCAATTCTTAGTGCTGAGCTTCAAATTCCTTCATGCAAGCTACGAGGGCATTAACACCTTCGATTGTCTGAGCATTGTAGCATGATGCACGGAAGCCACCAACATCACGATGACCTTTCACACCAACCATTCCCTTTGAAACGGCGAAATCAAGGAAGTCCTTTTCAAGTTCCTTATATTCAGGAGCCATAACAAAGCATATATTCATCAGTGAGCGATCAGCTTCCTGAGCAGTACCTACAAACATCTTGTTACGGTCAATTTCGCCATACACAATCTCAGCACGCTGATGGGCCAATTTATCCATAGCCTCTACACCACCCTGCGCCTTGATCCAACGCAGATTTTCAAGAGCGCAATAGATGGGCACTACAGGAGGAGTATTAAACATAGAACCCTTTGACACATGTGTACGATAGTCAAGCATAGTAGGAATCTCGCGTGGAGCTTTGCCAAGAGCATCATCCTTAACAATCACAATAGTTACACCAGCCATAGCCAGATTCTTCTGAGCACCAGCATAGATAGCATCATACTTAGCAACATCGATAGGACGGCTAAAGATATCAGATGACATATCAGCAATCAGACGCACAGGAACATCAAGATCCTTGCGGAGTTCAGTACCATAAATAGTATTATTAGTGGTAATATGCAAATAGTCGGCATCAGCAGGAACGGTCCAATCTTTTGGAATAAAAGTATAGTTGGCATCAGCTGAAGAAGCCACCTCTACTACCTCACCGAAAAGTTTAGCTTCCTTCATGGCTTTCTTTGCCCAAACGCCAGTGTTCAAGTAAGCAGCTTTATTAATGAGGAAGTTATAAGGAATCATACAGAACTCGAGTGATGCACCACCGCCAAGGAAAATAACTGAATAGCCCTCAGGAACCTGCAGCAGTTCCTTAACCAATGCTACAGCCTCATCAACAACGGGCTGGAAATCCTTTGCACGATGGCTGATCTCCATCAGAGAGAGACCCGAGCCATTGAAGTCTAAACACTGTTGAGCGGTCTTCTCAATAACTTCGCGAGGAAGCATCGAAGGACCGGCGTTGAAGTTATACTTCTTCATAATTCTTGAATGTTTATTGAGTTTAAAACGTTTTCTGTTATTGCGGTGCGAAATTACAATTTTTCCACGAAACGGGCAAATATTTTGGCACAAATTAATCTAACAACGCCATTTTGTAATCATTTTGCAAACTCTAGCTAACAATTAGCTATAAAAATGACATTTTAGCAATTAATTATAGCCAACACCTAATGTTCCTCATTTTATTGTAACCTGCGTGGCCCCATATCCGTATTCTTGAAAAGAAGCATCCTGATAGGTATAGTTTTTGAATCGATAGCGTAGATCGTTTATCAAAGCCTGCCTGAGTACCCCTTCTCCCTTACCATGAATAAAGACAATCTTAGTGCCTTTTTTCTTAGCATGTTCATTCAGAACTTTACGGAATGTATCGAGTTGATAGTTCAAGATATCAGCAGCATTCATTCCTGCAGTCGTTTCCAATAATTCATCTGCATGAAGATCGATCACTATAGGGTCTCCTTCTTTTCTTGCAGGGGTCACTAACGGACGAGAGAGTTTTTGGTTCCCAACCGACTTTTGAAACATCTGTTCTTTCAAAGTATCTACACTCACCACGAGAGGTTTCATAGGTCTATCATTTTCAATAAGAGTATAGATAAGTGCAGGTTGTTCAAAAAAATCATTCTGCTGAAACGTGTGCAGTTTGTAGAACTTTACAGCATCCAAACGGAACTGAACATCGATGGTAGGTTTTAGCAGAAAAGGTTTCTCACGTTTATAGGGCAAAATCTGAACAGTAATACGTTCCATATCGTTCAGCATCTCGCGTCCGAATTCCTCCAAATAGAGCTTAGTATTTGGTTCGACCTCAGATGTGGTACGAAGCTGCCAACTGTTTCCTACCGAAGAAAGATAGGTAAAACGCATATAATAATTGGAATCGTTCACAAAATAGGTTTCGAAGCGTGTCTGTGAGAGTTCTTTTACGTCCATTGGAACAAAAGCCAAATAAGCCGAGAGTCGTTCTCCTCCCTTTCGCTCTTCAGGCTGTGCCTTGAAAGTTACAGGACGGTCAGCAGGTTCTTCTTCCTTAGACGTATTCTGCTTGGATTGTTGTTTTACTTCCACTATATGCTGAGTTTCATAGTTTTCTTCACCAATAACAACAACCTCATTTGCTCGCATAGGTACCTGAAAGCCATCCTCGTCTTCAACAAGAACAATATCCTTTCCTTGGAAACCAGCCACTCGACCGCCTCCTATCTCACTTAAGAATCTTACTTTATCGCCAATTTTCATTATCTTATAATGTTTTTATGATAGCAACTGTCAACAAATAATATATAGACTCTACCTATTTATGGAATTAACAACGAACTGTCTCCATAGCTCAGGAATCGGAAATCATGTGCCAAAGCATAGTCATAAATTTTATGCCAATCGCCATGAACGAATGCACTAACCAGTAAAAGTAAAGTACTCTGAGGCTGATGGAAATTAGTGACCAGCATCTTAACGATTTTATAATCATAGCCTGGAGCAATAATAATCTGCGTACTGCTATGAAGTGTTGGTAAATGATTGCGATCAAGCCAGTCAAGCAAAGCCTTAATACTTTCTTGTGGAGAAGCTATAAAACTCTCCGAGTGTTTCAAAGAAACGCCTGAAGTGTTTGGCTGAAACTCTCCATAAGGTTCCCATTGACGAACATGAAGTTGATCTTCTTTGATATCAGGATTGTGAAGCACTTTACAACCCATATAATAGAGACTTTCCAAAGTTCGAACGCTGGTCGTTCCGACAGCAATTGCCTGACAATTATGCTGCAATAGTTTTTCAAGCGTTTGGCGGCGTACTGCAATATATTCAGTATGCATCTCGTGTCCCTCTATTTCTTCACTTTTGACGGGTTTGAAAGTACCGGCCCCAACATGCAACGTTAATTCTTCTCTATCAACGCCCTGTTCATCCAAACGAGCCAACACCTCTGGAGTAAAATGCAGGCCAGCAGTAGGTGCTGCAACACTACCTTTAATCTTTGAATAAACTGTTTGATAAGTTGTTTTGTCACTTTCTTGTGTCTCACGATTCAAATAGGGAGGAATAGGAAGTTCACCAATAGCATCAATTATCTCAGCAAATGACACTCTTTCATTATCCCAATCGAAATCGATACGATGGCTCGTTCCATGTACCTCTCCGCGAGATGCCTTGATGGTTACTGGTACATCTTTGACAGTAATAGTGCGTTGAAGAGGCTCACTTTTCCATTTTTTCAAATTACCCACCAAACAATACCAGGCACAATGACTATACGATTGGAACATTAGTTCATAGTCGTTTGGTTCTGCTGGTTCCAAGAGAAAAATCTCTATAAGAGCACCCAACTGACCATCTTTCGCACTTTCCTTACGGAAATGCATACGAGCCTGAATCACTTTAGTATTATTAAAAACCATTAAAGCACCTTTAGGCAAATATCCCGGAAGGTTACAGAACGTATCCTCACTCACTACACCTTTCTTATATATAAGGAGCTTCGAATGATCGCGCTGAGCCAAAGGGAACTTGGCTATGCGCTCATCAGGCAAAGGATAATTATAATCACTAATGCGTATATGTTTTGTATCCATTATCTACAAATATAATTATTTACACATAAAGAAAATAGCAGGCTCTCAGAATGGCATAAAATAGTGTGAATACAAGCACACATATTACCACATCAATATCGCTAACCATATAACCTGTTGAAGTGTACTGTTCAGAAACATAATGACGAGGAAAGGCCCAGCGTTTTCTTATTTTTTGATGGACATACCATACAAAAGTTCCAACGGTACCTCCCCATAGTAAACCTATCAGAATATCGCCAGGATAGTGAACACCTAGATACAAACGCGTCCAGCAGTTTATGAGCGACCATCCAATGAGAAACAAAGAGAATATCCGGTTTCTGATAAGCAAAGAAAAGAAAACTGCAATACTGAAGGTGTTGCTGGCATGAGCAGAGAAAAAACCGAAGTTTCCGCCCCTATATCCATTAACAACATCAACAAGAACACCTATCTCCGGATCGTGTGTAGGACGCCATCGGGCTACCAATGGTTTCACCAGCAAATCATCGACTGAGCCTGCCAATAACACGCAAAATGCTGCACATACAACAATCAACAGAATTTTCTGTACTGTGTCATTATTCTTTAACACGACATAGAAAAGAGCCAAATAAAGAGGAATCCAAGTTGCGGCAGTAGTAAGCGTCTTAACAAGTCCATCCAAGAACAACGAGTCGCTACCATTTAGCATCAGTAGCAACTGTTTGTCAAATTCAATTAATGAAGCCCAATCCATCGCGTAACAATAATATTATTAAATAATCTCAATCTGCTTAACCTCAATCCACCCCTGCTTACCGTCGGCTACACGTACCTCTTTCCAGTCACGCATTGTATCGTCGATAATCGTCACTTTTGTTCCTTCGTGAAGAATGAACAAATCAGTACCATTGTTGGCTGGCGTACTTTTAACATTAACAGCAGATTCCATAATGATAGCCCCCTTCTGAGAAGCCAGATTATGTTTTTGTTGCCAAGCCAAAAGATTGCCAACAAAAAACAGGAAAATGGCAAAAACGGCTCCAAAGAAGCCAATCTTTCGTAACCATAATGCATTAGCAAAAAGGTATAGGAGTGCTAAAACAACTGCCAAACCTAACATAATCAAGGCCATAACTCCCCATCCGTCAACACTCTCCATATTGACAAGCGAACGATACCAAGTCACAAAAAACATTTCCGACTCAGGAACAATCTTGTCAATAGTCTTCGAACGAGCCATTTGTAAGTTAAATCGAACATCCGAATCGCCAGGAGCAAGCTGTAAGGCTCGCTCATAGTTTAAAACAGCATGAGTCATATCGTCAAGACGATAATATGCATTACCGAGATTGTAATACAGTTCATAACTGATACCTTCAGACAGTAGTGAATTATATAGAGAAATAGCCTTTTTATAATTTCCCTCGACATAGGCACTATCGGCCTCCTCCTTTGTTACGGCCTGAGCCATTGTACTGATACCTAAGAATGAAAGTATGATAAAAAACCACTTTTTCATATTATTCGTTCCTCCTTACTTCTTAATTGTACCCTCAATCTTTTCAATAGCTCCCATAGCCGACTTATACACTTTCTGCATATTACCTTTTGGATCACCAGGTGCATAACGTTGGAACTCACACTCGTCAAGGGCTTCTATAAACAGTTTAACAGTGTCACTATCAACCTTACGTACAGAAAGACGTTCCTGAATATTCTCACGCGACAGTTCAGTTACAGGAATATTCAACTTATCGCCTACATACCCCCAAAGTGCACGAAGCACCTCATCAAAGAACTCGCCAGCTTTTTCATCCTTCATCAAACGTGCAGCCTTTTTCAATCTCTTCGTGGCTACCTTATTAGCTTTCCCTGCACGAGCACCCACAAGATCAGCATTCGCTAAGGCACGTTGACGGAAGATAATGAACAAAGATATGAATACTGCCAATAGAACAGCAATTGTTATCCAGTAGAATGTGCTTCCAAAGAAATAATCTCCAGCAGCATGCTGACGTACACTTCCTTGTTTGATATGGCGAATATCCTTTGCCAATAACTGTACATCTTCCTGACCAGTGAAGTCCTGAACGGTATTACCTCCGCCCTCACCTTTATCAACATGCAAATGGAACGATTCCGACTTAATTGTCTTGTATTGCTTAGAGGCAGTATCAAAATAGATAAATTCAACAGCAGGAATATCATAATCGCCTTGGTGCC
This sequence comes from Prevotella sp. E9-3, assembly GCF_022024015.1. Taxonomy (NCBI): domain Bacteria; kingdom Pseudomonadati; phylum Bacteroidota; class Bacteroidia; order Bacteroidales; family Prevotellaceae; genus Prevotella; species Prevotella sp. E9-3. The sequence goes on from NZ_CP091786.1 coordinate 2,147,229, forward strand.
GTGGCACAGCAAGGAAATCATAGACCATGCTTCCTTCTACACCATTAGTTGTCAGTTTGGTTTTGTCGGTTAGTTTAGCATCATAACAGTCAAAATCCTTAGGAAAACCAACAACCGGTTCCTTAATCAATTTCAAATTACCAACGCCACTCACTGTCACACGAAGATTGATTGGGTCATTGGCCTTCACTTCATTCTTATCTAAAGTAGCTGAAATACTAAATTTACCAACGCCTCCTGAAAAACCTACAGGGCGCTCTGGCAGGGGATCTACTTGAATATCTATACCTGGAGCATTAATTGCTTTCTTCACTTCTACATAACCTGAGCCACCATTAAAGAATGCCTCAAAAGGATCTACATTACGATTGCGTTGTACTACTATACCATTGAAAGTAATACTTGGTATTTGCAGTTTACCTGTTATCTGAGGAAACATCACATACTGACTCCATGTCACAGTCCTATAGGGTCTTCCATTCAGTTGTTCAACAGAGAAGCTCTTCTGCTGGGGTAAAGGAACCTCCTGCGTATGGAAACCTTTCAAGTCTGGCATTTTTCCTTCCAATTGAGTAAGGTCAACCAAAGTATAGACCTTATAGGTGAGTAAGACAGGTTCCTGCTCTACCACTCTTTTTTTATTGGCACTAACACGAATAAATAAGTCGTTAACACTTATAGCCGTTCCGGCATCTCTCATTTCATGATCCTGCTGACGCTGACGTCCATTTGAAGTGCCACCATTTTGAGCCTGACCACTAACAACAATCTTCACAGTATTCGATGAAACCTTAGCACCATTAATATTGATTGTTGCTGCAGGAATTGTAAACGTTCCGTTTTTAGTAGCACTCAAAATATATGTATAGGTAACCGAGGATGACTGCGAAGTTTTTCCATTTATCATCTGGAAACTTGAGGAAGTCGAAGTACTCGGGCCCATCAATGTCTCAAATGCATCTGGTATTTGTCCGATACGGAAACCATTCACATCATCCGTATCAGCTGTATATGTTAGTCTGAACTGCTGTCCTACGGCTACCTGCTGGGGAGCACGAGCTGTCAGTCTTTGAGCCAATAACTCATTGGTATAAAATGAACAGTACAATATTATTAATGCTACAAATACTGCCCACCTGTTTCCTATCATTATCTGTTTCATCATAACTCTCTTTGAAATCACTTACCAGTTCTTATCATTTTGACGGCGCTGACCTTGTTTTTGAGCCTCCTTCATTCTCTTCTGGGTCTGTTTTTCTTGCTGCATGGCCGCATTTAGCAACTGTTCCGCATTCTCTTTACTCATCTGAGGTTTCGGCTGTTCTTGCTTTTGCTGTTCTTGCTTTTGCTGCTGGTCCTGTTTCTGCTGATCTTGTTGTTGATTTTGTTGATTCTGATTATTCTTCTGTTGATCCTGTTTTTGCTTTTCATGCTGACACAACACAAGATTATATCGTGACTCATCATCGCTGGGATTCAAACGCAAAGCCTGCTTATAAGCCTCAATCGCCTCACCATACAATTGTTTTTGCTGGCATACTACCCCAGTATTATGATAAGCCTGAGACTTGCGGAGCGGATTAGTTTCCAACTGCCCCGCTTTCTGAAAATGTTCAACTGCAGCAGAATCTTTATGCTGGGCCATAAAGGCATTACCCAAATTAAAATGGGCCTGTGCATTCTTATCATTTTTTTCCAAAGCCTTACTATAGGCAACCTCAGCATGCTCAAAATCTCCCTTTTCAAACATCTTATTACCTTGACGAACATATTGACGATCTGTCTGAGCATACGATGGTGTTGAAATGGTAAAGAATGCTATACTCATTAGAAACAGTATCAATATACGTTGAACGCTCCCTACCCCATCTTGACGATTAACAAGACTGCGCTTACCAAAAAGTGATACTTTCTTAAGCATGGGATTCTTACTTTCAAGAATCATGACCTCAATAACTAAAAGTAAAAGGATTATAATTCCAATAGCCTGAAATTGTTCATCGAAATCACTATAAATAGTACTATCTGTTTCGCTTTTTTCCAACTTGTCAAGTTCTTCATTTAGTTGTCGCTGCGCATTAGAGTTATTTTCCACATGTATATAGGCGCCTCCACCAGCTTGAGCCACCTCCATACACATCTGCTCGTTAAGGGCCGACATAACAGTATTTCCGCTATTATCACGCATATAGTCACCTGTTTCAGGATAAGGTATAGGAGCACCTTTAGTCGATCCTACACCTAATACATACACACGCATTCCACGCTCACGAGCTGCCTGTGCTGCTTCTATAGCACCACCTTCATGATCTTCACCATCAGTAATAACGATAATGGCCTTACCAACATTTTCCTGTTGGGTAAAACTATGAACACCCATTTCTATAGCTGCAGCCAAATCTGTACCTTGATTCTGCATCATATCAGGATCAATACTATTCAGGAACATTTTGGCTGAAACATAATCACTTGTGATTGGCAATTGTACAAAGGCATCTCCAGCGAAAACAATCAATCCGATCTTATCGTTTGTAAAATTGTCAACCAGGTTTTCAACCATCATTTTGGCTCTATCCAATCGACTAGGCTCTACATCCTGAGCTCTCATGGAATTACTAATATCCATTGCGATAATAGTTTCAATACCATTTCGTTTCTCATGACTGATTCGAGTACCAAACTGAGGACGTGCCAACATAACAAAAAGTAATGCCAAAGCAGACTCTAATAGCCAGAACTTCACAACAGGACGAAAACGCGACACGTTTGGCATGAGTTGGCGCAACAGTTGTGGGTCACCAAACTTGCGAAGACGACTACGCTGCTTGCGATAAGTAAGAAAACGAACCAGTGCCATCAATACTACAAGCACTAATCCATAAAGATATATAGGATCTTCAAATCTGAACATTATGGTATTCTTCTAAAAACGGTTATACGGAGAAAAATTTCTAAAAGCAGAATAAGCATAGCTGCAAAAGCGAAAGGTTGATACGCCTCATAGCGACGACTGAACTGTTTCACATTGAGCTTAGTTTTCTCCAACTTATCTATTTCATGATAAATCTGATTCAACTCCTTGTTATTTTTAGCACGATAGAAATCGCCATCAGTAGCCGAAGCTATTCCTCGCAAGGTATTTTCGTCAATTTCTACAGGAACGTTTACGTATTGTATAGTTTCTCCATAGTTCATTGGATACCGGGCAGTACCTGTAGTACCTACACCTATCGTATAGACACGGATACCAAGACTTTTTGCAATTTCAGCTGCCGTCATAGGCGAGATATCACCACGATTGTTCGAACCATCGGTAAGCAGAATAACTACCTTACTTTTGGCTTTCGAATCTTTCAGTCGGCTCACGGCATTAGCCAATCCCATACCAATGGCCGTTCCATCCTCAATAAGGCTACGTGCCGCTATATCTGTTCGAACATTATGAAGTAATGACAACAACGAAGAGTGGTCAGTGGTCATAGGACATTGAGTGAAGGACTCACCGGCAAAAATTGTCAGACCAATATTATCATTCGGGCGCCCTGCTATAAACTCAGCAGCCACATTCTTTGCAGCCTCAATACGATTGGGCTTCAAATCTTCAGCCAGCATCGAAGTTGACACGTCCATCGCCATCATAATATCAATACCTTCAACTGTCTGATTCTTCCATGAGTTTTGTGTTTGTGGACGAGCAAGGGCTAATACCAAAGCAGTAAAAGCAGCAATACGCAATATCGGAAGAATTGGCATTAAAGTAACACGCCAACTACGTGGAGCATAACGGAAAGCAAATGTATCAGCCATGCGCATAGTGGGCTCACTCTTCTTGCGATACATGACATACCAAATAAGATAAGGTATAATCAAGAGAAGTGCAAACAGATATTCTTTATTCGCAAATTCCATAGGGCTAAGCTAATAACATATAGAGACTGTAAACAATATAAGCCAACAAACCTGTTCCTATAAGGGCAACGCCCAATATAGTTCTTTTCAGCACGTTGCGTTGTGTTCGAGAGCGTTGTTCTTCTTCTGTAAACGTAGGTTTCACCTCTTGAACAACAGGTTCGTTTTCCTGTTTCGTTTCATTAATAAACTCAATAGCACTCATCAAGTTAGCATCGTTCTCATTAATCAGCGTTGAATATTTGGCGAACTTCACCAAGTCAGCTGTTTGGAACAGATGACGCAACTCTTCAAGTGATTTTGCATCGGCCGACTTCATCAAGTGGTCGATAATCTGACTACTAGTCATCTCCATTGCAGAGAATCCATAACGTTCCTCAATATATTTTCGAAGAGCATCAGTCAATTTTGTATAATAAAGTTTTAGACTCTCCTGGTTATCATCTTCAGGACGAAGATCAGCACGTAAAGTCTCAATTTCCTGCATTGCACGCTGATGAGGTAACAAACGTTTTACAAAACGAATGGGCCGTATGATTGGTTTATTATCATGCAGTCTTAAATACAGATAATATCCAATGGTCAACAACACGAGCAGAAATACACTAAGCCAAAACGACAAAGACCACTCTTCCCAAAGGAATGGATTATTCTGAACATTTTTAGGACCATAGAATTTTTCCGGATGCAATGTATCGACCTCAACAGTAAGCACTTTCAAAGCAAGACTTTTACTCTTGCATGACTGGCCATCAATAATCACTTCAAGAGGAGGCAGATAGTAGAGTGTATCTTCAAAAGAAGTCAGAGTATAAACCACCGAACGCTCTACGAAACCATTCTCTTTCTCATGAACGCCTTCTTCTGTACTAGCTAAGACCTCCACCCCTGGTGTAAGATACTGACCTGCTTTGAACACAGGAAAAACTGCGGTTCCCCCTTCCTTCATAGTTGCAGTAAGGCGCACTTGAGTCTGTTCGCCAACCAATATTTCTATGGGGTTAATGGTTGCCTCAACACTGGCTTTCTGAGCCTGAATAACAAGGTGTCCCAAAAACTGAATGAACAAAAGAACGAATAGTCTGTATTTCATCAAATCTGTAATCTTTAAAAAAATCCCGAAGGAACTATCCACGTTGCTTGAAAAGTCCTAACAATGCCTTGACGAAATCCTCGTCGGTGGCAATGCTTACACTATCGACATTACTTTTAGTAAAAGTTTCCTTTAACTCGTTCTGTCGTTTCAGCCAATAACGACGGTAAGCCTCACGCAGTTTCTTACTACTGGTATCAATATACTGCTCGAAACCAGTCTCTGCGTCGACTACCTTCATAAGTCCTACATCTGGAAGATCGCGACCACGTTTATCATACACCTGAATAGCTACCAAATCGTGTTTACGATTGGCAATAGTCAACTGCTGGAGAAAATCCTTACGGTCATAGAAGTCACTCAACAAGAAAGCTGTACAGCGACGTTTTGAAACACTAGTAAGAAATTCAACAGCCTGTGCTATATTAGTATGACATGAATCAGCATGAAAGTCAAGCATTTCCCTAATAATGTAGAGGATATGCTTGCGACCTTTCTTAGGAGGAATATACTTTTCTATTTTATCAGAGAAGAAAATCACGCCAATCTTATCATTATTCTGAATGGCTGAAAAGGCAATAGTGGCGGCTATCTCAGTTACCATGTCACGTGCCATTTGATGCTGTGTGCCGAAATCTTGCGAACCACTGACATCGATAAGCAGCATCACAGTCAGTTCACGCTCTTCTTCAAACACTTTTATAAATGGCTTGTGAAAACGTGCAGTAACATTCCAATCAATATCACGCACATCATCACCATACTGATATTCACGCACTTCACTAAAAGCCATACCACGACCCTTGAAGGCTGAATGATACTGACCAGCAAAGATGTTCGAACTCAGACCACGAGTCTTGATTTCTATCTTTCTGACTTTCTTTATGATTTCCGATGTTTCCATCTTCAGTCAATTCTAAAAGCTCAATTATCAATTAACAACAATCGCTCTTAAATAAATCAAGGTACTTCTACCTTATTGATAATTTTAGAAACGATTTCTTCGCTGGTCACATTACTGGCCTCAGCTTCATAGGTAAGACCAATGCGATGACGCAAAACATCATGAGCTACTGCTCGCACATCCTCAGGAACTACATATCCACGTCGCTTAATGAAAGCATAAGCACGAGCAGCCTTTGCCAGATTGATACTTGCACGCGGTGAACCACCAAATGAAATCATATCTTTCAGTTCCTTTAAGCCATACTTTTCAGGATAGCGGGTAGCGAAGACAATGTCTGCAATATACTGCTCAATTTTCTCATCCAAATAAACTTCACGTACCACCTCGCGTGCCTTCAGTATTTCCTGTGCAGTAGTAACAGGAGTTACCTTAGGAATACCACCGCCAATATTCTCACGAATAATTTTCTTCTCTTCCTCAATAGTTGGATAACCGATAACGACTTTCAACATAAAACGGTCCACCTGCGCTTCAGGCAAAGGATAGGTACCTTCCTGTTCAATCGGGTTTTGAGTTGCCATCACGAGGAAAGGAGTTGGTAAATCAAAGGTTTCACTTCCAATGGTCACCTGTTTTTCCTGCATAGCTTCAAGCAATGCACTTTGAACCTTGGCTGGAGCACGGTTTATCTCATCTGCCAATACGAAATTTGCAAATACGGGACCTTGCTTCGTCAAAAAGCGTTCATCCTTCTGAGAATAAATCATTGTACCAGTTACATCCGCAGGAAGTAGGTCTGGAGTAAATTGAATACGACTATATTTAGCGTCAATCAGTTGTGACAATGTCTTAATGGCCAATGTCTTAGCCAATCCAGGAACACCTTCCAACAGTATATTTCCATCGCTCAACAGACCAATCAAAAGCGACTCAACAAGATGTTTCTGTCCTACGATAACGCGATCCATTCCAGCAGTTAAGTTTGTAACGAAAGCGCTCTGCTGTTCAATCCGAATATTCAATTCACGAATATCAATTGCTTCTGCCATAATACTTATATGTTATATAATTTTGTTTTTAAATTAATTCTTCTGTTTGGCCATACGTTCTTTCATAGCCTTTTTAGTTATCAGTTTAGGAATCTTGATACTTTCTCCTTCCTTCAAGACTGATGATGAGGTAATACCATTATATACTTCCACATAGCACTGCATATCCTTTCCAAGATAACGTCGGCTAATACGTGCAAGATTATCACCTGGACGCACTTTTTCAACACTAGCTGTACCTATGATATAATAAGCGCCATGACGTAAACGAGCATCCATCGCATCATATTTCATATAATCAGGTTCAGCTATAGGTTTATCTTTTTTACCCTCTTCAACTACTGGTTGCTTACTCGCTTCTTTCGCTGCATCAACATTCATTGGAAGGTCTTTGGAGGCTGGCTCTATTTCATTTTTAGAACTATCAACAGCTGATACTGTAGTTGAAAGTGTCTTAATTGTGTCAACCACATCCTGATTTTTAGAGACTTCCTTTTGAGTATCATGAACAACAGAAAATGAAGGTTCCTTAAAATCTCTTATCATGTAGCCTATTCCGATACCAGCAAGCATACTAAGCAATACTAGTAACCAATTATTGGATTTCTTAATCATAGATTCTTTGCCTTGTTCTTCTGGTACTGGAGTCGTAGATGGAACTTCTTCAGCAACAGTAGGAGTTTCTTCAATATTAGTAGGGATTTCCTCGGTATTAGCAGGAACTTCCTCAGTATCAGATGGAACTTCCTCAGTATCAGGAGATATCTCGTCTACTATATCTGGTTTCTGATCCAAAACAGTAGGTTCGTGATATTCCTGACCGTCAGCTTGCACATCTTCGTCATCAACAAATTCCATAAGAGGATGTTCTTGACTATCTTCAGATTGAACAATTTCTTCCTGCGGTTGAACTACGTCCTCAGGCAAGACTACTTCTTCAGGCTGAACGACTTCTTCAAGTTGAGAGACATTTTCCTCATGCTGGACCGACTCATTTACTACATTTTCTGAAATATCAGAAGCATCTGCAATATCATCATCACCCATTGTCAGAGACTCAACATCAGAAGAGACAGGCATATCATCAAATTCCACACCTTCATTAAGAACGACAGTCTCAAAGCCAGAGAAAGGTTTGTTCACCAACTCTTTCATCATAGCATCCGCAGTAAATGAAATCTTTGAATGGCTATCAATCAGCACACGTTCCCCCGTATTTACATTTACACTTTCGCGAGCATCAACACCTATGACTTTGAATGTACCTAACCCTTTTACTTTAACCAGACGGTCTTTTTCAATACCATCTTTAATGACATCAAAAATTGACGTTACAAAGTTTTGGGCAGTCTGCTTTTGCAGTCCATTCTTCTCAACAAGAACAGCTGCCAGTCCATCTATTGACAGCTTCCCCATTATTCAGTTCCTCCATTCTTTATTTTATCTTTCCATGATGGATGTGGCTTGAATCCAAGCACCATCTTAGGCGGAACAAGCATACGTTGTCCCGTTGTAGGATTAACCATAACTCGTTCAAGTTTCTTTTTAACTTCAAAAGTACCAAAGTTCGGCATCTGAACGATATCACCCTCAAGAAAGCTATCGCCCATGGCATTAAGTACTGAAAGCAACATTTTTTGGGTCTGATCAGTCTTGTAGCCTACTCTTCGAGAGAGTTCTGAAATGAATTCCTTGTTATTCATATGGTTAAGATAATTACATTTTACATTTCCTTTTCTACAACTATTCCATATAGATCAAATTCTTCAGAATCAGTAATCTTCACTTTATAGAATGAACCGATTTCAAGTGGCTTCTCGGCACGAATCAATACTTCCGGATCCACTTCAGGAGAACAATATTCGGTGCGTCCCACAAAATAATCGCCTTCTAACCGATCAATAATAACGCGCAATACCTGTCCTACTTTCTCGGCTTCCAACTCAGCACTAATATTCTGTTGAACACGCATCAATCGATCCAATCTCTGTTGCTTAACATCATCAGGCACATCATCCTCATAATGATTAGCTGAATATGTACCGTCTTCTTCCGAATAAGCAAAAGCCCCCATACGCTCAAAACGAGCCCACTTAGTGAAATCAACGAGTTGCTGAAAGTCATCTTCAGTCTCACCAGGAAAACCCACCATCAAAGTTGTACGGATATGTATTCCTGGAACTTCCTTACGCAAACGTTCGATTAGAGCCATTGTTTCAGCCTTTGAAACATTGCGACGCATACGAGTCAACATATGATCAGAAATATGCTGTAATGCGATATCAAGATAGTTACACACATTTTTCTTCTCACGCATTACGCGTAACAAATCCCAAGGGAAATGGGTAGGATAAGCGTAATGCAAGCGAATCCACTCTACTCCTTTAATATCGGCCATTCGCTCTACCAACTCAGCAATACGTTGCTCGCCATAGAGGTCTACGCCATAGTAAGTCAGTTCTTGTGCGATGACTTGGAATTCCTTCACGCCTTTTTCTACGAGAAAACGGACTTCATCAAGTATCTCATCCATAGGACGACTCTGATGCTTACCTGTGATAATAGGAATAGCACAATAAGCACAATGACGGTCACAACCTTCGCTAATTTTCAAATATGCGTAATGTGAGGGGGTGGTAATGTGGCGTAAGTATTGATTATTATCAGAGATTTGATTCTCTTGCAAATCATTCAAGAGTTGCTTATAGTTAAACTTACCATACCAGCCATCTACCTCTGGAATTTCCTTTTCCAGATCAGCTAAATAGCGTTCTGACAAACATCCCATCACATAGAGCTTTTCTATTCTACCTTCTTCCTTAGCTTGAGCAAACTCTAAGATGATGTTAATACTCTCCTCTTTAGCATCAGCAATAAACCCGCAGGTATTTACTACCACAATCTCTCCGTCGGGGTTTTCACTATCATGGGTACAAGTATATCCATTAGCTTCAAACAATCCCATCAATTGCTCAGAATCAACAAGATTCTTTGAACATCCCATGGTAATAATGTCCACTTTTTTCCGATTCATGCTAAAAAGATTTATATTCCTTGAAACAGAGAATCAACAAACTGTCTTCTATCAAACAACTGAAGATCTTCCATACCTTCACCCAAGCCAATATATTTCACGGGAACTTTCAGTTGATCAGAAATACCGATGACCACTCCACCTTTAGCTGTTCCATCAAGTTTTGTAATAGCCAACGATGTAATCTGCGTAACAGCCGAAAACTGTTTTGCCTGTTCAAAAGCATTTTGACCGGTAGAGCCGTCCAGCACTAACATTACTTCGTCAGGAGCCTCAGGAAGCACTTTCTTCATCACTTCCTTAATTTTTTTCAGCTCATTCATCAAACCTACTTTATTATGCAAGCGACCAGCTGTGTCTATAATGACCACATCAGCCCCATTGGCCTTAGCACTCTGAAGGGTATCAAAAGCCACTGAGGCAGGATCACTTCCCATTTGCTGCTTAATAACAGGAACGCCTACACGTTCGCCCCAAATGCATATTTGTTCAACAGCTGCAGCACGGAAAGTATCCGCTGCGCCTAAATACACCTTTTTCCCAGCTTGCTTAAATTGGTAAGCCAGTTTACCGATTGTAGTGGTCTTTCCCACTCCATTCACGCCGACTACCAAAATAACGTAGGGGGAGTGATCAGATGGTAAATCCCAATTAATATTATCTTCTGTATGATTTTCAGCCAGTAGCGACGATATTTCATCACGTAAAATGCTATTCAACTCCGATGTTGATACATACTTATCGCGCGCTACTCGTTCTTCAATACGCTGAATAATCTTTAGCGTAGTATCAACACCTACATCAGAAGTTATCAAAACTTCCTCCAGGTTATCAAGCACATCGTCATCCACCTTAGATTTGCCGGCCACAGCACGAGCTATCTTGTCGAAAACCGATGTTTTGGTCTTCTCAAGCCCTTTATCCAAGGTTTCTTTTTTCTTACTACTAAATAATCCGAACAAACCCATATAGCTATATTTATAATGTGCAAAGGTAACAAAAAAAGACTGCAATCCAAAAGATTGCAGTCCCAATTTATAAGTATTTAATACTATTCTTAAAGCTTAGTTCTTAAAAAAGTCCTTAACGTCCTCATTAGGAACCATTTGCTCATCAAAGATGTAAGCGCCTGTTTTAGGACTGCGAACCATCTTGATTACCTTTGAGTAAGCGCGACCATCCTTCGAACCTTCGTGGAGGGTAGCAACGGTTTTCTTTGCCATGTGTTAGTTACCTTTCTTACTTAATCTCCTTATGAAGAGTCATCTTCTTAAGGATAGGATTATACTTCATCAACTCCATGCGCTCAGGCGTATTCTTACGATTCTTGGTCGTAACATAACGGCTGGTGCCAGGAAGTCCACTATTCTTCATCTCGGTGCACTCCAGAACAACCTGGACTCGGTTACCCTTTGCTTTCTTGCTTGCCATGGTCTTAGTCTCCTATAACTTTAATGTCTTTCCAATCCACGAAGCCTTTGGCAACAGCCTGCTTCAAAGCGGCGTCCAGACCAACTTTATTAATCATGCGAAGACCAGCGGCGCTAATCTTCAACTGAATCCAGCAATCCTCCTCTACATAGTAGAATTTTTTGCTGAACAGGTTTACGTCAAAGCTTCTCTTAGTACGATGCTTTGAGTGAGACACATTATTACCAATCTGTGCCTTCTTTCCTGTGATTTGACAAACTTTAGACATTGCTATCTACTTTCTTTTTAAGTCTTTTAATACTTACTTACTCCAAACAGGGTGCAAAGGTAAGAAAAAGTTTTGAGTTTTAAGATTTAAGATTTGAGTTTTATCGGTATATTAATTATTTTTAACTACTCAATCTTGTTTCTTCTTTTTATCTAATTCAAAAAATAACAAAGAGTTACGCCTCTGTCACTTCCTCTACATCTTCCTGTTTCAGATAGTCACGGAATAACTGAATGGCTTTATTAGTTGCAATAGCCAGATTAATATCACGCCCATGATCTTCTTCCACCTTGAGAGTTACTACCCTCTGGGTATTACCACAAGCTAGCCAAATTGTGCCTACAGGAATATCTTTTGTACCACCACCAGGACCGGCAAAACCAGTTGCAGCAATAGCATAATCAGTATTAAGTGTTTTACATGCTCCTTTCACCATTTCAATGGCTACATCTTCACATACAGCAGTTTTCTCCTCCAAAAGATCGTGAGAAACGCCAAGAAGATTCTCTTTCACTTCGTTTACATAGCAGATAATGCCACCTTTAAAATATTTTGATGCGCCAGGAACAGCGATAATAGCCTCAGCTATACGACCACCCGTACAACTTTCTGCTGTTGACAGTGTTTTTTCTTTTTCCCACAGCAGTTCACTAATTTCTCTACTGATAATTTTGCTTTCAAAATCCATCTTTAATGCCCCCCAGAGTTAGGGGGTTGGGGGTCTGAACAAGCGTTTATCAGACCATTTATATGTTTGACTTTAGAAGTCTGCGCTTGTTCAGACTCCTGTCATCCCCTAACTTAGGGGATTAAGAAAACGTAACCTTTGAAAATGCCGGTGCATCTATCGCACAGAACTCCTTATCCAAATACTTATAATGACCTACGATTCCTATCATTGCAGCATTATCTGTAGTATAGCTGAACTTTGGAATATATATGGTCCACCCATAACGCTTAGCATGATCATGAAATGCATTACGAAGACCATTATTGGCACTTACGCCTCCTGCAACTGCCACATGTTTGATACCAGTCTGTTTAACAGCCAGTTTTAGTTTTTTCATAAGAATATCCACAATTGTCCATTCCAAAGAAGCAGCCAAGTCTTCCTTATGATGCTCAACAAAATCAGGATCGTCTTCAACCCACTTACGAAGATTATAAAGGAAAGATGTTTTCAAGCCAGAGAAGCTATAGTCAAGCCCTGGTATATGAGGCTCGGCAAACGAATAGGCTTTTGGATTTCCTTGACGAGCCAATCGGTCAATAATAGGGCCTCCAGGATAGCCTAACCCCATTACTTTCGAGCATTTATCAATAGCCTCACCTGCAGCATCATCAATTGTTTGACCGAGTACTTCCATGTCATTATAAGCCCGTACCAATACAATCTGCGAATTGCCACCCGAGACGAGAAGACAAAGGAAGGGAAAGGGTGGTGGATTAAAATCGCCTTCACCACCATCAATAAAATGAGCCATCACATGGCCTTGCAAGTGGTTTACATCAATCAGGGGAATACCCAGCGAACGGGCAAATCCTTTAGCAAAGTTTACGCCGACCAACAAAGATCCCATCAGACCTGGTCCTCGTGTAAATGCGACAGCCGACAAATCTTCTTTTGAGATTCCAGCGCGTTTTATTGCCTGATCTACAACGGGAACAACATTTTGTTGATGTGCTCTCGATGCCAATTCAGGTACCACTCCGCCATAAGCCTCATGTACAGCCTGTGAAGCTGTTACATTCGAAAGCAGAACACCATTCTTCAGCACAGCGGCCGAAGTATCATCACAACTCGACTCAATACCAAGTATGTATATATTCTCTTGCATTTCCTTAATATGTCAGCACTTCAACACCATGTTCGGTCATTACCAGCGTATGCTCCCATTGTGCAGAAGGAAGTTCATCTTGCGAAATAACCTCCCATCCATAAGGATCATCTGCATCTATAAACACTTTCCACGTACCCATATTAATCATTGGTTCTATGGTAAACACCATACCAGGAACAAGCAACATACCAGTTCCGCGATGGCCGTAGTGATCGACATCAGGTTCCTCATGGAATTTCAGTCCCACCCCATGACCAGCAAGGTCGCGCACAATACCATATCCATATTTTTTGCAATGCTTCTCAATAGCATGACCAATATCGCCTACAAATCCATAAGGCTTGGCTGCTTCCATACCTATCTCAAGGCACTCTTTTGCAACGCGAACAAGTTGTTCTTTCTCTGGAGTTGTCTTTCCCATGATAAACATACGCGATGCATCTGCATAATAGCCATCAAGAATTGTGGTAAAGTCAACATTGATGATATCGCCTTCCTGCAACACATCTTCTTCTTTGGGAATACCGTGACACACCACTTCGTTGATACTGGTACACACACTCATCGGGAAGCCCTCATAGTTCAAACAAGCTGGTATGGCATTGTGCTCTTCGCAGTACTTTCGACAAATCTGGTCAATCTCTAATGTTGACATACCGATATGGATTTGTTTGGCTACTTCATCCAAAACCCCGGTATTCACTACGCCAGCCCGACGAATACCTTCTATCTGTTCAGGAGTTTTAATCAGTTCACGAGTAGGTACAAGTTTTCCCTTTTCCTCCCAATACATTATCTGCTTATCCATCTCTGTAGGCTCCTGACCAGGCAGGCAATGCCAACGACGTTTTTTCCTTTGTTGCATGTTTTATTCTTGAAAACGTATTCTTTTAAAACGCTGCAAAGTTACAAATAAAATATGAATGCGAGATGGAAATAGTAGAATAATTATTCTTTTTTGGCTCGTAGTCTCACCACAAGAGGCAAATGATCACTTACCCCCGTTTTTCTATATTCCCGTCCATAAAAAGAACGATGTGGTCGCACCCCACCATATCTAGGTTCCTCTTCAAGCAGAAAAGATTCATCGTTTATATATGCGGTATCGACAGTATTCACTAACGATGGAGAAAGAAGGATATGGTCAAGTGAATGCCATTCTCCTTGATATCGATACGTACCTCCTACCCCATTCCTACCTTGTAGTGACTTAGTAACATTTTCCAGTCCTTGTTTTTCCAATAGCTGAAGAGCTGGGCTGTCACCATAATCATTAAAATCGCCAGCCACAATCACATGAGCCCCTTTAAGATTACCAACGGCCTGTCTTATCACCTGTGCCACATTCATACGATATGGACGTGACACTTTCTCACCTCCTTGCCGGCTGGGTGCATGCACAACAAAAATATGCAAGGTATCAAAACCAAGAGTCAGTCCTTTTACATATAATATATCGCGCGTAGGGCGCATACCTTTTATTAATGGTATTTTCAGATAGTCATAGCACAGAGGACGGAAACTGGCTGGCTGATAAAGCAAGGCCACGTCAATACCTCGCAAATCATCAGATTTTGTCATCATATACTCATAGCCCAAAGTACGGAGCAAAGAACGTCGCGTCAAATCATGCAAAGCAGTATCGTTCTCTACTTCACATAAAGCGACAAAATCAGGCAATTCCCTCGAACATGAGAGAATTGCCTGAGCAATATTATTTTGTTTGCGCCAATAGCGTGTTGGAGTCCACCTTCTGTTACCTTCAGGAAGAAACTCCTGATCCTGTTTCAAAGAGTCGTGCCGACAATCAAACAAGTTTTCGCAATTCAATTCAACGAATGTAAGAAACGACACGAGCAACAAGGAGAATACCGACATCCCTCACTTATCTATATGGCATCATTCTTACTAGCAGACTTTTTCCAGTCGCTTCATCATAGCAAACATGAAGAGGGCTGCCACCAGACAAACGCTTGCGAATACGCCCCAAACAGCCCACAAGGGGAGGTCACCCCAAAGGATACCGCCGACCATTACCAACTGATTACCGATTGCTGTAGAAACGAACCATCCGCCCATCATCATGCCTTTATACTTAGGAGGAGCAACCTTCGACACGAACGAGATGCCCATTGGCGAAAGCAGCAACTCACCAAAAGTCAAAATCAAGTAAGTGGTGATCAACCAGTATGAAGATACACGAGGAGCAGCTTCGCCCAACGCAGCCTGCTCATTAGGAGAAGGAAGGGTAAGTGAAGCATAGAGCATCAGACAGAAAGCCACTGCAGCCACAATCATACCATAAGCGATTTTACGAGGAGCCTTAGGTTCTTTATTATTGGCAGCCAGCCAACCGAAAAGAGCCAAAGACACAGGAGTCAGCGCAACCACATAAAACGGGTTGAACTGTTGGAAAATAGGCGCTTTCACTTCTACCACCTCACCATCCAGCATACCATAGTTATATCCCAAGAAGCACAGTGCAGCCAGAACCACCACCACAGCAATGCCTTTGCTCTTAACAGTCTTACCCTGGAAAATAGAGAACGAAGCATAGACCATAAAAATGACAGCTACGAGGTTCCACACATTGAAAGCCATCGCCTTGATACCCTCTGCACTCTGCTCATTGAATTCATTTGCGAAATAAGTCAATGAGAGTCCATTCTGATGGAAAGCCATCCAGAAGAAAATAACCACCGCGAACACTAAGATCAGTGCCGTCATACGCTCTTTCGTTTCTGCAGGTGAGAGTTCTTCGACAGCTGCTGCCTCTGTTCCCTTCTTGCTACCACCTTCAACATGACGGAATGTACTGCGGAAAGCATAGTAGATAGCGATGGAAAGGATGAGTGAAGCACATGCTACGGCAAAGGCGAAGTGATAAGAGTCGTTCTCGCTTACGCCCAGTTCCTGCTGAGCCCACTCCATGATTCGGATAGCGGCTGTAGGTGCAAACAAAGCACCGATATTGATAGCCATATAGAAAATTGAGAAGCCTGAGTCTCGCTTGTCGGCATACTGTGCCTCGTTGTAGAGGTCACCGACCATCACCTGCAGGTTACCCTTGAATAGTCCGGTACCAAAACCAATTGCCAACAAGGCTCCCAACATTACCACCAGGGCAAAAGTATCGCCGCCAAGGGGTACTGAGAGTAATACATAACCGGCAAACATAATCAGGATACCAGTTGTCACCATCTTGCCAAAGCCGAACTTATCGGCCAGCATACCGCCAAACAATGGGAAGAAATACACAAACATCAAGAATGAACTGTAGATCACTCCAGCAGTTCCTGGTGCGAGACCGTAGTTGGCTCTCAGGAACAGAGCAAAAACGGCAAGCATGGTATAATAACCAAATCGCTCGCCAGTGTTGGCTAAAGCCAACGCATAAAGGCCTTTCGGCTGTCCTTCAAACATAGAATTTATTTAATTTTAGAGTTATTTGTTTTCTTCAAATCGAAGAGGTAACTTAGTTTTACAACGATATTGGTTAGGTTTGATCGTCCAAAATAGTCACGCTTTGAGTTTCCATAGATATCGCCTAAACCATAGTAGTATCTACCTTCAAGCAGAAAATGTCCAACATTGCGAGCAGAGAATTCTATACCTGCACCACCAGTAATTCCATAATCCCACTTACGTTCAATAGGCATCGTTTCTTGCTTGACCACTTTTGAGGTTCGAGCAGCCATGTTACGTGTATCTAAAGCATAGTTACTCTCCGATTGTGAAGTCAGAAAGATACCCACCTGTGGACCAACCTGGAAGAAGGCCTGGAAGCCTTTCCGTTCGCGCCCCCACCCTAGACGGGCAAGAACAGGTATCTGTAGATAGCCTAACGTGCGCTCATATTGTTCGTTAAGACCTGTAACAGGATTAACAACGGGGTCATCTTCCGGAGTCAGGATTTCCTGTTTCCAGCCTACCTGAACATAATTGACTTCGGCTGTTACGGCACAGATACTATTGAAATACTTCTCACTGGTATATCGAAAAGTCAAACCAGCCGAGATTCCTGTATGTTGAGCCTGAGGAACTTCAGGCATAAAACCTACCTGACTCATCACGTAGCCCATACTTCCACCAACTGCAAACTCACTTCTGTACTCTCCCACCTGTGCAAAGGCCTGGAAAGCAGACATACAGAAAAGGAATAAGAAAATCTTACTCTTGCTCATTCCATTAGTAATTTACAGTTTCTATCTTATGATCAGGCATATAGTGAACAAACATATAAGCTTTGTTCATAAGACCGCCATTTCCTACACGCTCAAACTTCAGGGGAGTTTGAACAGGTGGATAGCCAAAACGTCCTGCGGCCCCATCAAAGGCTTTTCCATTTTTGTAGAGTCCGCGAAGGAAGAAATAGGCATGATCGAAACCTGTCAGTGCAAAACGGGGCAATGCAGGCATCATGTCCTGATGGAAGTTCCACCGATACTTCTGCATCAAACGTTCGGTAGCCGAAGACAGCATGTTGGTATAGAACGGAGTGGGCAAATAGACATTATAACGATAGAAGTTTTCCACCTGATGAGTAGCATACATCATCCATTCTGTATATCCGAACATTGCGATATGAATATCAGGATTTGCTGTAGCCACAGCGCTCAGACGTCCGAAAGTTGCGAGCAACTCAGGCGAGCGTGACGTGTTCAGCACGACGATATTCTTTTTTGTCACATCAAACGACTTCAGGAAAGCCCTATCGCTCGAATTCTTCAGATTAGTGATATTGTAACTGATGCCACGCTGTTCGAGCGAACGGCGAAGGGCCGAAGTGAATGGACCTTTTGTACTGGTAGAGTCACCGCAGTCAACGATGATGGGATGATAGTCCTTGAACCAATCACAAAAGCGGCGTACAGTTTTGTCGTTCAGCTCGTTCGTATTCTGATAAACTTGAAAGATATGACGGTTCGAGTACACTTCAGGAGCATTAATAGAAAATGGTATTACCATCATTATATTATGCCTATCGACGAACTTTGACAATTCAGCCACCTGTTTGGAATAGAGCGGTCCTATCAGCAAATCCAGTTTTGCAGCATTCGGATCGCTCAGTATTTGCTTCACGCTGCCATTTTCAGCAAGATTCCAAGCAAACACATCGGTTGCGATACCCAGCTTCTTTAAACTATCGCAGGCCATGAGCACTCCACGATAATACTCTACCATTCGTTTTCCGTCGCCATTAATATCGTGCAAGGGAAGCATCACGCCCACTCGAATGGCCCTATTCTGAAACTCAGACTGGTTGTTGTCCTGAGCCTGGCTCCACGAAGGAGTGGTCAGTAACAACAACCAGCATAAGAAGTATTTCAAATATTGTTTCATGTCAGAATTTCTATAACTTTGCTGCAAAGGTACGAAATTCTTCTTGAAAGCCAAATAAAATCGTTCAATTTTCGACAGCATGCAGGTACTCGTTCCACAAAGCATCGATTGTATAGCCTTTTCCTAAGGCATATCCAAGAGCTCCATCCCATGACCAAGGAATGACCACCCTACATGAAGCATTCATTTTACGTATAAAATCGGGATCTTTTGTTTCGCGTACCCAATTGAAGAAATAACCTATATACCGATAGCCATCGTGGTAGCTGCCGCCCTTGGGGCGGTCCTGTTCGCCATGAAAGCCTCCACATGCCACACGTACGGCATCGGCCGTTCCTTCCACCATTTCCCAAACAGCCTTATTCGGACCGCCATAAGGGCCTATACCTTGAGGTTCCAATTGGAAAGCATGAGTAAGTTCATGGAGTAGCACTCCACGTGTTTCAAAATCTACCCGGGCTGTATCGTTCTGAGCGAACGATTTCTCTACATGTCCTGTAGTATAGGTAATATTGACGAATCCATTACCACCACCCTTCCAGGATATTCCATCGGCATCACGAACAATATAGTCCAGACGTTTCAAGATTGGCATACTGTCTTCAGGAGTGAAATAGAGACATTTCATCACCTCTCGAGCCACACTTCGTATATATGGATCTGGATTGGGAATCAGGGCGTGGTAGATTTGCGAGCCCTTTGTTTTCGGATCCTGGTCAACGAAGTTTATATCGAGCAAGTGCTGGTTCCACTGTTTGTCTTCCTCTGTAAGGCGAGTGTTCATACGGCGTGCTATCGATGCACTTGCCGACTGAAGTTCGTCTGTCAGCGAATAGGGTTTGTCAGCCTTGCTTGATCCGCGTTTCAAATTGGGTTTTGCTCCCATTTTGAATTCTATGACACATCCTTTCACTAATTGCTCGTGGGTGATATAGAGTTTATTATATGCCTGTCCGTTCACTTTCACAGACTGAACATATCTGTTTTTGTCGCTCACTTTAGGTGCACGAATCTCGATAGTATTGCCATTCTCGAGTGTTACTTTCATATAGGGTAAGTACGGAGCACCCAATACATACTGGTCGGAACCAGGACATACGGGATAGAAGCCCATAGCCGAGAAAATATACCATGCCGACATTTGTCCGCAATCGTCATTACCGCCCAATCCACGAATATGGTTGCGATACATTTTGTTCATAATAGTACGCAGCCACTTCTGAGTTTTCCAGGGTTGAGAAGTCCATGCATAAAGATAGGGCACATGATGACTGGGCTCATTCCCGTGCACATAGCCGCCCACCAGACATTCAGACGTGATATCCTCATTATCGGCATAATACTTCTCGGGCAGGTTCATTTCAAATAATTGATCCAATTTCTCCAAGAAGCGTTTTTCACCTCCCATTGTCTCAATAAGTCCGCGCACATCGTGAGGAACGTGGAAAGAGAAGTTCCATGAGTTTCCTTCTATAAATCCTTCGCCATAAGTCTGATATGGATCCATCTGAGCCTTGAACTTTCCGTTACGATAACGGGGCGAAGCGAACCCTATTGACGGGTCGAACACATTCTTATAGTTCTCGGCACGTGTACGGAACTGCAGGGCCAAATCATCACGACCAAGAAGTTGAGCAGCACGATAAATCGTCCAGTCATCATAGGCATATTCAAGTGTGTTTGAGGCTGCCGTAGCATCTTTATCGTAGAGGGCATAGCCAAAGCGACGATAGTCACTGATACTGGGGAAATAGCTATTATTGGCAGTAGCCACCATTGTCTTCAAAGCCTCTTCGCCATTCAGTCTGCCTTCTTTAGCCAACGCATCGGCTAAAACGCTCACAGCGTGATAGCCTGTCATGCACCATCCCTCGTTGCCCATCAAGCTCCACACGGGAAGCATGCCAACAATATTCTGCTGCTGATGGGCAATCATCGAACGAATCATGTTTGTGTTGCGTGAAGGTTTCAGGAGTCCAAGCAGAGGATGTTCGGCACGATAGGTATCCCAGATAGAGAATACAGTATAGTTGTCGAAATCGACAGCCGTATGCACATTCCCGTCAACGCCCCGATACTGCCTGTCCACGTCCATATAGATAGAAGGATTGATCATGGTATGGTAGAGCGATGTGTAGAGCATTACTTTCTGATCGTCACTTCCCTGACAGTCAATTACCGAAAGTTCGCGTTCCCAAGCATCATTTGTCAAACGCTTAATGGTTTCAAAATCCTTTCCTTGTGCTTCGACCGCCAGATTCTTCTTTGCACCTTCTGTCGATACAGCAGAAAGGGCCACTTTTACTTCCAACTGCTCTTCACGCTTGTCAAATTCGAAATAGGCTACCACATTACGTCCAGCAATGTCGGGAAAATTCTGATAGCGGTTAAATTTTCCCCAGAATCCATTGTAAGCCTCTTTCTTACGGTCACGATAGCCATAATTGCGTATGGGCTTACTGAACGAAATTGCAAAATAGGTATAGTTAGAGCGTGCCCATCCATCCGTGATTCGATAGCCGGTCAAGAGTGTATCGTTTTCTACTCTAAGTGTTGACCAGAGCACCTTTCCGTCATAGTTATAGATGCCGTGTACCAAGTCAACTATCATTCGCTGTTCAGCACCTTCAGGAAAGGTATAACGATGAACACCAACACGCTGGGTAGCAGTAAGTTCCACACGAACGCGACTATCATCAAGTATCACCTCATAATAGCCTGGACGCGCTATTTCTGTATCGTGAGAAAAACGTTGGCGATAGCCCCCATCGGGATTCTGTTTTGTTCCAGGATTCAACAGTAGCGAACCCGTCTGCGGCATCAGTAGTATGTCTCCCAAATCGGAGTGGCCCGTTCCGCTCAGGTGTGTGTGACTGAAGCCCACTATCGTATTGTCTGTGTGCTGGTAACCGGCACAGTAATCATACACTTGCCCCTGATAGCGGCCGTTCACATTGTGGGGAATGGTATCGGTGTCGGGCGAAAGTTGCACAATACCAAATGGTGCGCAAGCACCAGGAAAGGTGTGCCCCATTCCCTCGGTACCAATCATTGGATTTACATACGTTGTTTTGTCATGATAACTTTGGGCTAGGCCCGTCATCGTAAATGCTGTCATCAAACAGCAAGCAAAAAGACTTCTCATTATTACTACTTTTAAAATTATTTTTCAAATGCAAAGGTACATTTTATTTCTGAAACTATGGAAGAACGGGGTATTTCTATTAACAGAAGTTAAATATTAGTTTAAATTTCACCCTATCCATTGCATTATTAAACATTTCTTTATACCTTTGTTAACATTTAATTAGAACACAAAGCAAATTACAACGTTTATAACATGCGTTTTAAGGGAATTAACAATCATCATTGCACCAATCAGCTAATCCAAATCATTATTACTGGAAGCGATTTCTTAGTACTTTGGACATTGCTTCCTTTGGCGATAAGATACATTCATCATTCATATAAATGGAATGACGACAGTACGCGCATTTTCTGGCTGCTATGCACGTTTTCAATGGGCATAGCAGAATACTTTTTCTCTTCTACCATTCATGAACGACAGGTAGGAGCAGGCAGCATACTGCGTCGTAGCACCATGCTGGTCACCACACAGACCTTATTGTCATACCTGATGCTGCGTGCTGTTCATTTTACCTTCCGACTTGGATGGCAATTGCTCTTCATGGGTATCTGCATGCTGTTTATCATCATCCTGCTGAGGTTTGTAGCCCGCTGGATACTGAAATATATGAGAAAGAAGGGCTTCAATCTTCACAGAATCTCCTTTGTCGGTTCTGACAAGGAGATTCAACGCTTACAGGAGAAAATTATCAACAACCCTTCGTATGGCTATAAGATAAGTAGTAATTATGCATCGGCCGACGAGTTTGCTTCCATGCTGGATCATCCCGACGACTTGGTTCTGGGCGATGAACTCTATTTGTGTGTATCGCGCATGAACCGTGAACTTATAGAGCGTACAGCCAACCTGTGTTTTCACCGGATGGTTAAGTTTTACTACGTTCCTATAGCCAAAGAGAAACTCAATCTGCAATCTGTACTCATAGACGATATGGAGGTGATGGGTACTTATTCAAGTCCGTTGGAAGAGCCTGCCAACAGGCTCATCAAGCGAATAGCCGATGTGTTGCTATCCATTGTATTCCTGATACCCACCGGTCTGTTACTGCCTTTCATCGTCTTCATGATCAAGCGGCAAAGCCCGGGCCCGATATTCTTCCGTCAGGAGCGTACCGGACTTGACGGTCGTACTTTCTATTGCTACAAATTCCGTTCCATGCATGTTAATAACGATGCCGACCGCCTTCAGGCTACAAAGGACGATCCGAGAAAATTCCCGTTCGGGGATTTCATGCGAAAGACCAATATCGACGAACTTCCTCAGTTCTGGAACACTTTTATAGGCGATATGAGCATCGTAGGCCCACGACCACACATGCTGGCCCATACTGAACAGTACAACCGCCTGATAGAAAAATACATGGTGCGCCACTTTGTGAAGCCCGGCATCACAGGATGGGCACAGGTGACCGGTTTTCGCGGCGAGACCCGCGAACTGTGGCAGATGGAAGGCCGTGTTGACCGCGACATATGGTACATTCAGAACTGGAGCATATGGCTCGATTTACGCATTATATGGATGACAGTAAAAACAATTTTCAAACATGACAAGAATGCCTATTAAGGTTCTCATAATCCATCATCGTATGATGCGCAAAATTCTATCCATCTTCTGCGTTCTTTCATTCATTTGCTGCTTCCAGCAGGCCATAGCTCAACAGCAGCAGCCCATAGCCGGACAGGTAGAGTTGTTCTGCGGGGCTACGCTGGATTATGCCGACACCAACTGGCTACGGTTATACGACGTTCAGTTAAATGCCACGCCAGGTTTCCGATGGCATCCGGGCCGAAACTGGTCGCTAGCCTTTCAGGGGCTGATTCCTGTAGTTAGTGAAGGCTACACTTTTCGTGACAAAGTAAATCAATACTGGCGAGTATCTATGGCCACTATATCACATCAGTTGCATTTCAACGAAGCCAACCAGCACTTCAAGCTTACAGCAGGACTATTCGGCTATCGCCGATACGGTGGCGATTTAAAGTGGGCTTGGCCACTGAACTCCTGGCTTATGCTGAATGCCCAGGCTGGCGTTACCGCTTCATGGATGATCGGTGCCGACCTTCATGGAAATTCCGACTTTGATTTTGGCCGTAACTACAAATTCACTGGCCAGTTGGGCACCAATGTATATCTGCGCCCCCAGAATATTGAAGTCAGGCTTGCCGGCGGCCGCTATTTAGGAGGCGACTATGGTTCTCAGATTGATGTGATGCGCCATTTCAGTCATGTCACGCTATTGGCATACGCGCAGGTTCGCTTTGGCGATATGAAAGCCAGTGAATTTGACAACAAGAAATATCGTACGAACGGCGGTTTCAAGATTATCTGGATGCTTCCTCCCTACAAGCGAAGCAGTCAGAAACTCGAGGTTCGTCCAGCATCCAATTTCCGGCTTACGAACAGTTCGCGCAGCGATGGGCAGTTTATGCAGACCTATACCGTTGATCCTGAAGAAAACGAGCGTGAACATCAAGTAGATGTAGATTGGGGATTGAGAAAGGAGGGTACCCGATGAAAAAGATATTTGCATTCTTACTGCTGCTGTGCACCTTCGCCACCAATTCTTTTGCTCAGCTATACACAGGCATGAACGGACTGATTCATGTTCCGTCGGCAGAAATGGATACTATCGAGACGCTACGTTTTGGTGTTCATGCACTTCCAAAAGACATGATGCCCAACCACATGATCTTTGAAGGCGAGAAATACAACTCGTCCAACTGGTACATCTCGGCTACACCCTTAAAATGGGTAGAGGTTGGCTACAGTTTCACGCTGATGAAATTCCGTAAGAATCTGAACAAGAATTCCGACGAGATTGGCTTCTACTCCAAAGACCGCTATTTCTCCTTGCGCTTTCGTCCACTATGCGAGAGCCGTTATCTCCCATCGCTGGTTGTTGGCGGCAACGATGTGCTGGGACAGCGCGACGGCGACTCCAAGAGTTTCTACTTCCGCAACTTTTATGTGGCAGCATCCAAGCATTTCCAGTGTTCTTTGGGAGAAATTGGAACCCACCTTGCATATCGGAAATTCACAAAGTCTTACAACAGCCGCTGGAACGGTGCGGTGGGAGGTATCACCTTTCGCCCGGCAATTTACAGTCCGTTGCGCATCATTTCCGAATTCGACGGCAATGGCGTGAACATCGGTACCGACTGCGTGTTGTTCCGCTATGTACAGTTACAGGCTTCACTCATCAAAGGTCGCTATCCGTCGGTGGGAGGTGCATTAAGAATAGAATTAAGATAATGGAAAATGACTAAATATAAATCCAACACATCTTCAGTTCCCTCTCAACAAAGGGATAAGCGCGGAGCAAGGATTCTCGCCTTTCTTCGCTATTCTATCGATCCTGAACACTTCGAGGCTCCTGCCATGAGTGAAAGTGACTGGTATCTGTTGTACCAGTTTGCTTTTGAGCATACCATTCTGGGAGTGGTGTTTGAAGGTATGAACAGATACCCACAAGAGGACTCTGCCCCACCCCGTAAAATCGTTAGGGATTGGGTGCTCAAGATGTTGAAAATTGAACGGAGAAACAAACTGACCAACCATTCCATCTCAGAAATTACCAAACAGATGGAAGATGATGGTTTTAAGTGCTGCATTCTGAAAGGACAGGGCAACAACCCGTTATATCCTAACCCATATAGTCGGACCCCAGGCGATATTGATCTGTGGATGGTACAGGCAGAGGATGGAAAACCGAACGTCAGACACACCATTCAATATGTAAGAAAGCATAACCCCAAGGGAAAAGTGATCTATCATCACATAGACTATGGTGTTTTCAATCATATCGACGTGGAGGTGCATTACCGTCCGTCGTTCATGAACAATCCTGTTTATAACCATAGACTCCAGAAATGGTTTTTGGAGCATATCGATGCCCAATTCACCAACAAGATGATCTTACCCGAGAATTCAGGCACCATTGCTGTTCCCACTCTGGAGTTCAACGCCGTTTTCCAACTAGTTCATATCTATAGCCACCTGCTAAACCGAGGCATCGGTATGCGCCAAATCATTGACTACTACTATGTAGTAACAGCGCTCAAAGACAAGCAACATTTGGCTTCTACCTTACGCTATTTAGGCTTAGAGAAAATTGCGAGTGCCGTGATGTGGGTACTCGGCCATATACTTGGCATGAACGAGTGCCATTATATCGTACAGCCCAACGAATTGCTGGGGCGTATGATGGCACGTGAGATTCTGAATGGCGGCAATTTCGGGAAATATGGCAAAGAAGGTCGTCATCTGCAGCAGCTCAAGGGTAGTTCGAAATGGATATTCTGGTTTGAGAAAAACTTGCAGCGCCTCAAGTTCGACTTTCAGATGGTACGTTTCTTTCCTGCCGAATGTTTGTGCGAACCATTGTTCCGTATATATCATTTCTTCTGGCGGTGTGCTCATATAGTTTGACTAATGAGACAAAGGACAATCAAAAGGACTCAATAAATAAACGATGACGGCAAGCATACTGCTATAAAGAGCCGTTGAAAATACATATTTATACCATTTGATTTTCGAAAATCTTGACAAAGAAAAATCGCAAACTAGAACGGAGAAGCTACCCCAAAAACAACCTTTGGTTCAACAAAATACCCTTTTTACCACAACTCAATATATCTTATACCGAAACCTAATAGCAATTATACTGAAACTGAACGGCAATTATACCGAAACTGAACGGCAATTATACCGAAACTGAACGGTAATTATACTGTAACCTAATAGCAATTGCATCGAAACTGAACGGCAATTGCAACACAGGATAAATGTAGTTATGGTATAATAGAAGTTCTATTGCAGCCTTTTTTCAGGACTATTATAGGAAATAGATAGGCCTTTTTGAGTACAAAAATCATAAACATATGATTTTCAGAACGTTACAGATTGTTCACAACGCGCTCATATTTCGCACAGAGAAGTCCGAAATAGGAGTTGGTGATTTCCGTGCGATTCTCACGCGAGTTCGTAACATAAATATGCATTTTAAAGATGCATAAATATCAAGACTATGATAATCATAGTAAAAAAAAACATAGATACGAGTCTATAAAAAAAGCCGTCAACATTCTCATCAGAACGTTGACGGCAATTATATTTACCTTAATATTGTATCAAAACTACAGAGCCGCACCGGCTATCCACTCATAGATGCACGAGCAAATACCGAAAAGACAAATGCCGGCAGTACAAATGACGAGCGACAACTTGGTTGCGCCATCGGTGGCAAAGGTGGGCAGCGGATGCTCTTCCTTGGTGATATACATGGCTTTCACAATGAGCAGGTAGTAGTAGAGTGACACTACGGTATTGATCAAAGCAATGAACACTACAAAGTAGGGCCAGAAAGGAGCTACCTCATGACCACGCACAGCGGCGAGGAATACGAAGAACTTAGAGAACATACCTGCAAACGGTGGAATACCTGCCAAAGAGAAGAGAGCCAGAGTCATGAGGAAAGCCAGCTTGGGGTTGGTCTGATAAAGACCATTGTAGGCACTCATCTCGGTGCTTCCACCATTATGCTCAACAGAACTGATAACGGTGAAGACAGCCATATTGGCAACCACGTAAACCAACACATAGAAGGTCAGCGCAGTAGCTCCAGCCTGTGCATCGGCACCAATCACAGCCAGCATAATATATCCGGCCTGAGAGATTGATGAGAAAGCCATGAAGCGCTTCAGCTCGTTCTGACGGATGGCAAACAGGTTGGCCACGGTGATAGAGAGTACGATGACTATCCACAGCATGGGATTCCACACATCGACCATGGAACCGAACACCTTGGTCAGGATGATGCAAAGTGTCAGCGCAGCAGCTCCCTTTGAAACAACACTCAGATAGCCAGTCACTGGTGTGGGTGCACCCTGATAGGTGTCGGCAGTCCAGAAGTGGAAGGGTACAAGTGAAATCTTGAAACCAAGTCCGCTGAAGAAGAATACCAAGCCCATCACGGTGAGAGCAGAAAACTGTGAGCTGAGAACTGAGAGTTGAGCTGCCACATTGTCGAAATACAACGAGCCCGTAGCTGCATAGATGAACGAGATACCAAAAAGCATCACGCCACTGGAGAACGTAGCCAAAAGGATATACTTGGCTGCGCCCTCAGCAGAGTTCTTACGCTGCTTGTCGAAAGCCACCATACAGGCCATAGGCACTGAGGCCATCTCAAGACCGAGGAAGAACATGAGGAACGAACCGGCCGACATCATCATATACATGCCAAGAAGCGTAGAGAGTACCAACATGTAGAACTCGCCTTCAAGACGAATGGTCTTCAACCAGGTCTGTGCCATTACCACAACGATGAAGGTTCCTACGGTGAGGATTGCTTTCATCACATTTACCATCTGTGAGGTAACGTAGATTCCGCCAAAGGCTTCGGCAGGCTCTACTGTGGAAGATACACATGCCGTTACAAGCAGCAAGGCTGCTGTCAGCTTGCTAAGAAGGCTGTTTTTTCGCTCGCTCTTCGCAAGACAGAAGTCGGCCAGAAAGACCAATACCAGTGAGAGTACCAAGAAGGCCTCCGGAATCATATTAAAGAATTGATTGTAATTCATATTTCTTTTGTCCTCCTTTTACTTTACATTACACCAATTGACTGAAGAATTGTACCGGCGCTGGGCGAGATAATGTTGGATACCCAGAAGGGGAATGTGCCCAGACCTGCCACACAGAAAATGAGGCAGATCACAGCAACGCGCTCGTCCCAAGTAGCATCGGTCAGCTCAAGGAAGTGCTTGTTCTCAACCTCGCCATAGAGAATCTTGCCCACAACACGAAGAATATAGACTGCGGTCACTACAATTGACATACAGGCAATGATGGTAGCTACCATTCGGAATGAGGTATTGGGGTCGCCACTAACGGGGGCTGCACCAAACGAACCTACAAAGATGGTCATCTCGGCAATGAAGCCTGAGAAGCCTGGCAATCCGAGGTTGGCCAAACCGGCTATCACATAGCCAACGGCCAGGAAAGGCATAATCTTCATCAGACCGGCCAACTCGCGGATGTCACGCGTGTGGGTACGGCCATAGATCATACCAATCAGAGCAAAGAACAGGGCTGTCATCAAGCCATGTGACAACATCTGCAGAATGGCACCAGTAACGGCTGTCTGACTCATCATCAGCAGTGCAAAGAGCACCAGACCACAGTGTGACACTGAAGAATAGGCATTAATATACTTCAAGTCGGTCTGAACACAAGCACTCAGTGCACCATAGACAACAGAAATGGTGGTCAGAATAAGGAATACCCATGACAGTTCCTGAGCAGCCTCAGGCAAAAGGTACATTGCCACACGGAAACAGCCGTAGCCTCCTAACTTCATCAACACGCCAGCGTGCAGCATAGACACTGCTGTAGGCGCAGAAGCGTGACCGTCGGGTGACCATGTGTGGAAGGGGAACAAGGCTCCCAGTACACCAAAGCCAATGAAGATAAAGGGGAAGAAAGCACACTGAATGTCGGTAGGAATGAGATGCGAAGTCTTGGCAATCTCGTTTACATTCATGGTAAACACACCACTATATTCGCCGTTGAAGTAGTAAATGCCCAGAATGCCCAGGATAAGCAAAGCAGAACCGCCCATCAGCATCAAGGTCAGCTTCATAGCTGAATACTCTTTGCGACCAGAACCCCACACACCAATCAGAAGGTACATAGGAATAAGGGCCACTTCGTAGAACATGAACATAGTGAACATGTCGGTGCAGATGAAGAAGCCATAAACACCCGTGGAAAGAAGGGTGAACCAAAGGAAATATTCCTTGGTCATGGGTTTCAGCTGCCACGAGGCAAAAGTACCTGTGAATACGATAATGCTCGACAAAAGGAGCATCACTACAGAAATGCCATCAACACCAACACTGTAAGCAATGTTCAGTGGCTCGAACCAAGGTGTGCTATAAGTGAGCAGCATCTCGGCGGTATTGCCAGCCGAACGCTCCTGGATGAAATAGATGGTCAGCCAAACAGAGAGGGCCAGCAAACATGAAGCTCCCGTTACCATCACACCACGCACCTGATTCAGACTCTTTGAAAGCCAGAGGCCCAACAGCATCAGGGCGGGAATTATTACGAAAACACTTAATATACTCATATTTTTAGATGCATAATAGGATTAATGTTAATGCCACAGCGCCTGTAAGGAACCAAACGGCATACTGGCGTACATCGCCGCTCTGCCAGGGGCGCAAACTTTCACCTGCCTCGTTAGCCCCCCAAGCCAGGAAGTTGAAAGTACCATCAACAATATGACGGTCGAACCAGGCAATAGGAGTAGAAACGCAACGGAAAATAATCTTGTGGGTCACAAACTGCCAAATCTCATCCTGATAGAAACGCTTGTAGGCTGCACGATGAAGTTTGGGGAATGTCTTGTACAAGCGGTCGGCAATAGGCTGGCGCTCACCTATATATATATAGGTGGCCAGACAAATGCTGAGAACAGCTACAACCGTTGAGGTTAGCGCAACCTGCATATCGAAATGAATGGTGTAGTCTTTTCCACTTGCTGAAACAAACGAACCGAACGAA